>CAZSXX010000021.1:3770-22726 GCA_964611245.1 uncultured Verrucomicrobiota bacterium | reverse complement strand
CCTCCTCTGGCTCAGGTAGTTTTTGATCGTCGTGGGCGCCTCCACATTGGCCCCCGCCGCGCGGAGCGCCGTGTACTTCCCATCCAGCAAGGGAGCGTGCCGCGCGGCGGTCAACGGCCCGTTCGCCGCGTCCTCCAGCGCCTGCCAGTACTCACGCCGGAATGGCGCGTGCCCAAGGTTTGGCCCCACCCCGCCGCCGCCCACGTTGAACAGGTCGCTGTCGGGGGGAAGCGACGCGAACGCGAAATCGATGTCCCAAATCAACAGCTTCCACCGGTCCCCCGTCGGCTTGTACGTGTACATGTTCTGCCCGCCCCCGTACGCGTAACTGTCATTGTTCCCGACAATATGTTCCACCGCGTACGTCCGCAGCCAGTTGTCCACATCCATCGTCCCACGCAGTTGCCGGGTGTAAGCGTCCCCGCTCGCCGTCGTGTTCACCACGTCCACCAGCTTGAAAAGGTTCGTGTAGTTGTTGGCCGACCCCTTGAACGCCCGTTTCGCCCAGTTCCAGCGGTAACGCGCCAGCTTCTTGGCCCCTCCCGTCGTGGTGTAGTTCCCCAAGTTCGCGCCCACCGCCGAGAACGTGCTGGCCGCGTCGTCAAACTCGAACCACAGCTGGATTTTGTAAAGGTCCCCGTCTTTCCCGTCCGGATACCACTCCGTCACCATGTCCCCGTTGGGCTGCTGCACATCCTGGAACACCTCCGCGCGGCGCACCCCATTGATGTACAGGTTCACGTGCCTCCGGTAACACACCGGCAGCCCGATTTCCCCGCCAATCCAATAAGCCGTGTCCTCCCGCTGGTAGGTGTTGTCGCCCCCTCCGTTCCCCGGCCATTGCAGCGCCATGTCCGTCTCCCCCAGCATCAAATCGTCCTCCGGAAAAATCAGCACGTAATCGCACACATTCCCGGTCGGCGTGTTGTATCCGGGCGAGTGGTAAGGGCTCCCCGCGTACTCGCCCCCGGCGTTGTAAACCACCCGTTGCGTGCCATAGGCAAACGTGATGTCCAGCGGCTCGTTGCTCAGCTTTTCCCGCTTGGACCACGTGTCAAACGTCGCCTTGGTCATCCACACCCGGTACGTCCCCAGCAGCCCATTCGGCGACGGATCCCCCCAACGGACCAGGCATTCCTTCGCCGGGGCGTCGGACGGAAACGTCGTGGTTTCGGGGGGGGCCGCGTGGTCGGTCGCCTCAATGAAAAACGCCACCAGCGTCCCGCTCGGCTGGGCCGGGATCGTCGCGCTGTACAGCCCGGCCCCGTTGTTGGCCATGTTGAGAAGCGCCGTGTTGGTGGAGGGGTCCACCCGGTACTTCACCACCAGCGACGCCAAGCCGTCCGGATCGTCCACCTGCGCCACCACGGTGATCGCCTGCGTCGCCGTCGGCGCCACCGGACTGTGGAACACTTTCGTGATCGCCGGCCCCGCGTTGGCCACCGCCCGACTGTTCGCGCGCCCCGGCGTCCCAAGGTTTTTCACGGTCAGAATGTTCCCGGTGGCCTCAAAATAATTTCCGCGCAGCCGGAACAGCAACTCCGGATGCCCATGCAGCCATTTCACCCGCGCCCGGATCGTCACCGTCTGTCCATTGTTCAGCCCGCTGGTCAACGCCGTCCTGATTCGGTTCGCGCCCGTGTCCCCATGCCCGGTGGCCCGCACGTGCAGCGATTTTCCGCTGCTGAATCCACTGTTCTCCAAGCTCGACCGCACATGGTTCCCCTGCGGAACCCACCCGGCCAGCCCGCTTTCAAACGTCGAGTTGGCCACCAAATTCACTCCCCCCGACGGGATCACCTCCACATTGTCCACCAGGTACTCCCCTCCGCTCCCCTGCGCGATGATCTGGAGGGAGTCGGCGTTGCCATTTCCATGGTCCAAAACACCCGTCGCTTCGACGGTCGTCCACGCGCTTTTCCCGCTCTCATCGCTGTCCCGCCAATTCGGCGCCAGCCCCTTGTCCGCCCTCGCGTCGATCAATTCCAGGCTGCTCCCCCCGCCCTTGGCCCATTGCCCCCAACGCCCGCCCGGGCCGTAGTTCACCTCATCGACAATGATGTCGATCCGGTTGGTCACCGGCCTGTTTTGGCTGTCCAGCGTCCGAATCTCGTCCGGCTTCGTCAGCGCCACCCGCTCCCCGCCATTCGACAACGAGCCGCCGTAATTCCCCAGCGTATTGCCCCCATTCAATTCCGGATAATTCGCCAGCATCCGGGCCACATTTTTCGCCACCACCAAATGCCCTCCCGGCGCCAACACCGTGTTGATCGGAAACGTGTAATCGATCCCTATCCCAAGCTTCCACCGCCCAAGGTCCACTGGATTCGCCGACCTGTTGTGCAATTCGATGAACTCGTCCTCTCCATTGTCGCTGATCGGCGCGAACATGATCTCGTTGATCACCACCTCCGACACCAATGGCCGCGCGTTCGGCAACCCCATCGTCTGGGCGCCCAGCCTCCGGAACTCCTGCGCGCCGTCCGGGTGTCTCCCGAACGCGATCCCATTTTCCTGCGCCCCAAACTTCACCGCGTCCAACACCCGCGTCCCCGCTGGATTCTTCAAAAAAATCGTTTCCCCGCTCGAGCTCAGCGAAAAATTCAACGCCACCTGGTCAAACGCGGTGAATCCTCCCGCGGCGATCACGGTCCCTCCGGGGATGACAAACTTGTTGGTCTCGGCGTCATCGGTCAGCACGCATCCCGACAAATCCACCGGCGCCGTGGAGTAATTGTGCAGCTCGATGTAATCCAGGACTGGATCGTCCGTGTGCGCGAGGAACTCGTTGATCTGGACCGTCCGCCACGGATTCGCCGGCAACGTCTCCGCCCTTCCCGGCGATCCCCCAATCACGTCGCTCGCCCCCCACGCCGCCGGATTCCTCTGGCCCAGGCTGGGCCGGGACAACACCAACGAGTGCCCCCCGCCATCCGCCGCCGCCGGCCACGGCGCGTCGTCGTCATACTCCAGAGCCAGCAACTCCGCCCCCAGCCTGTTCCAAAGCGAAATCTTCCCCGGCGTGCCCCTCAACCCGCTCTCGAATCCCCCCATCACGTTCGTGATCCCGTGAACAGCCTTGATGTCGTCGGGTGACGGCGCGATCACCAGATAGCTCTGCCCTTTCAGGATCGTGTTCTCCGGAATTGTGAAGTTGACCGCCCCGGTCAGCCGAAAATTGCTGATGTCCTCGATGTACGGATTCGAATTGTAGATTTCGATGTACTCCACGTTCCGCCCGTCAGAGCGCTTCGCCGGGTGGTGCATGATCTCCGAAATCACCAGCGGTGTGTGCCGCGACGACGGCCCGATTGGGTCCGGGCTCGCGCGCAGCAAGTCGATCCGCAGCGGCTTGGCGTCGATCGAGAACGTCTGCCGGGTCCCCTCCAAAATCGTGTTCGGCGTCGTCGCCAAGTCCCGGATTCCGTTCACCGTCAATGTGTAGTTCACCCCCGGCGCCATCGCCGACGTCGTCAAGACCACGGTCCGGCCATCCCGCCCCAACATCGCGGTCCGCACTTCGATCCCGGGGTCGATCGCGTAATTCCCCGCCCTCGTCGCGCTCTCCGCCTCCACGCGCTCAGAAAAAATGAGGGTCAAGATCGAGGGATCCCCCAGGCTGCCCACCGAACCCAGCGTCGGCCGCGTCACATCCGGCGTCACCGTCAGCCGGGCCGCCACAGTGTTCGTCGATCCATAGGCGTTCGTGATGAAACACCGGAACAGCGCGTTGTTGTCCGCCAGGCCGACCGGTCCAACCAAAACCAACGCATTCGTGCCGTGGTCAATGTTCGCGCTGTTCCGTTGCCATTGGAAAGTCGAGCCCAGGTTCCGCGCCAACCGCACCTCGAACACCGCGGACCCTCCTTCCACCACCGAGACATTCTGCGGCTGCGCGCTGATCACCGGCGCCGATAGGCCGACCGGAATCATCCGCGCCCCAGGAATCGGCTCCTCAATCACGCCGCTCGGCAACTGCCACCGCACCGCCAAATTGTCGCCACCACCCCCTTCTTTCTGCAGCGCCTCGATGTAATACCGCTTCCCCGCCGTCAACGTGATCGCCGCCGACCTTTGGTTCGCCTCCTTCGTCCATTCCCGCGAACTCGTCCACGACGTGACGAAGGCGATCCGCACTTTCTTGTTCGGGTCCTCGTCCGAACTCAAATACAGCGCCGAGCCATCATCGCTCGAAATCCAAAACGTGTAGCTCCCCGTCGTCGGCGGGATCAGAAGCGCCCGCATCCGCTGCCCATAATTGTCCGTGAAATTGACCGGCGCCTCGAACACGCTCTCCACAAATTCCGCCGTTGGGCTCCCCGGAAAAGACGCATGGGAGGTCAGGTCGGACACGGAGCCCCCGGGGATGTTTTCGTAAACCTCCCGGAGAATCCCGGTTTGTTGGGCTACGGCGCTCGCGGTGAGCCAGGCACAGAATAGAAGCAGGAAAAATCTGCCCTCAGGTCGAAGTTGAATCATGCGTTGCGGATCTCCCCTACTCTTCCCGCTCCCGCCCAAAAATCAACTTTTTCCCGCCTCCTCCCAATCGTTGCGCGAAACTACCGGCGAGGCCCCATGTTCTTCAGCAACGTTCGCGCGCACGCCTCCGCGAACTCGGGCGCGTTGATCTCCGCGTCCATCTCGATCAATTCGATGTCCGGCCTCAGGTTCGACTTGATCGCCTCAAAGAGCGCCCGATCCGCGTCCGGATCATGGAACTTCTGCCCTGGGGCGCTGATCACGCTGATCGCCTTGCGGGGAATCAGCACGCTCACTGGCCCCTCCGAGGCGTTGAGCTTCTGCGCGAGGATTCGTCCCAGCTCCGCGTTCTCCTCGGGCGTCGTCCTCATCAGGGTCACCTGCGGATTGTGCTGGTAAAACCGCCGTCCCTGGAATCGCGGCGGCACCGAGTCCGGCCCGTGGAAATTCACCATGTCCAAACAACCGGGCGTCACGACCGCCGGCGTCCCAGTTTTGGCGGCCGCCTCCAGCCGGGTCGGTCCCGCGCCCAAAAATCCGCCCACCAGCTCGTCCGCCCACTCCGTGGTCGTCACGTCCAGGACCCCCGCGACCAACCCAGCCTCAATGAGCGACTCCATCGTCCGCCCCCCATTCCCCGTCGCATGGAACACCAGCACCTCGTAGCCCGCCTCCTCCAACACCGCCCGGGCCCGCGTCACGCAATCCGTCGTGTTCCCGAACATGCTCGCCACGATGATCGGTTTGTCCTTCCCCATCGAGGGCGGCGCCATCTCCACCATTCCGCAGATCGCCCCCGCCGCCCTCGTCAAAACGACGCGCGAAATCCGGTTCAACCCCGACACATCCACGATGCTCGGGAACAGCACCACATCCTTCACCCCCAAATACTGCGCCGTGTTCCCGCTCGCCAAAGTGCTCACCATGATTTTTGGGAACCCGATCGGCAGCGCCCGCATCGCCGCCGTTCCAATCGCCGTGCCTCCCCCTCCCCCCAACGAAATCACCCCATCAATCTTCCGCTCCAGCGCCAGCTTCGACAAAATGATCGGCGCCCCCTGCGACATCGCGGCCACCGCCTCTCCCCGGTCCCGCCGCGCCACAATCTCGCTCAGGTTCGCGTCCGCCGCCGAGGCCACTTCCTCCCGCGTGATGTCCGGCTTCAACTTCGGGTCCTCGAGCACCCCCACATCGATCACCAAAACCTGGTGTCCCCGCTTGCGGATCAAATCCGCCACAAAAGCGTGTTCCTCCCCTTTCGTGTCCATCGTTCCAAGGACGGCAATAGTAGGCATGCCCGAAATCCTAATCTTTGCCCCCCTCCCTCGAAAGTCGAAAAGTGAAGTTCGCCGGCCCCAATTGAAAGTTGCCACTTCCACCCAAGCGCGTAACTTGTGCGCCACTTGAAGGATTCAATAAAACCGGTGCGCGTCGGTCTCATTTCCCTCGGCTGCGCCAAAAACCTGGTCGACGCCGAGATCATGCTCGGCTCGCTCATGAAAAGCGGTGTCGAGATCACCAATGACGCCGCCAGCGCCGATGTCGTCATCGTCAACACCTGTTCTTTCATCGACGCCGCGCAGGAGGAGAGCGTGGACGCCATCCTTCAATCCGGCGAGCTCCGCGAGGCCCAGAATCGCGGCCAGGGCCTCATCGTTTCGGGCTGCCTCCCCCAACGTTTCCGCGAGGAGCTCCCAAAGCTCCTGCCCGAGGTGGACGCCTTCATGGGAATCGACCAGGTCGAGCAGATCCCTGAAATCGTTTCCCAGGCCATTGCCCATCGCGCGCAACGGCTTGCCAACCCGCCGCCCAAACGCGCCCGCAAAAAAGTCGCCTCCGAAATCAAAAAGCTCGACTTGTCCCGCCCCGATCATCATCACGGCCACGAACACACCCCTGCCGCCGTGGCCCCCGCCGCTCCCACCGCCCCCATCCAGAATGTCGCCGCCCGCCCACGCTACATCCCGGATTACCAGACCCCCCGTTTCCGGCTCACACCCAAACATTTCGCCTACCTCAAGATCGCCGAGGGCTGCAATCATCCCTGCAGCTTTTGCATCATCCCCCGCATGCGCGGCGCCCACCGCAGCCGCCAGCAGCCCGACATCATCCGCGAGGCCCGCGAGCTCATTTCCCAGGGCGTCAAAGAAATCAACCTCATTTCCCAGGACTCAACCTACTACGGCCTCGACCTGCGCCCGGACCGCGCCGGCTCGATCGCCGCCCCGGACAAATTCTCCGCCGCCGCCAAAGCCCTGCCCGCCGACGCCACCACTCTCTGCACCCTCCTTCGCGGGCTCAACGCACTCGAGGGTGACTTCTGGATCCGCCTTCTCTACACGCATCCCGCCCACTGGACCGACGAACTGATCCAAACGATCGCCGCCTGCCCGAAGGTCGCCAAATACGTCGACATGCCCCTGCAGCACATCCATCAGACCATGCTCGAGCGCATGCGCCGCGAAACCACGCAGGAGTACATCGAAAAACTCGTCGCCCGCATTCGCGCCGGCATCCCCGGCATCGCCCTCCGCACCACGTTCATCGTCGGCTTCCCCGGCGAGACCGAGGAATACTTCGAGGAGCTCTTGCGGTTCATCCGCGCCGCCCGCTTCGAGCGCATGGGCGTCTTCACCTACTCCCACGAGGACGGCACGCGCGCCGGCTCAATGTCCAGCCAACTCACCGACCGGGTGAAGAAGCAACGCCGCGACCGGGCCATGGCCGAACAATTGGCTGTCTCGCGGTCCATCGCCGAATCTTTCGTGGGCCGCGAGGTCCGCGTCCTCGTTGAAAAGCCCGCCACCGAATCCGAACTGCGCGGCGCCGACGTTTCGTCCTGGGAGCACGGCTTGATCCGCGGAACCGATGATCACCGCGCCCTCAAGGGAAAATACCTCGTGGCGCGGGGCGAGGCCGACGCCCCGGACATCGACGGCCGCGTTTACGTCCGGGGACACAGCCTCCCCGTCGGCGAATTCGCGCGCGTCCGCATTGTTGGCCACACCAATTATGACTTGATCGCCACCGCCCTTTAAGAGACGAACAGCGCAACCTGCCATGATGTTGAAATGAATCTGCCAAACAAGCTCACCGTTGGGCGGTTCGTCTTGACGGCGGCGTTCTTGGTCGTCTATTTCGCCCGTTGGCCCTTCTCCGATTCCGCCGCCCTGTTGCTTTTTGGGTTCGCCAGCCTCACTGATTATTGGGATGGCGAAATCGCCCGCCGCCGCAATCTCGTCACCAATTTCGGCATCCTCATGGACCCGCTCGCGGACAAAATCCTCGTCTGCTCCGCGTTCATTGCGTTTGTCGGGGACAACACCATGCCCGCCTGGATGGCCGTCGTCATCGTCGCGCGCGAACTCGCCATCACCGGCCTCCGCATGCTCGCCGCCAGCAAGAGCAAAGTCCTCGCCGCTGAACGCTACGGCAAGCACAAGACCATCTCCCAGATCGTCGCCATCCTTTCCATCCTCGTCGTCCGCAGCTTTCCCGAATGGGGCGCCTGGACCAAGCCGGTCTTTGCCTCGTGGGCTCCCCAGTTTGCGCACGCCTCCCTTTGGGTCGCCGTCTTCTTGACCGCCTATTCGGGGGGATTTTACCTCTGGAAAAACCGCCAATTATATCTGGATGACATTTAGGGACCGGATCACGCTCTGGCTCGCGCAGGGCCTTGGAATCGGCCGCGTCCCCTGGGCCCCGGGCACCTTCGGCTCCGGCCTCGGATTCGCCTTCTTTCTCGCGCTCCTCATCCCGGGAAACCTGCCCCTGTTCGCGGCCGCCACTCTTTTCAGCGTCTTCCTCGCCGTCCTCTGCGCCGGGGACGCGGAACGCTTGCTCAATCAACGCGATCCAGGCTCCGTGGTCATCGATGAAATCATCGCCATCCCCATTTGCTTTTGCGGCTGGATCGCTGTGGATGGCCTTCGCGAACCCCTGTGGTATCTCACCGACGGCAACTGGAAAATCTCCCTGTCCATCCTCCTGGCCTTCCGCCTCTTCGACATCTGGAAGCCCTCCCCCATCCGCGAATCCCAGCGCCTGCCTGGCGGTTGGGGGGTCACGGTGGATGATGTCCTGGCCGCGGTCGCCGTCGCGGTCCTCTCCGGCCTTTGGCTCCGGTTCCTTAGTTAGTCGACACTTCCGGCGCCCTCTCCTCCGGCGGCGCGGGCACGTTCAACGTCTGCAGCGATTTGTCCGCCTTGTCGCCCCACTTCAGGTAATTCCGCCGCCACAGCGCCATGTCCAGCAACGCGATCAACCCCGGCGTTCCCGCGTCGGTCCGCACCTCCACCTGCCGCTTGAGAATCTGGTCATACATCTCATCCGCCTTCTGCGGCTGCTTCAAATGTTCATACACCAGCCCAATCTGGTACCAGACCGGCAATTGCCAGGCCGGGGCCGCGCTGATCTTCGCCAACCCAAGGTAAATCTCCAGCGCGCTCATGTAATCCCCCTCCTTGTACAGTTGGTTGGCGATCTCGTTGCCCGTCCGCTGCTGCCAATACGCCCAAAGCTCCGGATGTTTCTGCGCCTGCTTCTGCTGCGACTGCAACAGCAGCAGCACCTGCTGCATCGATTCCCGGTTGCGCCCCAGTTTCTTCAACGAATCCGCCAGCAAAAACCGCACCTCCGCCACCTCCGTGCTGTCCGGATACAACTGCAGGAACGCCTGCCCCTGCGCCGCCGCCCGGGCATGCTCCTGCTGCGCCGCCAGTGACCGCACCAGCTTGAACAAACATCCCGCCCGGTCCAGTCCTTTGCTGTCGAGCGTCAGCAGCCGCGAAAAATATTCCACCGAGTCCGCGAACTTCCCTTGCAAATAGTAGGTCTCCGCAATCTCCGTCTGGGCCTTGATCACCAGCGCCTGGTAATACTCGAGCCGGTCCAGCTTCAAGTTCAGCGAGTAGTTCAGCACCTGGTAATACTTCGCCAGCGCGAGGTTGTGCGCTCCCATCTGCCGGTACAAGGTTCCCTGCCGCAAACAAACTTCCGGCAGGCTCGGGTCTTTCGGGAACTTCCGCGCATACTCGTTGTAAATCTGCTGCGCCTTGGACAATTGCATCGTGTCCTGGCAGATGTACGCCATTTCAAGCATGCTTTGCCGCCGGATCTCCAGTGGCGTGTCCTCCCCAAGCAAATTGCTCACCTGCTTCTCCGCCAGGTCATAGTTTTTCTGGAAGCGGAGCGTCCTCACCATCTCGAGCGTGGATTGAAGAACCTCGGTCACGTTCTTGGATATCTGCGCGTCGATGATCTCCCGCTCTGTCGGCTCCGCCGCGGCCGGCGTTTCGGCGGGGCCCGCCGGCTTGGCCTCGGCGACCGCGCTGGTTTGCGCCACATTCTCCGCCGGTGCGTCCTCCGCCGTGGCGGGACCAATGGCCGGCCCCAGGGCAAGCAAGATCAGAAAACACGCTCGTTTCATTTAGTGGAATAGGTGGCTTTGCTCGGTGGTGGCGGGATGTTCGGCGCCGGGGGCGGACTGAACTGGTAGGGGGCAACGACCGTGTAGTCCTGGTTGGTCCCGCTGAAAAACTGGATCAACATTTGCGGGGAGAGGTTTGCCATCGGGTCGACCGGAACGGCCACAGGCTCCGGCGCGGGCTCCGACGAGGCCTCCGTCACGATCATCCCGTCCGGCGGCAACGGCGGTCCATAATACTCTTCGGGCTCCGGCGGCGGGTCGGACATGGCCAGCGGCGGCAACGCCACCAAGGCGTCCTGCCCTCGGCTTGGCGCCTGGAAACGGAGCGGGGCGGGCCCCACCTTCCCGAGGTATCCCCCCGGCTTGGCTCCCATCCACATCACCGCAACGGCGGTGCATCCAACACAGATTGTAATGTTCATGCTTCCAGGTCGTCCTTGACCCAATCCCTGTTCCCGCGCTTCCCCGGGCCAAAGCCCGGGCGCCGATCCATCGGTCATGCCGCGGCAGGAGCAAGCGAACCCCCTTCCAGGGCGTTCAGGGCCTCGTTGAAATCATTCTCAAATTGCCAATTCTTGGTCTCTTCGTAGTTTTTGCATTCCCGACATACTGCATCGGAGCCAATCATCTTTTGCTTGAGCGAAAGCTCCGTGCAGAGCTGCGTGATGCTCAACCCCAGCTTGATCACACTGATGTCCGCCTTCGTCACCTGGCTCATGTCCACTATCATCCGGTCCACCCCGGAATCCACGGCGTCCGCCAGCTTCGTCCTCAGGTGCGTGCCAACCTCGTTCGCCATGTGGTTCGTGAACGCGCCCGGGATTCTCAGGACCAGCACCCCATTCCGGCTCTCGAAATACCGGTACGACGTGTCGAGGTTCAGCGCGCGCGCAATTTTCACCTTCACCTCCTCCGGGTCGATCGGCTTCGTCAATATCCCGGTGAACCCTGCCTGCTGCGCCCGCGCCTGCTCATCCGCCGCGGTTTTCACTGAAAGGGCGAAGACCGGCAAACTCTTCAGGCGCGGGCTCGTTCGCACCTGCCGGAAAAGCGTGTAGGCCCCGCCGTCCGGCAGCGAAAGGCTCACCAAAAGCGCGTCCGGCACCGTCCCATTGCAATAGTCCATCGCCAACGCGGGCGTCGGCCGCGACTGGATGTTCCACGTCGTGTCCGCCAACCCGTTGCGGATCTGCTCCACAATGGCCGGCTTGTCATCCACCACCAGGACCGCCAGCGGCTCGTCAAAACGCTTCGGCGTGATCTCTTCGGCCTTCTCCCTCAACTCCACCACCCGCCCAATCCTCTCCACCAACGCCTCGTCCTTGAACGGCTTGATCAGGTAATCCCGCACCCCCATCTTCGCAATCCGCAGCACGGTCTCCCGTCCCGCCTCCGCCGTCAGCATGATCACCGGGATTCCCTTCAAATCCGGGTTCGCCTTCAGCTTCGCGAGCATCTCCGCCCCATCCATCACCGGCATCGTCAGGTCCAGGATGATCACGTCCGGGCGTTCCCGCTCCGCCATCGCGAGCCCTTCGCTCCCATTGGCCGCCTCGAACACTTCGCAGTCGTGCGACCGCAGAGCCTTGGCCACGATCAGGCGGATCGTCTTGCTGTCATCAACGGTCAATATTCGGGGTCTCATACGGCAAAAGCGGCTTCCGCGGGGGCGGATTTCAGGAGCACTTCCACGACCACCTGGCTGCCGTCGCACTGGAACGTGCAAATCCGGCGCCGGCTCGTGCTCGTCGGTTCAATGGTGAAATGGCCTCCGCGCAGGATCGACGGGATGGTCAGGTCGCAGGTCATTCCACGGTCGGCGAAACGGCTCTTGAGGCTGCCGACCACCATGTTTGTGATCTCCCCCATCGCGTCATTGACCATCTCGTCCCCACTGGGTTCATGCTTCTTCAGCCCCAGCAATCCTTGGGTCATCCGGTTCGCGAATCTGGTCGACGAATAGACGAACACCACCCCGGTCACCGTCCCGGTGAATCCCACGGACCCGGCAATGTGCGGTTCGCCAGCGGAGATCAGAGTCCCCAATGGCTCCCGGACGACCGGAAAATCAAGCATCGTCGCGAAAACCGATGTGACGGCGCAAGTGACCAGATGATCGAGGTCGTCCAGCATTACGGTTCTCTCATCGGCGAACCCCGCGCAAACTTGAGCCCGTTTCCATCCCCCCCGAACCTTTTCTTGGTCCTGGCCTCTTTTTCTCCTCAAGTCCCAATCCCTCCCGTCCGATACAGGGGATGTCTGTCAACATGTCCGAAATCACTCTAACCCCCACCTACGCCCCGGTCTCGTTCGGGCGCGACCTCATTATACAACGCGTGCACGGCTGCGCGCGCCTGCCTTCGCTGCGCAGCATCGACAGCGCCCTCCGCGACCTCCTCAACGCCGACCAGCGCTACACCACCCAAATCTCCGAGGTGATCCGCCGCGATCCCAGCCTCACCGCACGCCTGCTTCGCCTCGTCAATTCCGTTTATTACGGCCTCACCACCCCGGTCAACAGCATCGAGGAGGCGGTTTTTTACCTGGGCGTCCGCCAGATTCGCCAACTCGCCATGGTCACACCCATCATCGAGGATTTCCAAAAGCTCGCCGGAAAGGCCCCTTTCCCCTGGCGCCATTTCTGGCAGCATTGCATCGCCACCGCCATCCTGACCCGCGAGATCACCACCCTGACCGGCACCACCATCGACGAAGGCGATTATCTCGCCGGTTTGATCCATGACGTCGGCAAGATCGTCATGGCCTCCTCGTTCCCCGAGCAATTCGCCGAGGTCAATCGCATGGTCCACGCCGGCGAAGCCACCCAGCTTGAATCGGAGAGGATTGTCCTCGGCATGGACCACACCGAACTCGGCGCCATCTACCTCGACCACCATCACCTTCCCCCCGTCATGGTCGAGACCGCCCTCCATCACCACAAACCCGGTCGCGCCTCCTCCTACGGCAACATCGTCGCCTCCGTCCAAATCGCCGACCTCCTCGTCCGCCACGCCCAAATCGGCGATTCCGGAAACCCGGAGCCCGTCGACGAGGAGGCATGGGTCTCCGCCGAAGGATGGGACATTCTCTTCCCTCCCGGACGCGGCGAAACCGAACGCTCCATCGCCCGCGCCGCCCTCAAGCGAAGCCTCGAGCGCCTGCCCACCATTCTCGAAGGGCTGGTCTAAAAACCCGCCGGCCCCCAATTACGAACGGGGCGGCCCCGAGAAATGCGCCGCGTACGAGGCATACGCATTCGCGTCCGCCTTCATCGCGTCGATCACCGCCATCAACGGCGTTGCCGAAACCAACCCCGACAACACCGCCCGGTCCCCAATGTCATTCTCGACCACAAACGTCGGGCGCTGGCTGACTTTGAGGCCGTGGAATTCCGCCGTCGAAGCCCTCGCCCTTTCGAGGACGGACGGATGCCTCGCCCGCTCCAGCAGCTTCTCGGGCACCAAATTCGCCGCCTGCGCCCCAATCTGCGCGGCCTCCTCCCAATTCCCCACCTTTCGCCTGTCCCGCAAGGCTGCTTTCGCGATCGCGATCCGGATTCGGTCATCCTCAATCCCAAAATCCCGCCCCGCCTCCGCCACCAAGTTCGGCGCCAGGTATTCTTTGAGGTCCGGATCGAACCAGCCCGAGTTCAGCATGAATGGCGATCGGACCACAGTCCCGCTGCGCCGGTAAAACCAATCCGTCTGCGCTTTGGAAGTGGGCAGTCCCGCCCCGTCCATCAACGCGACCTTCCACGAAAACGCCACCTCATTCCCGTTCCGCGCCTTCAACTCGGCCCACGCCGGCTCCGCCCAATAACACCAGGACGAAATCACCTCCAGGTAGTACGTGATTTTCAGGGCCATCGCTTTATCCCAAAAACGCCTTGTGCACCGCCCGCATCGCCGATTCGCCCTTCGCCAGATCGATCACCACGGAGATCTTGATCTCGCTCGTTGAGATCATGCCGATGTTGACCCGCTCCGTCGCCAGCGTCTGGTACATCTTCGCCGCCACCACCGTATGGCTCCGCATCCCCACCCCCACGATCGAAAGCTTGCCAATCTTTTCGTCCGCCACCGATTCCCGGTAACCGATCTCCTGCTTCAGGCTCTCGATCACCCGCGTGGCCTTCAACAAATCCGGCTTGTCCACCGTGAACGAAATGTCAGTCGCCGGCGTCCCCGAATTGCTGCTGATGTTCTGCACGATCATGTCCACATTGATCGCCCCGTCCGCCAGCGCGTTGAACACCCGCGCCGCCACGCCCGGCTTGTCCGGCACCCCCACAAGGGTCACCTTCGCCTGGTTCTTGTCGAGCGAAACGCCGCGAATCACGACGTCCTCCATGCTGGCTGTTTCTTCCTTCACAATCGTTCCTGGGTTGTCATTCAAACTGGACCGGACTTCGAACACGACGCCAAATTTCTTGGCGAACTCAACCGACCTCGACTGCATCACCTTCGCCCCCAGGCTCGCCAGCTCCAGCATTTCGTCGTACGAAATCTCCGGCAACTTGCGCGCCGAGGGGACGATCCTCGGGTCGGCCGTGTACACTCCGTCCACATCCGTGTAAATCTGGCAAAGGTCCGCCCCCAGCGCCGCCGCCATCGCGATCGCCGTCAAATCCGACCCCCCGCGCCCCAGCGTCGTGATGTGGCCCTCCGCCGTTTGCCCCTGGAACCCCGCCACAATCACCACCTTCCCCGAATCCAGCAGCGCGTGCACCTGCTTCGGCGTGATATTCTGGATCTTGGCCTTCGTGTGCACCCCATCCGTCACGATCCCCGCCTGCGCCCCCGTCAACGACACCGCGTCCACCCCCATCGCGTGCAGCCCCATCGCCGTCAGCGCGATCGTCGTTTGTTCCCCGGTCGCCAGCAGCATGTCCATCTCACGCTCGCTCGGCAGCGGCATGATCTCCTTGGCCAGCTTGATCAAATTGTCCGTCACCCCGCTCATGGCCGAGACCACGACCACCACTTGGTCCCCGCCCTCGCGGTATTTCGCCACCCGCGCCGCCACTTTTTTGATCCGGTCCGGATTCCCGACCGACGTCCCGCCGTACTTTTGAACAATCAACGCCATTCTCGAAATCAGTTAAAATTCACAGCCCAATCACCTTCAACACCGCCTCCCGCGTCGCCGCCGCCACGATCGGCTCAAATCCGGCCGTCTTGATCGCGCAGTCCGGATCCTTCAATCCGTGCCCCGTCATCGTCGCCGTGATCACGCTCCCGCTCGGTATCTTCCCCGCCCTCGCGCACTGAATGACCCCCGCCAATGCCGCCGCGCTGGCCGGCTCCACAAAAACCCCGTCGCTCCGCGCGATCGTCTTGTACGCCTCCAGAATCTCCGCGTCCGTCACTTTGTCAATGTGCCCGTTCGACTCCTCCAGCGCCAACCGCGCCGCCTGCCAGCTCGCCGGATTCCCAATCCGGATCGCCGTCGCCACCGTTTGCGGGTCCGCCACCGGGGCCCCATCCACGATCGGGGCCGACCCCGCCGCCTGGAACCCAAACATCCTCGGCAGCCGGTCCGATTTCCCCGCCGAATGGTACTCTTTGTACCCCTTCCAATACGCCGTGATGTTCCCCGCGTTGCCCACCGGCAGGAAATGAAAATCCGGAGCCCGCCCCAGTTGGTCGCAAATCTCGAACGCCGCCGTCTTCTGCCCCTCGATCCGCACCGGGTTGATGCTGTTCACCACCTCCACCTTTCCCGTCTCCCCCAATTCCCGCACGATCCGCAGCGCCTCGTCAAAATTCCCCTCGATCGAGATCGTCGTCGCCCCGTACATCAGCGCCTGCGCCAGTTTCCCCAGCGCGATCTTCCCATTCGGCAACAGCACAATGCACCGCATCTTCGCCCGCGCCGCGTACGCCGCCGCCGCCGCGGACGTGTTCCCCGTGCTCGCGCAGATCACCGCCGCCGCACCCCGTTCCTTCGCCTTGGAGATCGCCATCGTCATCCCCCGGTCCTTGAACGAGCAGGTCGGGTTCAGCCCTTCGTACTTCAGGTACAGCTCGAACTCGCCCCCGATTGCCTCCACGAAATTTTTCGCCCGCACCAGCGGCGTGTTCCCTTCGTTCAACGTGATGATCGGCGTCGAGTCGGTCACGGGCAGGTGCTGGGCGTACTGGTGGATCACTCCCCGCCACCCATGAAATGGTTGCTCTGTCTTCATCTGCTCCTTAATCAAAATTCTCCACCCGGATCAGCGCCGGCGCCCCCTTCACCACTCCCAGCCCCCGGATTTTCCCCAAGGCCCGCGTCATCGCCGCGTTCGGCGCGTCATGGATCATCAGGATCAGCGGCACGCTTTCCCCTTCATGCCCCTCCGGCTGGATCACCGACGAAATCCCAATCCGCGCCCGCCCCAAAATGGCCGCGATCTTCGCGAGGGTTCCCGGCTTGTCAATGACGCTCAGCCGAAGGTAATACCGCGACACCACATCCTCAATCTCCATCACCGCCCCCTTCCGCTCATGCGGCACGAACGGCGGCACGCGGTTTTTCGCCCCGCACTTCTGGTCCAGCGCGGCGTCCGCCAGGTCGCTCAACACCGCGCTCGCCGTCGCGTCCTGCCCCGCCCCTCGCCCATAATACAACGTGTCCCCCACCACGTCGCCCCGCACGTAAACCGCGTTGAACACGTGGTTCACGCTCGCCAGCACATGCGCGTTCGGCACCAGCGTGGGATACACCGAAACCTGGACCCGGCATCCTTTCCCGCTCCGTTCCTTCCCGCACTTCACAATCCCCAACAGCTTGATCGTGTATCCCAATTGCTCCGCGAAACGGATGTCCAGCTTCGTCACCGCGCGGATGCCCTCCACGTAAATCTCCTTGGGGTTCACCCAGAATCCATGCGCCAGCGAAGCCAGGATTCCGATCTTGTGCGCCGCGTCATGCCCATCCACGTCCAGCGAGGGCTCCGCCTCCGCGTATCCCTCCCGCTGCGCGTCCGCCAGCACATCCCCAAAATCCGCCCCCTCCAATTTCATCCGCGTCAGGATGTAATTGCACGTTCCATTGACGATTCCGTACAGCCGTGTGATCCTGTTCCCCACCAAGCCTTCCCGCAGCACCTTGATGATCGGCACGCCCCCCGCCACGCTGGCCGCGGAATAAAGGTTCGCGCCATATTTCTGCGACAACAACGCCTTGTTGGCCGTGACCACCGGCTTGCCCAGCCGCAGCGCGTGCAGCGCCACTTCCCGGGCCAGCGTCGTCCCCCCAATCAGCTCGCAGACAACGTCAACCTCCGGATTCTCCACCATCTTCCGCCAATCGGCCGTCAACAGCCGGTCCGGAATGGCCACGGGCCTCTTCCGGCGCACATTCCGCACCGCCACCTGCGTCACCCGGAAGCCAACCCCCAGGCGTGAAGCCATCAGGGCTCCGTTGCGTTCCAGCGCCTGAAAAACGCCGCCGCCCACGGTCCCCGCTCCCGCCAATCCGAGTCGAACCTGCTGCATAAGAGCGGGAACACTGCCAGCGTTCCACCCCCGTGACAAGCATCTCGCGCCCTTCTTTGCGGCCCCCTAAACCACCGTGCTCTTCCGCCCGTTCAATCGGCTCGCCAACCCCTCCTGCACCACTTTCGGGACAAAGCTGCTCACATCCCCGCCCAGCCGCGCGATCTCCTTCACCAACCGTGAACTGATGAAGATGTAAGTGTCCTTCGGCATCATGAATATCGTCTCCACCCGCTCGTTCAGCTTTCGGTTCATGAGCGCGAGCTGGAACTCGAACTCAAAGTCCGACACTGCCCGCAGCCCCCTCACAATCGCGTCCCCATGCACCCGTTCCACATACTCCACCAGCAGCCCGGTGAACGCGTCCACCGACACGTTCGGCAGGTGCGCCACCGTTTTCGCGCAAAACTCCTGCCGTTGGGCCATCGAGAAAAACGGGCTTTTGCTTTCGTTCTTCGCCACCGCCACGATCACCTTGTCGAAAAGCTTGGCCGCCCGCTGGATGACATCCAGGTGCCCATTGGTGATTGGATCGAAACTCCCCGGATAAATCGCCGTCCGCATGGGCCGGATCGTATCTCCACCGCAGTTTCTTGCCTAGGCGCAAACTTTCGCCCGCATTTTAAGGGACTTTTACTTTGCCCGACGAAATCCTTGCCGCCACCTTCTCCGCCTCCTCCAGGGCCCGCATCATGTTTCCGCCCAGTATCTTCTGGATCTGCTCCTCGTTGTAACCCCGGTCCAGCAATTCTTGCGTCACCACCGGGTAGCACGAGACATCCGGCAGGTCGGCCGGCACCTTGCTCACCCCGTCGTAATCGCTGCCCAGCCCAACATGGTCAACCCCCGCCATTTTCACAATGTGGTCAATGTGGTCGACCAAATCCTTCACCGTTCCGGCCGGCATCGGATTCGCCTTGTGCCATTTCTTCACCGCTTCGTCATATTGTTTCTCGTCGGGGAACTGGTTCCGCAACTGCCGCGACACCTCGAACATCCCCGCCATGATCTTCGCCCCCTCCGGCACGATGAAACCGGAGAAAAAATTCACCATCACCACCCCCCCATTGTCCTTCAGCCTTCGCAGCACGTCGTCCGGCACGTTGCGCGGATGCGGCGCCACCGCGAACGCCGAGGAATGCGACGCGATCACCGGCGCCTGGCTGACATCCAGCGCCGCGTGCATCGTCGCCGGCGACACATGCGAAATGTCCACCATCATCCCCAGCCGGTTCATTTCCCGGACCACTTCCCGGCCAAAATCCGACAGTCCATTGCTCTGCGGCTTGTCCGTCGCCGCGTCCGCCCATTTCAAGCTGTCCGAATGCGTCAGCGTCATGTAACGGACCCCAAGTTGGTGGTACATCCGCAGCAACCCCATCGAATTCTCGATCGAATGCCCCCCTTCAATCCCGATCAGGCACGCGATCTTCCCAGCCTTCCGGACCCGCCGAACCTCCTCGGCCGTCCGGGCAAACCCGAACGTTTCCGGATACCGCTCCACCATCCGGTGCACGAAATCGATCTGCTCCATCGTTTGCCGCGCCGCCCCGCCCGTCCGCATCGTC
>CAZSXX010000021.1:0-3760 GCA_964611245.1 uncultured Verrucomicrobiota bacterium | reverse complement strand
CGCCCAAAACTGCGCCCCACCCCCGCCAATCTTCAACCGGTCAATGTCCGTGTGGAATTTCGGCAGCGGCTTGGACATGTCCACCTCGTCGAACGACAGGCTCCCCATCGTCCGCATCTCCCACGGAAAGTCATTGTGCCCATCGATCACCAACGCGCGCCGGTGAATCTCCCAAGCCGCCGGGGTCACCCGCGCCAGCGCATTGGTGGCCGCGGGATCGGAGGCGCGCGCCAAACCCAGCAGGCCCGGGATCAACAACATAAGCGGAAAGCGCAGTCGCATCCCATTTGGATAGTCGAAGCCCCCTCCCAAAGCCAGAAAATCAGCTCCGTCGCCTCATGCCCATCGGCTCCACCCGGTCCGCTGTCCCAAATGGCCCACCCTACGGCGCCATAAGGCGTTCCCCGGCCCGTCGGGCTTTCTCCAATGCGTCCCCTCAGGGATTCTCCCTATTTCCCCGCAAGGTCCAAGGACATATATTGGCCCTCCCGAAACCTGACTCGACGACGATGCAAATTCCAACTGAACCAATCGGAAGCATTCCAAGGCCTCCGCACCTCATCCGCCAGATCGGGGAACTGGGAAACTTCGCCGCCCCGGAGCTCGACCCCCTCTATGACGCCGCCATCCGCGACACCATCGCCGCCTTCGAAGCCACCGGTTCCCCCGTCATCACCGACGGCGAGCAGCGGAAATACCACAACTTCTGGACCTACAGCGTCCATGGCCTCCCCAACACCGCCCCCGACGGATTCAAAATCCCCTTCGCGGCCGGCCACGTCCGCAGGATGCCCCGCCTCACCAAAGGCCCGTTCCGCTACCGCGTTTATGCGGATCACTACTTGGACACGGCCCGCCGCCTCACCAACCTTCCCGTCAAGCAGGCCGTCATCTCCGCCTCCGCGTTGAGCCTCATGTATCCGGCCGAGGATATTCCTGGCTACTCCCGCGAGCAGTTCGTTGACGACCTTCTCCGGGAACATGAAAACGAAATCCGCCGCTGCCTCGCCAATGGCGCCCATAAAGTCCAAATCGATTTCACCGAGGGCCGCCTCGCCGTGAAGCTCGATCCGGAGGGAAACCTCCTCAACAGCTTCATCGCCCTCAACAACCTCGCCCTCTCCCGCTTCTCCCCCGCCGAGCGCGCCAAAATCGGCGTCCACACCTGCCCCGGCGGCGACTGCGACTCCACCCACAGCTCCGACATCGATTACGCCGACCTCCTCCCCAGCCTCTTTGAACTCGAGGCCGGCAACTTCTACATCGCCCTCGCCGCCGAACCCGACCGCATCCGCGTGCTCAAAATCATCCGGGAGTTCCTGAAACCCCACCAAACCGCCTTTGTCGGCGTCGTCTCCCCAATTGATCCCCGCGTCGACACCCCGGAGGAGGTCCGGGACCGCGTTTTGGAGGCCGCGGAATTCATCCCCCCCGGCCAACTCGGCGCCACCGACGACTGCGGCTTCTCCCCTTTCAGCGACGACACCTCGACTTCCCGCGAAACAGCCTTCGCCAAAATCAAGGCCCGTGTCCTCGGCACCCAAATGGCGTCCGAGATTTTGGGGAGGCGTTGATGCATTTGGACGAACACGAAGAGGCGCTCCTCAAGTCCGTCGCCCTGCAAAATGCCCGCGCCGTCCTCCTCGCCCGCAGGCGGGCCGAGCAGGAGTCGGAGGCCTCCAAGAACAGGATCACCAGCATCCTCGAGAGCATCGCCGATGGCTTTTTTGTCCTCAACAAAGACTGGCGCTTCACCTATCTCAACCGCCGCACGGCGGAATTCTTCAGCCTGCTCGGAAAATCCCGGGACCAATTGATGGACATGGTGTTCTGGGACGTGGTCCCAGGCGTCGCCGGCACCCCCGTCGAGCAAAACTTCCGCCGCGCCGTCCAGGACCAGGCCCCCCTCAATTTTGAGTTCGGCTTTCCCGCCCTGAGCAGGTCCCTCGGCCTCCGCGTCTTCCCCGGCCCCGACGGCCTTTCCGTTTATTGCCAGGACATCACGGACCAAAAGGAGTCCGACCGCCTCCGCGGCCACCTCGCCGCCGTCGTCGAATCCTCGGACGACGCGATCATCAGCATGACGCTCGACACCATCATTTCCACCTGGAACAAAGGCGCCGAATCCATGTTCGGCTACACCGCCGCCGAGGCCGTCGGCCGGTCGATCACCATGCTGATCCCCCCTTCGCTCGACGACGAGGAGCCCCGCATCCTCAAGCGCCTCCTCGCCGGCGAACGCATCGAACATTACGAAACCGTGCGCGTGCGCAAGGACGGGACCCCCCTCAATGTCTCCCTCACCGTCTCCCCCATTTACAACGCCTCCCGCGCCATCGTCGGCGTCTCCAAAATCTCGCGCGACATCACCCCCCGCAAGCAGGCCGAGGAAAACCTCGTCCGGACCAACCAAATCCTCACCTCCGTCCTCAACAGCGTCACCGACGCCTTCGTCGCCCTCGACCACGGCTGGCGGATCACCTATCTGAATCCCAGCGCCGCCTCCATCTTTCTGGCCCTCGGCCGGGATCCCACCCACGCCCTCGGCCAGAACCATTGGAGTTACTTCCCCGAGTTGCTCGGCACCAACCTCGAATCCGAATACCGCCGCGCCGTCCGCGATCGGGTCAATGTCGCCTTCGAGCTGTTCTACGCCCCGGCGACGAAATGGTTCGACATCCAGGCCAACCCAACCTCCACCGGCCTCTCCGTCTTCTTCCGCGACACCACCGAACGCAAGCGCGGCCAGGACGCCCTTCGCCGCAGCGAGGAGGAGCTCCGCGCTCTGGCCAACTCCATCCCCCAACTGGCCTGGATGGCAAACCCCGACGGCCACATATTCTGGTACAACCGAAAATGGTTCGATTACACCGGCACAACCTTGCCCCAGATGGAAGGCTGGGGCTGGCGCAGCGTCCACGACCCCGATATCCTCCCCTCGGTCATTGAGCGCTGGAACCTCTCCCTGTCCACCGGCGCCCCCTTCGAAATGGAATTCCCGCTTCGTGGCGCCGACGGCGTCTTCCGCTGGTTCCTGACCCGCGTCAACCCCGTCCGCGACGCCCACGGCAACGTCGTCCGCTGGTTCGGCACCAACACCGACGTCGAGGAGGTCCGCCAGGCCCGCCTCGCCCTCAAGGAGGAGACCCGCCTCCTGGAATTGCTCAACCACACGGGCACAGTCATCGGCGCCGAGCTCAACTTGGAAACCGTCGTCCAAACCGTCACCGACTCCGCCACCCAATCCACCGGCGCGAAGTTCGGCGCCTTCTTCTACAACGTCATCAATGCCGAGGGTGAATCCTTCCTCCTCTTCACCCTTTCCGGCGCCCCCCGCGAAGCCTTCGAAAAATTTGGCAACCCCCGCGCCACCCCACTCTTCGGCCCGACCTTCCGCGGTGAGCCCCCCATCCGCGTGGACGACATCCGGAAGGACCCACGCTACGGCCGCATGGAGCCCCATCGCGGCATGCCCAAGGGCCACCTCCCCGTCGTCAGCTACCTCGCCGTCCCCGTCGTCTCCCGCACGGGCGAAGTCATCGGCGGCCTCTTCTTCGGCCATCCCGAACCCGGCGTCTTCACCGAACGGGCCGAAAAGATCGTCGTTGGCATGGCCGCCCAGGCCGCCATCGCCATCGACAACGCCCGCCTCTTCGACAAAGCCCAGCGCGAGATCGCCGAGCGCAAGCGGATCGAGGGCGCCCTTCTCGAAGCCCAGGCCGAACTCCGCCAGCACGCCACCCTCCTGGAGGAGCAGGTC
>CAZSXX010000020.1:0-23935 GCA_964611245.1 uncultured Verrucomicrobiota bacterium | reverse complement strand
GCTGCTGTGCATGCCTTCCTTAGACCACTTGAACTGAGCGCTGGCGCTGACTAGGTTTCCTCAACGCCCCCATATTCCAATTCGGCATCAGTCCCAACAAACTCTTTGACTACTTGGATCATTGCCTGCCCGTCGTCCTCTATTGCAACACCGGCAAGAATCCAGTCAGCGCCAGCGGCGGCGGCTTCCACGTCCCCGGCGCTGATCCGGCTGCCATCGCCGAGGCCCTCCGCAAGTTGAAAGCCCTCTCCCCGGAGCAGCGCCGCGCGCTCGGCGAAAAAGGACGGGATTACCTCCGGAAACACCACCACCTTCCCACCGTCGCCGCCAATTATTTGGCGCTCGCGACCCGGCTCCGCGCCTCAAAAGCCTTGACGTCCTGATCAAAATCCACCGGCCCCAGCCACGCCTTCGCCGTTTCCTTCAGCCGCGCGTCCGCTCCAACGATGTCCGTGCCAGAGATCGGCGTCGCCATCCGGAAAAACTGCTTCGGCCCGGTCCGCTGCCGCCGGTCGCGAAAACAATCCCATATCCGCCCCCAAAATTGCCCGTCAAACGCGCGCGCCCTCGTGGCTCCAGCGGTTGAACTGCTCTTCATCAACTGCCGATGCGCGATGGAGAGGTTGTGGTCCAGCCGGTACGGCAGCGCCCGACCGCCGGACAAGCCCCAGAAATATACCAACTGCCGCTCTCCGGATTTCCAACGGAATATCCGCCGTTCCGCCACGGCCCCCACCCCGCCCGCCTCAATTTCCACGAAGTCCGGGTCGGCCGTCTCAATCTTCCACCCCACCTGCACCCAGCATCGGTCCGGTGTGTGGACAAAAAGCCCTATTTCATCCGGATCATCAGAAAATCGTTTGGCCGAGAAAACACTCACCCGCTCGCGGCCCTTGGCGAACGTGCCACTCAGCGTGACATCCGCGTCCAACGCCACCTCCTCCGTCTTGGTGATCGGCACCTCTTCAAAGGTCCACCCCGCCACGTTCGTGCTCTCGCCCAACCATGCGGGCTTGCCTTCCCCGCCCCGGCTGTACCAAACGCGAGGAAATAGCCAGACACTCCCCACCAAGACAGCTCCCAAAATTCCCGCAACCACGATCCCTCGCGCCTTCATCGCCCTGCCGCCTCCTGCGTTTGCCCAACCTTTTCGTTCGTGGGCGATCCCATAAACTCAGGCATGGTCGCGTCATTCGCCGCCGAAATCCCTTCCCGTTTCAGCACCTGTGCGACGGTCAGGAAAAGAATCTTGAAGTCCAGCCACAGCGACTGGTGGTCCACGTACCACGTGTCATACGCAAATTTCTGCTCCCACGATATTGCGTTGCGACCATTGATCTGAGCCCAACCGGTCAACCCCGGTTTCGCCTCGTGGCGTCGCGCCTGCTCGGGCGAGTACCGCCCCAAGTACTGCGGCAACAGCGGTCGCGGCCCCACCAAGCTCATGTCCCCCTTCAACACCACCAGCAGCTCGGGCAATTCATCCAGCGAGGTGGACCGAAGCCAACGCCCAAACGGCGTCAACCGCACCGCGTCCGGCAGCAAGTTTCCCTTGGCGTCGCGCTCCGAAGTCATTGTCCGAAACTTGATCATCGGGAAAATTTCACCGCGCAGCCCCGGGCGCGGTTGGCGGAAAAACACCGGCGACCCCAGCTTCCGCCGGACCTGCCACGCCACCACCAGCATGATCGGCCCCCAAATTGGGGCGCTTAGCAGCACAAGCAGGATGTCCACAAGTCGTTTCATTGATCGGCCCCCGCAGGCTAGCGCTTCCTCACATTTTTTCTAAGGCAAAAAGTGTGTCCACCACAAATTCCGCGTCGAACTCCGGCCCCGGCGCCGGCGCTCGATGCACGCCACCGGGCCGCGCCACCTGGATCGTGGCCCAACCCAACTGCCGGGGCGCCAGAAAATCCTTTGTTGGATTGTCCGCCACATAGACGTACTCGTCCGCGCCTCCGGGAATCCGCTCCATGATCCTGAGGAACGGAGACGGCGACGGCTTCCAATGGTCGCGCCCCAATTCGTCCGAGAAGACCACTGCCGCAAAACAACCGCCGACCTTCAGCGCCTCAAATTTGTTCCGCTGGGAAATCAAAGGCCCGTCGCTCACCAGCCCGAGCGGTCCCCGTGCCCGAAAAAAATCGAGCGCCCACTTTGCATCCTCGAACAAAGACAATTCCGGGCGATGTTCGCG
Source organism: uncultured Verrucomicrobiota bacterium (assembly GCA_964611245.1). GTDB lineage: Bacteria > Verrucomicrobiota > Verrucomicrobiia > Limisphaerales > SXQI01 > CAZSXX01. Next base: position 21,738 of record CAZSXX010000020.1, on the reverse strand, counting down.
GTACACCCTCACCATCCATTCCACCAGCCCCGGTTCCACCGCCACGCCCAGTTCCGCCAGGACCAAGTCAAAAATGTTCCCACGCGAGCCACCCTCGAAGTGCGCCTGGGCCCGTCCATAAAACCCCGGCGCTCCCCGCCCCGCCAGCGCCGCGTCCACCGCTCGGAATCCGCTCAGCACGTACTGCCGCTCCGGAAAAAGCGTGTCGTCCATGTCAAAGACCACCACGCGCCTCATGCTTCCTCAGGCGCCGCCACAAACACCGCCGCGTCGTACCGGAGCATCATTAATCGGTCCCGCCATTCGTTCCCCGCGGAGCATTCGCGCCCCGCCGCCTCTTCCAGCAGCCACTTGGAGAATCTCCCGCCGGCCCGGTGCGCCAGGGGGTAGCCCCCGCCGAAGCGCGCGTTGATTTCAAAGATCGCCGCCTCCCCCGCATCCGTCAGGATCGCTTGGAAGCACAGCGCCCCCCGCGCCCCCGTCAGCGCCGCGCCCAACCGCCCCGCCAACTCCATCATTTTCGGCTCACGCACAGTGATCCCTTTGCTGACTTCGCCGGAGCGCGTCTCTTTCCGCCAATGCGGAATGGCGCACCGCATCGTTCCGGATCGGTCGAAAAACAGGTTCACCGTGAACTCCCGTCCCTTCCAAAACTCCTGCGCCAGAAAATCATCGCGTGAGCCGCAATGCCGTTTGAACTCGTCCAAATCCGCCGCCACATGCGCCCCGATCGAGCTGCTCCCGCCAATCGGCTTCAGGATCATGGGCCACCGCCAACTCTCCGGCGCCCGCAGGATTTCCTCAACACCCCCTGTCCGCGGTCCAGGAATTCCCGCCGCCGCCAAAAACACCGCCGTCGCCTTCTTGTTGCGCGCCATTGCCACCACGTCCGGTGAGGACACCTGCACTTTCGTTCCCTCGGCCTCGAACTCATCCCTCGCTTCCGCCAACGCACGCAATTCCGGATCGATGGTTGGCACCAGCAGGTCCACCTTTTGCGTCCGGCAGATTTCCCGCAGTCGCTGCACGTACGATTGGTCGCCACAGGGCGGAACGGCCAACCCCAAGTCCGCATGGTGGCACGCGGCGCTGAATTCCGGATTCAAATCCGCCGCCAAGACGCGGAGCGGAATGCCCAGGTCAGCCGCGTCTTCGCGGAAACAATTCAGGAGCTCCGCGCGCCGCCCGCTCGACGTGAACAAGACCGTGATCATGCCCCAAATTTTTCCCGGTCCCTCGCCTGCTCATGCGCCTCGCGGATGCGGTCAATGATGAACTGCTGGTCCTCCAATGGGAGGCTGCTCGAGCTGGGCAAACAGATGCCCCGACCATTGATGTCCTCGCCCACCTTCCCGCCCACGCATTCGGCCTTTTCATGCAGCTTTTGCGCATGCATCGGCTTCCACACGGGTCGGCTCTCGATGTTGGCATGTTTCAAAAACTCGATGAGTTCCGCCTGGCTCAATCCAAACTTCGCCGCGTCCACCAAAAAGCAACTCAGCCAGTTCGTGTGCAATCCATAGTCCGCCTGCGGCATCAATTGCAGCCCCGGAATGTCCTTTAACCCATCCCGGTACCGGAACGCCACCGACCTCCGCTGGTCCACCCGTTCGTCCAGCGCCTCCAATTGCCCGCGCAGTATCCCCGCCAGCACATTGCTCATCCGGTAATTGTAACCCACCTCCGAGTGCAGGTAGTTCAGCCCGGGATCGCGCGCCTGGGTGCTCCAATACCGCACCTTCTCCGCGTGCTCCTCCCGCGTCGAAACAAACATTCCGCCGCCGGTGCACGTGATGATCTTGTTCCCGTTGAATGAAAGCACTCCCGCGTCTCCAATCGTCCCAACCGGGCGTCCCTTGTAAAGTGTCCCCAGCGCCTCGGCGGCGTCCTCGATCACCAGCACCCCATGCTTCCCGCATGTTTCCATGATCGCGTCCATGTCCGCGCTCTGCCCGAAAAGGTGGACCGCGATCAGCGCCTTGGGCAGCTTGTTCACCCGCGCCCGCTTGCGCAAAAAGTCCGCCAGCAAATTGGGGTCGAGGTTCCACGACACGTAATCGCTGTCAATGAACACGGGCCTCGCGCCGACATACAGGATTGGGTTGCAGCTTCCCGCGAAGGTCAGGTCCGAACAAAGCACCTCGTCCCCGTCCTTCACTCCCAGGACGCGCAATGCGAGGTGAATCGCCGCCGTCCCGCTCGTCAACGCCACCGCGTGCCCTCCCAGCCGCTGCCGCACCAGCGCTTCCGCTTCGTCGATGTTTTTCCCGATGCACGTCAGCCAATTCGTGTTGAACGCCTCCATCACGTACGGGATTTCCCGCCCGGACATGTGCGGAACCGACAAATAAATCAACTTGGGCGCGCGCGCCGATGGCATCAAACTCATATTAAAACCCGGGGCAGCTTGAAGCCGGATGCCCTCAAATTCAAGCGGCGCTTTTCCCCTGAGACTCCGTCCATTTTCGCCTTTTAGTTCCCCGGCCCCGCCGCTTTAATCGCCTCATGAAACGCCTTGCCGCCATCTTCACGCTCCTCCTGGCCGGAAATCTCCTCGCCGCCGACCCTCCCAAGGTCCCCACTTATCTCGATGCGCAAAGCGCTGGCCCCGACTATGCCGCCCAGGGTGAATACAAGAACGAATGGGGCGGCGCCCAAATCATTGCCCTGGGCGCCGACGCGTTCCGCATGGTCACCTATCGCGGCGGCCTTCCTGGCGAGGGTTGGGACAAGGAATACAAAACGGAGACGCCCGGCCGCCGCGACGGCGCCAAAATCATCTTCACCGGCGAAAACAACTACCGCGCCGAACTGGCGGATGAAAAAATCGTCATCACCACGGCGGACGGTGGCCCCTTCACGATGGAGAAAACGGTGCGCACCAGCCCATCCATGGGCGCCAAGCCCCCGGCTGGCGCGGTCGTGCTCTTTGACGGTTCCAGCCTCGACCCCTGGGTCAACGCCCATTTTGACGAACAGGGCCGCCATCTCCTTGCCGCAGGCACGAAAACCAAAAACAGCTTCACTAACTTCATCGCGCATTTCGAATTCCTCCTGCCCTTCAAGCCCTTGGGCCGCGGCCAGGACCGCGGCAACAGCGGCGTCTACCTTCAGGACCGCTACGAAATCCAAGTTCTTGATTCGTTCGGCTTGAAAGGTGAAAACAACGAATGCGGCGGCATCTACACTCTCGCCAAACCCGCCGTCAACATGTGCTTCCCTCCCCTCGTTTGGCAGACCTACGACATCGAGTTCGCCTCCGCCCAATTTGACGCCACCGGCGCCAAGGTCAAAAACGCCATCCTGACCCTCAAGCACAACGGCGTGGCCATCTACGAAAGGCTCGAGCTCAAATCCAACACGCCGGGGAACGGCAAAAAAGAGGACCCCACTGGCGGTCCTTTCCTGCTGCAGGGTCACGGCAACCCCGTGTTTTACCGCAACATCTGGGTTCTCCCCACCCCGTGATCATTCCCGGATCACCCAGATTTCCGCCACTTGGCAGCCCCGCCCGTTGCCTCCCAAGCCAGGCGGGCGGAACCAGCTCAGCTCCAGCGTTCCGCTCCTTGTGGTTTCGGGCGGAAGCTTGAATTCCAGCGGCCGAGCCGGATTCGGCTTTTCGATCAAGGGATGAATTTCCGTCTTCGTGTTCGCCATCATCCGAATCTTCATCTTCGGGGCGTCCCCGGCGTAAACCACCCGCACTTTGTATCTCGCTCGGGGATCCAAATCGGTGTACCGCACCGTCAGCGGCTGGTCCACCAAGGATTCGGCGTGATCCAGCCATGATTTTCGCAGCGCCCCCAAGGGCTTTTCATCCGGATCATCCACCACATCCCCCTCTTCGAATCCTGTTTTGGAAGACCGCAGGCTTGCAGGGTCCTCCGCGAACGGCAACCCACGCACCAAGTGCGGCTGCGCCGCCGCGTTCCCCAAATCATCGTAAAAGCCCCCCGGCCCGGGATTGGTCCAATTCACGATTTCGTCCACTGCTGCAAGCCGCTCCCTCTCAGACCCCATCCCGCGAATGGCCTCGAACCGCTCTTTCAGCCACACGGCGTTGTTCAGGGGATAATCCACCGTGTCCAAACTCGCCCCCCGGTCCACTCCAATCGCCTTGTATCGCGGCACGCTCAATTGCATGCGGATGCTCTGGAAAAGCCCCTCCGCCAGCTCAAAAATGCGCGCCCGCCAATCCGGCGCCGCCCCCGGAGAAGTTGCCAGGATCTCTTCCGCCGCCCGCACCGCCGCCAGCGCGCCCGTCGCTCCCGCCCCGCGCAGCCTGCCCATCGCCTCCTCCTCGATCACCGTCTCCCGCAACAGCCGCGCCCTCGTGTAGGCGTCATAATACGCGCGGAAGAGCCCCTGCTGGAAACGCCAGTTGGCAAGCACCGCCGGGCCCGCGCCCTGTTCCATTTCCTGGAATTGCCTCAGCGTCGTGTAGACACCCTCGTTGGCCAGCAGCGGCCCGCGCCAGTTCCGCTCCAGCGCGAGCAACCCCTGCGCGAACGTGTCCTCATGGCGTGCGCCGATGAAATAGCGCGCATACTCCCTAAGAATCCCCGCCACGGGCTGGTCTGGATTCCACCCCAGCGCGCTCCAGATTGCCTTGTTCACGTCGTCGTTGCAGCCCTCCGAATAGGTCAGGAATCCGATGGTGTGCGGCTGCAAAAGCCGGAAGATCGCGGCTTGGTCCACCGGCCGGGGATTGATGCATTCACGCCCTTCCGTGATCGCGAACGCGGCATCCCAATCCGGCACCGGATACTGGCATTGCCGCGTGTGCGTGATGTCGGGGTAATTCCGGATCGGATACCGCGCCGGGATGGCCGCGCGCAATTCCGGCAGGCTCACCCGCACCTGGGGTCCAAACACCACTCCCGTCAGCCACGCCGGCTCCGCCTTCAGCAGTTCAATGAATTCCCCGAGCCACTCCGCGTTGAAGCTTTGCGCCGACACCCACATCTGCGCTTTGGGATGAAACGCTCGCAGCGACGCCGTCTGCTTCTCCAGCAGGGCCAGCAGGTGTTTCGGCCGAGTGTGCCCCGGGTCGCCCGCCGGCACGAGGATTGCGTCAATTCGGGGCAATTTCTGAAACACCTCGGCCCATTCCTTCAGTGCGAACTCCACCGTCTTCACGTCTGCATAATCCTTGTCCATTGCCGGAAACCAAATCCACACATCCAGCCCGTAATCCTCCGCCAACCTGGACATCCCCTCCATCATCGCCAGCGGCGGCAGCGGAAAGTGGGGGCTGTCCGCGTCGTCATCCGTGCGCGGCGGAACCAACTCGACCGCGTTCGCCCCAAAAACGATCAAGTCCCGGTAATACTGCTCCCACGTGTTCAGATCCCAAGCGTCATACGAATGCGTCTTGGGCCGGTAGCCGAGCTGATGCCCGCGCAGCGGGTACCTCGGCGCCGTCTCCACTGCAAAATCATCCGCCAAAACCACCGTCCCGCGGCCCATGTTTAATTGCCGCAAAAGGTGGCCCACGCCGAAAAGGACCCCGCGCGGGTCGTTCCCGGTGATGACTGCCGCGCCGTCTTTCACCTCAATTCGGTATCCCTCGGCCGCACCCCCTGCATCGGCCCTCTGCAACACGATTGCCGCACGCCCCGGTCCACGCACGCCCGCCCGGTGTAGGGTGACTTGGGACCGCTTTTCGATCTCCTCCCCCAGCATCACTGCTGCCTTCAGTTCCAGCGGAGTCGCGCCGGGGGCGTTGATGATCAGTCCATTGGCCAGGTCCAGGGCCAGGGCGGGCGCGGCCAGCAGCGTGGACACAATCAGCCGCCAAAGAATTCCTGTGTGCATGCCCCGATCCTATTCCCGAACCGACCGGCGGCGCGAGCGCGTTGTCGCCGTGCGTTTTTCCTCCCTTGAAACAAAACCGCAAACCTTTAGCATCCCCGTTCCTGCCAATGGCAGGGCACGATGAAAAGTTACAATATTGCAGTTATCGGCGGCGACGGCACTGGCCCCGAAGTCACACGCGAAGCGGTCAAGGTGCTCGACGCCGCCGCGCGCAAATTCAATCTCAAACTCAACTACACCGACTACGACCTCGGCGGCGACCGCTACTTGCGCACCAAGGAAGCCCTCCCGGAAAGCGTCGTCGAGGAATTGCGCAAATTCCCCGCCATTCTGCTCGGCGCCATCGGCCATCCCGACGTCAAGCCCGGCATTCTCGAAAAAGGCATCCTGCTGCGCCTCCGTTTCGAACTGGAGCAATACATCAACCTCCGCCCGGTCAAGCTTTACGACGAACGGTTTTGCCCCCTCAAGGACAAGACGCCCGCGGACATTGATTTCGTCGTCGTCCGCGAGAACAACGAGGGACTCTACACCGGCGCCGGCGGCTTTGTGTTCAAGGGCACGCCCCACGAAATCGCCGTCCAGGAGAGCATCAATTCCCGCCGCGGCGTCGAGCGCTGCCTTCGCTTTGCCTTCGAGCTCACGCAAAAGCGCAACAAGGACAAAAAGCTCACCCTTTGCGGCAAGACCAACGTCCTCACATTTGCTTGGGACCTCTGGGAACGCACCTTCCACGAAGTCGGCGCGAAGGACTACGCCGACATCCAGCGCGACTACGCCCACGTCGACGCCACCACCATGTGGTTCGTCAAGAATCCGGAGTGGTTTGACGTCATTGTCACGGACAACATTTTCGGCGACATCATCACCGACCTCGGCGCCATGGTCCAGGGCGGCATGGGCATCGCCGCCGGCGGCAACATCAATCCCAAGGGCGCCAGCATGTTCGAGCCTATCGGCGGCAGCGCCCCGAAGTACACCGGCCAGGGCGTGATCAATCCCCTCGCCGCCATTTGCGCCGGTCAGATGATGCTCGATTTCCTCGGCGAATCCGAGGCCGCCAAAGCGATCGAAACAGCCGTCATCAAAATCACCCGCGAGAAAATCAAGACGCTTGCGGCAGGAAAGATGGGCTACAGCACCAGCCAAGTGGGCGACCTTGTCGCCGCCGCCCTCTAACCACCTTTTGCTCCTGCGAGGCCGGCTTTCGAGCCGGCCTGTTTTTTGCCCCCCCAACCGGAAATCGGTGAACTCCAGCCATCCAACCCGCTCCGGTCACCGAAGCGAAGCGATCGCTTCCCGCAACCGAGCTTCAACCTCGTCCTGCTGCTCCTTAGTTTCGATCTTCCAACCCAGCGCATACCGCACGTAAAAGCTGTCGATCGCGGCTCCCTTTTCCGTCACGATCTTCGCCAACGCAAGGTCAAGGCCCAAATCGATGAACGCCTGCGATATCACATACAGCAGGCCCACTCGATCCTCCGTTTCGAGGTCAATGATTGTGCGCTTTTCCGCGGTTTGATTGTCGAAGGTGATCACTGTCGGAATCGTCTCGCCCTCGACCGATTTGTAGAACGGCTTCACAGGCTTGAGCTTCGCGATCAATCCCCGCAGGTCACTCTCGCCCGTCAACACATCCGAAAGGATTCCTTCAAACGCTTCCTTCTCCTCCTTCTTCGGCAGCGTCCCGGACTTCGCGTCGGTCACGTAAAATGTGTCCATCACGATCCCGTCCGCCCGCGTGAACACCTGTCCGGAGAGAATGTTCAACCCCGCCGCAGTCAGGGACCCCGCGATTTTGGCGAACAATCCCGCGCGGTCCCACGTGCAGATCTGGAGCGTGGTGTATCCCCGGTCTGGCTCATTGTGCCAGGCGATCACGGGCTCCAGCGCCTTGTCCTCCTCCACCAGTTGGAGGTGCATGAACCGGTGCGCCATGACAATCTCCGACACAATCTCGCGGGCCGACCGAATGTGGAAATAGCGTGGCGGCAGTGAGCTGAAATGGGCGTCAATCTCGTCCGGCGCGAAGGTTGGCGGCAGCAGTTCCGTCACTTCGTCCTGCAGCACGTGCAAATGCGTTTGCTGCGCGTTCACGAACTCGCCGCCGCCCAGCATCTGGGCCGTTTTCTGATGCAGAGTCCAAAGCAGCGAATCCTTGAATCCGTTCCAAAGCTGGTCGCTCGTCCCCTGGCTGTCCGCAAACGTGTGCAGGGTCAGCATGTCCAAGTTCTCCCGGCTCTGCACCTGCGAGGCGAACGATTTGATCACGGTTGGATCTTCCAAGTCGCGCCGCTGCGAGATTTGCACCATTGCCAAATGCTGCTCAATGATCAGCCGGAGCGAATGCGTCGTCGCCCCATCCAGCCCCAGCCTCGCCGCCACCCCAATGGCCAGCTCCCCGCCCACATCCGCATGCTTCCCAGTGTGGTAAGCCTTACCTGCGTCATGCAGCAGCAGGGCCAAGTACAACACAAATGGCCTCTCCAGGTTCTGCAGCAGCCGCGCGTAATTGCTGTAGGGCGGTGTCTGCGCCTCCCACACTTGGTCCAGCTTCTCCAGGCAGATCAGCGTGTGTTCATCCGCTGTGTACTGATGATAAAACTCGTGCTGCACCAAGCAGGTCAGCTTCCCAAATTCCGGGATGTATTTGCCCAGAAAACCCACCTCATGCATCGCCCGCAGCGGAGGCGCCACATTCCCCCGCTGGTTCAATATCTCAAGGAACGTGTCCCGCACATGCGGATCCTCCGTGAACTCCTGGTCCACCAGCGCCAGCGAATTGCGGATCGACTGCGCCAAGTCTGGGTCCAGCGTCAGTCCCCGCGCCTGCGCGTGCAAAAACGCCCGCATCATCCGCCGCGGTTGCTCCTTGAAGCTGCGCGGCCCGTTGAAAATCTGCCCGTCCAGAATCTTGAACCCATCCACGGTCAGCTCCGCCGCCTTGTCCCGCCGCCGCTTCAAGAGATCCCGCAGCGACGGCAGCTTTTTTGGCTCCGGCAGCAGCGCCAGCCTCTGCTCCAAGGTCCGCGTGATCAGGTAGACGTTCCGCATGTGGGTGTACAGGTCCCGCATGAACGCCTCCAGCCGCTTGCTCGGCGACGGATCGCGGTAACCCAGCGCCGTCGCCACCGCTGGCTGCATTGACTTGGGCAGCGCATCCGCGGCCCGCTTGGACTGGTAGTGCAGTTCCGTCCTGACTTTCAGCAAATAATCATACGCGGCCTCCAGGGCCTTCTTTTCCTCGACGGAGATGAAATCCCTCTTTTCCAGATCCTCCAGGTTCGCCGCGCGATACTTGAAAAAAGCCATCCACAATAGGTTTTGGTAATCCCTCAACCCCCCGCACCCATTCTTGATGTTTGGCTCCTGCATCGACGCTGAATTGCCGTACTTCGCCCTCCGGGAAACTTGGTCGGCAATCCGCGCCTCGATGTACTCTTTCTCATGCCCACGGACGGCCCTTGCGAGGACCAAGTCCCTCATCTTCTTGAACAAACCCTCATCCCCAGCCACCAGCCTTGCTTCGATCAAGGCCGTCTTTGACAGCATGTTTTGGTTTGCCTCGGTGACGCAATCCTCCGCGCTCCGCACGACGTGCCCCACCTTCAGCCCACAGTCCCAAAGCACGTAAAGCACCCCTTCGGCGAGAATTTTCAAGGCGGGCCGCGCCCGCCCTCCGGACACTTGGTCCGTCTCGTGCAAAAATAGAATGTCGATGTCTGAGAAAGGATTCAGCTCCCCCCGGCCATACCCACCCAGCGCGACCAGCGCGTACTTGGGCACGCTGGATCCTGCGGCCAAAAGGTTCTTTTCCAGTGCGGCGATGATCGAACGGAGAAGCACGTCCAACGTGGTCGCCCGGGCGTTGGCCACGTCATGCCCACTTTCCCCCCTCCGGTGCCGCAAATGGACCCGGTGCCCTTCCACCCGCAGAAACTCCTTGTAGCGTCCAATCTCCTCCGCGGGCTTCCGCCCCGCCGGAAGAACCAACCGCCGCCTCGCGTGATTTTCGACCTTTTCCGCAAACGTCATCCCGCCCAGCTTCGCCGGAACTCCCGTCGGCGGCAATCGGGAAGCGGGACCGCGCCGCGCCGCGCCGCTTTTGCCCGGCGGGAATTCCCCCGACCCCTTTGTTACCGGAGCAGCTTTTTCAACTCCTCAGGCTCGGCCACCGGCGGTTTGCACTCGGTTCCCGTGCACACAAATGCCCGGGCTTTGCCTTCTGATTTCAACGTCTTGGCAAACGGCTCCACCGGCCCCTCGGCTCCAAGGACCACCTTGTTCGGTTGGTAAGCCCTGTGCGCCGCCTGCGCGAGAGCCTTGCGGCCCGGCCCCACGATCACCACTCGCTTCGGTTCTTCCAGCGAGAAATCAAGGGCAATGAGCAACTGCGGAACCGCCTGCGGCTGCATTTGCAGCCGTTCGGCGAATAGTCGCAAGGTCTTCTCCCCTGCCGCCACGTAATCCGCCCGTTCGCAAATCTTCCCCAGCTTCAGCATCACCCACGTCGCCACCGAATTCCCCGACGGCTCCGCGCCGTCATAGTCGTCCTTCACCCGCAGGATCAAATCCTTCGCGCCAGCGGGGCTTTGGTAAAAGCCGCCATCCTTGGGGTCGTAAAATTGCTCCACCATCCGGTCCGCCAGCGCCACGGCGAATTCCAAATGCGCTGGTTCAAGGGTTGCCTCGTAAAGCTGGATCGTCCCGGCCGCGAGGTTCGCGTACGATTCCAGCAGTTGCACGCTGTCCTTGGCTCCGTCCCTCCATCGTCCGGACAGCGTCTTTGTCTTGGCGTCCCACAGCTTCGCCCGCAGAAAGGCGATGTTCTTCTCCGCCGCCGCCAAGTAGGTTTCCTCGCCCAGAACCGCGTGGGCCCGCGCCATCGCCCCAAGCATCATTCCATTCCACGAAGCCAGGACCTTGTCATCCAAATGCGGCCGCACCCGCTTGCCCCGCGCCTCGAGCATTTTCTTCTTCGCGGACGCCAGCGCCGGCCCGTTGTTCTTCCCCGCCTCCGGCTCCACGATGCTGAGCACGTTCTGGTTCTCCAGCGGTTCGGGGTCGCTGTGGTCCACAAAATTTCCCTTTTCGGTCACCCCGAAATATTGCGTGGCCACCGCGAACTCGTCCGGCGTCAAAAGTTGTTCGAGTTCTTTCCGCGTCCATGCGTAAAACTTCCCTTCCTTCCCTTCGCTGTCCGCGTCCTCCGCCGAGAAAAATCCCCCTTCCGGATGGGTCATGTCCCGCAGAACGTACTGAATGATGTCCCGGGCCACGTCCGCATGCCGTTCCTCCCCGCTCACCAAATACGCGTCCAGGTAAAGGTGAACAAGCTGCGCATTGTCGTAGAGCATCTTTTCGAAATGGGGGACGAGCCATTGCGCGTCCACAGAGTATCGGGCGAACCCGCCGCCAAGCTGGTCGTGCATCCCGCCCGCCGCCATCTTGTCGCAGGTGTTCAGGACCATTTGGATCGCCTCCTTGTCATTGTGCCGGACCGCGTTCCGCAGAAGGAACGCCGGCTGGGCCGGGCGCGGAAATTTTGGCGCCCCGCCAAAGCCCCCGTTCCGAGAATCGTACTCCCGCGCAAACGCCTTGGCCGCACGGTCCAGTATTGTCGGCCCCAGCGCCAGCTTGTCATCCGGCTCCTGCGAGGTGATTTGCGCGAGCTGTTTGTGGATGTCCTCCGCCGAGGTCAGGATGTCCGCATGCCGCGTCGTCCAAAGTTCATGCACATTCTGCAGCACCTGCAGAAAGCTTGGCCGGCCATACTTGCTCACGGGTGGATAGTACGTCCCGCCATAAAAAGGCTTCAGCTCAGGCGTCACAAACGCGTTCAACGGCCATCCTCCCCCCATCCCCATCGTCTGCAGCGCCGTCATGTAAATCTTGTCCACGTCCGGCCGCTCTTCGCGGTCCACTTTGATCGCCACGAAGTGGGCGTTTAGGTAGGCCGCGGTTCCCTTGTCCTCAAATGATTCCCGTTCCATCACATGGCACCAATGGCACGTCGAATACCCGATGCTCACCAAAATCGGCTTGTTCTCTTTTCGCGCCTTGGCGAAGGCCTCCTCGCCCCACGGATGCCAATCCACCGGGTTGTGTTGATGCTGCAGGAGATACGGCGATTTCTCCTTCGCCAGTCGGTTCGTGGTTGAATGCTGATCCATTTTTGGCCCCGTTTTGCTCGGTGCCGGCTCCGCGGCAAAACAAAGCCCCAACGACAGTCCCCAAACCATCGCCGCACGCCGCACGCCGGTCCCTCGCATCCGGAAACCATAACCGTCCTTTGCTTCCCTCGCAACAAACCGAACTTGGGAACCGACCCTCCCGAATCCGATTGCCCCTTGTTGGCCCTCCTGCCCTGCGGTAATCTGGGCGGGGTGAACCTCCTCCGGCGTGGCGAATTTTCCGCCGGAGCAATTGAATTTTTGCCGCCCTGTGGCCGGTCCAATGAAACACATGAGTTTTTTTCGCAGTTCCAGCCGGTTGGCGCTCGCGCTCCTTTCCTGCCTCGCGCCCATGTCCGCTGCCGAGGTCGATTTCCAGCGTGACGTCCGCCCCATCCTTTCTGGCATCTGTTTCAAATGCCACGGCCCTGACGAAGCCACCCGCAAAGGTGGCCTCCGGCTCGACCTTCCTGATGAGGCGCTCAAGCCCGCCAAATCCGGCGAACTCGCCATTGTCCCCGGCGATCCAGAAAAGAGCGCCCTGATCAAACGCGTCTACACGACCGATGTGGACGACCTGATGCCGCCGCCCGAGGCCAAGCATCCCTTGACCGACGCCCAAAAAAAGACGCTTAAAGATTGGGTCGCTCAAGGCGCAAAATACACCGCGCACTGGGCTTTCCTTCCACCCCAACCCACACCTCTGCCCGCCGTGCGGCGCGCCGACTGGCCCCGCAATGAAATTGATCGATTCATCCTCGCCCGCCTCGAGAAAGAAGGCCTCCAACCCTCCGAACGCGCCGACAAATACTCACTGGCCCGCCGCGTTTATCTGGACCTGATCGGCCTCCCCCCGACAGTCGAGGAGGCCGACGCCTTTGTCCGCGACGATTCTCCGGACGCCTACGCGGCCCTCGTGGACCGCCTCCTCGAATCCCCTCATTACGGCGAACGCTGGGCCCGCCGGTGGCTGGACTTGGCGCGTTATGCGGACACCAATGGCTACGAAAAGGACCGCCCCCGCTCGATTTGGGCCTACCGCGATTGGGTGATTCAGGCCCTGAACCGGGACGTTCCTTTCGACCAGTTCACCATCGAACAGATCGCCGGCGATCTCCTGCCCAACCCGACCCCGGACCAACTCATCGCCACCGGCTTCCACCGAAACACCATGCTCAACGAGGAAGGCGGCGCGGATCCTCTGGAATATCGTTTCCACGCCATGGTGGACCGCGTCCATGTCACCTCCACCGCCTGGCTGGGCCTGACCATGGCCTGTGCCCAATGTCACACCCACAAATACGATCCCATCCAGCAAACGGATTATTATGGTTTCATGGCCTTCCTGGACAATGCGGATGAGCCGATTCTCGACATTGAACAGCCGGACATCGCGGACAGGCGCGCCAAAACAATGCGCGAGATTGAGGCCTTGGAATCGGCCCTGCTCGATAAATTTCCCGCTCCCACGAAGATTGAATGGCGCACCCCGGCGGAGGCCGAATTCGCTTCCACCTCGGGCGCCGACGGGGAATTCCTCTCTGATGGCTCCTTTCGCGTGACCGGCAAAAACCCCGACCGCGACACCTACATCCTCCAGTTTGACACGGGCCCAATGAAAGTGACCCACCTCCAACTGGAGGCGCTCCCCGACCCAGCCGTTGTGAAAGGCGGGCCCGGCCGCACTGACCACGGGAATTTTGTCGTCACCGAGATCGAACTGGAGGCCCTGGGCCAAAAAAGTAAATTCGCCGCCGCCGAAGCCGACTTCTCCCAGGACGGCTTTGCGCCCGCCGGAATGTTCGACGGAAAAAACGAGACGGGCTGGGCGATCGCCGGGCCGGAGAACCTCCGCCAGCACCGCCACGCCATCCTCCGCCTCGCCGAGCCGCTCTTACTGGAGGCAGGCAGCCGGGTTTCGATCCGCATCGCCCAGGAGTACGGCGGAAAGCACACTCTCGGCCGTTTTCGCGTGACCCTAGGCAGCGAGGCCTCGTTCGGCGCTTCAATCGCGGCGAAACGCCAGGAGCAAATGGAAAAGAAATTCCGCGCTTGGGCTGGAGCCGAGGCCCCGAAAACCGTTGCTTGGCGACGCCTTCGCCCTGCGGAAGCCACCGGCGACCACCCCACTCTCAACATCGAGGCCGAGGACGTCATCTTCGCCTCGGGCGACTTCACCAAGAATGACACTTACACCCTGAAATTCACGGGGGTGCCCGCGGGAACGACGGCGCTGCGCATCGAGGCGCTACCCGATTCCCGCCTCCCGGGCAACGGCCCAGGCCGCGTTTTCTACGAAGGGACCGCCGGCGACTTTTTCCTTTCCAACATGAAGCTCTCAGCCGGGGACAAATCCTTGGCCTTCAATGGAACCAGCCAAAGTTTCGCTGCCGGAAACAACACCGCCGATAAAGTCATCGACTCCGATTTGCAAAGCGGTTGGTCATGCAACGGCGGCCAAGGAAAGCGCCATAACGCGGTTTTCAATCTCTCCGAGCCATTCGTCGGCGGCGATCTCAAGCTGGAAATGACCATGGAACGGTATTACGCCTCCGCGCTCGGCAAGTTCCGCGTTTGGGCGACCACCGAACCCGGCGCCACCGCTTCGGCCCTTGAGGAGGATGCGTATGCCATCCTCGCCACCCGACGCAAGCCAGACGATCTCAACGCTCTCCTGGCCTCCGATTCCCCTGAAAAGAAGACCCTTCTCCGCGCATTTGCGCAGGCCTCCCCTCAACTGGCCGCCGCCCGCAAGGAAATCGAAAAGCTGCGCGCCGAAATGCCGAAATTTCCCACCACCCTCGTCATGCGGGAGCGGGAACCCGGCCACCGCCGCAAAACCTTCCGCCGCCACCGCGGCGAGTTCCTCGATCCGCGCGAAGTGATTCCTCCGCACCTGCCCTCCTTTCTGCCGGGCCTTCCCCCGGGAGCCCCGGCCAATCGCCTGACCTTCGCCAAATGGCTGGTGGCGCCGGAGAATCCGCTGACGGCCCGCGTCGTCATGAATCGCCACTGGGAAGCCTTTTTTGGCCGCGGCCTCGTCCGCACCATGGAGGACTTTGGCTTCCAGGGCGAATTGCCGACCCACCCTCAATTGCTCGATTGGCTCGCCCTCGAATTCATGAAACAGGGCTGGTCCCAAAAGAAAATGCACAAGCTCATCGTCATGAGCGCCGCCTACCAGCAATCCGCCCGCCTCACTCCAGAACTCCTTCAGCGTGACCCCAACAACCTCCTGATCACCCGTGGCCCCCGCTATCGCGTCGAGGCGGAGGCCGTCCGCGATCTTGCCCTGCGCGCCTCCGGCCTGCTCGCCGCGAAAATCGGCGGCCCCAGCGTCTTTCCCCCGCAAGTCCCGGGCATCACCACCGAGGGCGCCTATGGCCCCTTGCAATGGAAAGTCAGCGAAGGCCCAGACCGTTTCCGCCGCAGCCTATACACCTTCGCCAAACGCACCGCGCCGTTCGCCATGGCCACGACCTTTGATGGCCCCACCGGGGAGGCCTGCCTCGCCCGCCGCGACCGGTCCAACACCCCCCTTCAGGCCCTTACGCTGTTGAACGACGAGATCTTCATGGATTGCGCGCGCGCCCTCGGCCGCTGGGCCGCCGCCCAGTCCCGCCCCTCGGACGCCGTCGTGGAGGAAATGTTCCGCCGCTGCCTCACCCGGCCGCCCTCCAGCTCCGAAAAAGCCAAGCTCGTGCAATTTTACGAGGCCCAGCTCGAACGCTTCTCCAAAGGCGATTTGAAGCCCGCCGACCTGGCCGGCGATGACAAAGGCGAAAAACTCAACGAGCGGGCCTCATGGACCGCCCTCGCCCGCGTTCTCCTGAACCTCGACGAAACAATCTCAAAAAGCTGATATGAATTGCCACGACGCCCTTTATGCGGCCAGCCATCCGGGCCTGAATTCACGCCGTTGGTTCCTCCGCGAATGCGGCCTCGGCGTCGGCAAGATCGCCGCCGCCGCCCTCCTCTCCAACGCGTTCGCGCCCGCCGTCGGCGCCGCCGCCATTTCGTCCGCCGAGGCCCTCAAGGCCCGGTCGCCGCATTTCACCCCCAAGGCAAAACGGGTGATTCACCTTTTCATGTCCGGCGCCCCCAGCCAGCTCGACCTTTTCGACTACAAGCCGGAGCTCGCCAAGCTCGAGGGCAAACCCCTGCCCCCTTCCGTCATCGGCGGCCAACGCTACGCGTTCATCCGCCCCGACGCCGCCGTCATGGGCCCGAAATTCAAGTTCAACAAACATGGCCAATCAGGCGCCGAAATCTCCGAGATGCTTCCCCACCTCGCCGGCGTCGTCGATGACATCTGCCTGGTCAAGTCGATGAAAACGGACCAGTTCAACCATGCGCCCGCCCAGATCTTCCTGAACACCGGCTTCGCCCAGCCCGGCCGCCCTTCCCTGGGATCATGGGTCATTTATGGCTTGGGCTCGGAGACCCAGGATCTCCCCGCCTTTGTCGTCATGTCCACCGGTTCCGGCATCAGCGGCGGTTCCGCCAACTGGTCCAGCGGCTTCCTTCCCTCCCTCTACTCCGGCGTTCGCTTCCGCAGCCAGGGCGATCCCATCCTGAATGTCAGCAACCCCAAGGGCGTTGACTCCAAACTCCAGCGCGACTCGCTCGATGTCATCGACCAGCTCAACCGCGAACACCTCGGCATTGTCGGCGACCCCGAAATCGAAACCCGCCTCGCCTCCTACGAGATGGCCTATCGCCTCCAGACCTCCGCTCCCGAATTGATGTCCCTCAAATCGGAGAGCAAGGAAACCTTGGAGATGTACGGGTGTGATCCCGACAAGCCCAGCTTCGCCCGCGCCTGCCTCCTCGCCCGCCGCATGATCGAGCGGGGCGTCCGCTTCGTGAACATCTACAACGAAGGCTGGGACGCCCACAGCGACATCCCCGGCAACTTGAAAAGCAACTGCGGCGCCACCGACAAGGCCAGCGCCGCCCTCGTCAAAGACCTGAAGCAACGCGGCCTGCTGGACGAAACCCTCGTCATTTGGGGCGGCGAATTCGGCCGCACGCCCATGGTCGAAAGCAACGTCGCCCTCGGCCGCAGCCAGGGCCGCGACCACCATCCCCAAGCCTTCACCATCTGGATGGCGGGCGGCGGCGTCAAGCCGGGCCTCACCTATGGCGCCACCGACGACCTCGGCTTCCGCGTCGCCGAAAACGAGGTTCATGTCCATGACCTCCAGGCCACCATCCTCCATTGCCTCGGCTTCGACCACGAACGCTTGACCTTCAATTACCAAGGCCGCCAGTTCCGCCTCACCGACGTCCACGGCAAGGTCGTCAAGGACATTCTTGCCTGACCCCGCCCGCCCATTCGGAGTCGAATCCGTTTTGCCGCGCGGCGTTTCCAAAATTGTTGGAGCGCCGCCCTTCCTGTGCTAAATAACCCGCCGCCATCATGAGCCTGCTCCCCTTCTCCGATCTCCCGCCCTACAAACCCCGCGCTTTTGTCCCCGCCGACGCCAACCTCGGCGAGTGGCCCCAGCTCAGCCCGCTCTTTGACCAACTGGAATCCCGCCTCGCCAACGCCGCCACGCACGCCGCCCTCGAGCAATGGCTCCTGCACTGGGGTGAACTCTCCGCCGCCCTCGAGGAGGAGGGCGCCCGCCGCTACATCGCCATGTCCTGCCACACCGACAACGCCGACGCGGAAAAGTCCTACCTCGAGTTCATCGAAAAAATCGAGCCCGAGCTCAAGCCCCGGAACTTCAAGCTCGAATCCCTTTACCTCGCCCATCCGCTCCGCGGTGAAATTTCCCAGGACCGCTACGGCGTCTTCGACCGTGGCGTCAAACAGCAGGTCGAACTCTTCCGGGAGGAGAACGTCCCTCTCGAAACCGAGGAGGCCCGCCTCGGCCAGCAATATCAAAAACTCTCCGGCAGCCTCACCGTCCAGTTCCGCGGCGAGGAAAAAACCCTCGTCCAGATGGGCCGCTTTCTCGAGGAGCCCGACCGCCCCCTCCGCGAGGAGGCCTGGGCTCTCGTCGCCAGGCGCCGCCTCGCCGAAGCCGACAAATTCGAGGACATCTTCGACCAAATGCTCGCCCTGCGCGAAAGGATCGCCGTCAACGCCGGATTCTCCAATTACCGCGACTTCGCCTTCAAGGCCCGGGGCCGCTTCGACTACACCCCGGATGACTGCGCCAAATTCCACGACGCCATCGAAAAACATGTCGTGCCGCTGCTCAACCGCCTTGTTGACGAGCGCAAAGCCAAGCTCGGTTTGGACCGCCTCCGCCCTTGGGACCTCGCGGTCGATCCCGCCAACCTTCCGCCCCTCCGCCCTTTCGAGAAAGTCGAGGCCATGGTCGCGGGCGCCCAGCGCATTTTCGACCAGCTTGATCCCGGCCTCGCCGCCGGCTTCCGCCAGATGGACGACCTGAAGTTGTTGGACCTCGCCAACCGCAAAGGCAAGGCCCCCGGCGGTTACCAATCCACCCTTTCCGAATCCCGCCTCCCCTTCATCTTCATGAACGCCGTCGGCGTCCATCGCGACATCGAAACGATCCTGCACGAGGCGGGCCATGCCTTCCACGCCCTCGCCACGCGCGCCGAGGATTTCTTCGCCTACCGCAGCTCCCCCGTTGAATTCGCCGAGGTCGCCAGCATGGGCATGGAGCTGCTTGGCAATGAATTCATCGAGAATTTTTACAATCCGGCCGACGCCAAACGCGCCCGCCGCAAGCATCTCCAGGGCATCATCGAGGTCTTCCCCTGGATCGCCACGGTCGACGCCTTCCAGCATTGGATCTACACGCACCCGGGCCACTCCCGTGCGGACCGCCGCGCCGCTTGGCTCAGCCTGATGGACCGCTTCGGCGCCAGGATCGACTGGGCCGCCTTTGAGGATGTCCGCGCCTGCCTCTGGCACCGCCAGCTCCACATCTTCCTCTACCCCTTTTACTACATTGAATACGGCATCGCCCAGCTCGGCGCCCTCCAGGTCTGGGCCAACTCCAAGCGGGACCGCGCCGGCGCCCTCGCCCAATACCAGCATGCTCTGAGCCTTGGCGGCTCCAAACCCCTGCCGGACCTTTTTGCCGCCGCAGGCTGCCGCTTTGATTTCAGCGCCGAAACCGTCGCCCCCCTCGCCGCCGCCGTCCAAGCCGAGCTCTCCGCCCTCACGTGACTTTTCCCCTCCGGAAGCCGAAACCACCCGTTGACAACCCACCCCTCTTCGCGTAATCGTTTCGCTCGCTTCGGCGTGGACACGGTTGGGATCGAACTTCGTTCTTCCTCCAGCACTCATCCACGGCCGCGCATTGGCTGGTAGGATACCCAAGTGGCCAACGGGGGCAGACTGTAAATCTGCTGGCTTACGCCTTCGCTGGTTCGAATCCAGCTCCTACCACCACTCCTCAAATCGGTCCGCGAGTCATCAGCCAACAGTCAACAGCCATTAGTGATCAACCTTCACTTGCCACATCATGAGCGCCGAACAACGTCTTGCCGCCCTCAATCTTGAACTTCCTCCCGCGCCCAAGCCCATCGCCGTTTACCGACCACTCGTCGTGGCCGGCAACATGGCTTATGTGTCCGGGCATGGTCCATTGCGCTCGGACAAGACCCTGATCGTCGGTCGAGTGGGTCAGGATTTGGATTTGGCGCAAGGCAAAGCGGCGGCCCGGCAAGTGGGGCTGGCTATTCTGGCCACACTCAAATCCGAATTGGGGAGCCTGGATCGTGTGAAGCGGCTGATTAAAGTTTTGGGCATGGTGAATTGCACCGATGATTTTGATCAACAGCCCGCCGTCATCAACGGGTGCAGCGAGTTGTTTGTGGACGTGTTTGGAGCGGAAAAAGGCATCGGCGCTCGCAGCGCGGTGGGTATGGGCTCGTTGCCAGGGAAGATTGCCGTGGAAATCGAGGCGATTTTTGAGCTGGAGTGAATCAAACCCGGGCGCGCGCCTTTGGAAACTTCCCCACCATGGCATTTAGTGTCCAACGCGCCGGCGCTGCCCACTCCGTGTCTCTTGATCTATCAGGACCGCGTGAGGGAGAACATCGGGCGGATGGTCCGCATGGCGGGTGGCCCCGCGCGGCTGCGGCCGCACATCAAAACACACAAGCTTCCCGAGGTGCTGCGAGCGCACCTCAGCGCTGGAATTACAAAGTTTAAGTGCGCGACTATCGCGGAGGCGGAGATGGCGGCTGAGGCCGGAGCTTCGGAGGTGTTGCTGGCGTATCAGCCCACAGGACCCAATCCGGGCAGACTCCGCGCCCTTGCGGATCGCCATCCAGAAACCCAGTTTGGGGCGATGGTCGATGACGCGGGACCGGCTCGGGCGCTGGCGAATGCGTTTGCCGGTTCGACGAGGCCGTTGGATGTCTTCCTGGATCTGGACTGCGGCATGCATCGGACGGGAATCGATCCCGGAGGCGTCGCCCTGGAGTTGTATCGGTTCATCGCGAGCTTGAGCGGGATTCGGGCCGCCGGGTTGCACGCCTACGACGGCCATATCCACGACGCGGATCCGGAAGTTCGGCGCGCTCGATGCGTCGAGGCCTTCGAGCCCGTCCGAGACTTTCGGCGCGAGTTGGAGAAAGCGGGGTTGCCTACGGGAACCGTGCTCGCGGGGGGAACTCCCACATTCCCGATCCATGCGGCCGATTCGAGCGTGGAATGCAGTCCGGGAACCTGTGTTCTATGGGACTTCGGTTACGCGGATAAGTTTCAGGATCTGCCGTTTCTTTACGCGGCTTTGGTGATGACTCGGGTCGTGAGCAAACCCACGGCGAACCGGTTGTGTCTGGATTTGGGTCACAAGGCTATTGCGGCTGAGAATCCCCACCCTCGCGTGCGCTTGATCGGATTGGAGGATGCCAGTCCAGTGATTCACAGTGAGGAGCATCTCGTGATCGAGACGCCGCTGGCTGTGAACCACCGAATTGGAGACGTCGTGTATGGCATTCCCCGGCATATTTGCCCCACCGTGGCTTTGTATTCGGAAGCCTACGCGGTCGACCAGGGATTGGCCTCAAATCGATGGCTGGTCACGGCGCGCGCGCGTGTGATTTCGGTGTAGCCTTTGATCCCATGCCCGCCCTGCTTCAGCCTGGTCCGTTGGTCTGGCTGGTGCTTGCGGTGGTGGTCTTGGTGGTGCTCATCTCGCGGTTCAAGTGGCCGGCATTTCTCGCCTTGGCGGTGGTTTCCATGATGGTTGGGATGGGCACTGGGATGCCGCTCCCGGAAGTGGTCAAGTCTTTCCAGGAAGGAGTGGGAGCCATCCTCAGTTCCATTGCCGTGGTGGTTGGGTTCGGGGCTTTGCTGGGGAAGCTCCTTGCGGAATCGGGAGGCGCTGAAGTCTTGGCGGGCAGATTAATCCGGGCGCTTGGCGCGGAGCGGCTTCATTGGACCATGATGCTGGCGGGGTTTATCGTCGGCATTCCTGTTTGGTTCAGCGTGGGTGTCGTGCTGCTGGCGCCCGTGTTGTTTTCGGTCGCTAGGGAAAGCGGAACGCCGCTGCTGCGGCTGATGGTGCCGTTGCTCGCGGGTTTGTCGGTGGCGCATGGCCTTATTCCTCCGCATCCCGGGCCCATGGTCGCCATCGAGACGCTTCACGCCGATGCCGGCAAGACGATCTGGTTTTCGCTGGTGGTGGGATTTCCGACCGCGATCATCGCTGGGCCTCTGATCGCGAAAATGCTGCAGCGATTGGGAGGCCGAGTTGAGTTGAGTGGAACCTTGGGCGCGGCGGCCGCGAGCCGGGATCGGAAGCCAGGG
>CAZSXX010000019.1:20273-24160 GCA_964611245.1 uncultured Verrucomicrobiota bacterium | reverse complement strand
CGCAACAAACCCCCAACCCCGCGCAACATCCTGCCAATCCCCGATCCGATCCGTCTCCCATCTTCGCGGCCGCTCCCAATTTCGTCACTCATTTCTCGTTTCTCATCGCTTATTTCTTCCACAACAAACTCACGTCCAAACACTTACAAACGAAACACAAAACCGAACACATGCCGAACAAAGCCGAACAGATGCCGAACGAAGCCGAACAGATGCCGAACGAAGCCGAACAGATGCCGAACAAAGCCGAACAGATGCCGAACAAAGCCGAACAGATGCCGAACAAAGCCGAACAACCCCCGCGCACAACCCTCCCCTAACCCCCGGCAAACACCGGCCGAAAGCCCGCCGCCTCCAAAATCCGCGCCACCTCCGGCCGCTTGTCCCCCTGAATCTCAATATGCCCCGCCTTCACCGTCCCCCCGACTCCGCACGCTTTCTGCATCTCCCGAGCCAGCTTCTCCTTCTCCGGCAGCCCGATCCCCACAAAATTCGTCACCACCGTCACCGTCTTCCCCCCGCGCCCCGCCTTCTGCCGGATGATGTCCACCCGCCCGCGGCTCTTCTTCTTCCCTGATTTCCCCTCCGCCGCCACCTCCATCTCCACCTCCGGCGGCCCCGGCGGCAACCCCTCCGATTTCAGCGCCGCAAAAGGATTTTGCCCAAAAACGCGATTCTCCTGGTCCGACATCCCAGACTCATTGCCAGAATTCCCCCATTCTGTCACGCCGCATGCTTTTCCCCCTCCAAAATTGAATCTTGCCCCCCGCTCCCGAGTCTGCACCTTATCGACCGAACCACTCAACTATGAATCCAAAACCTCACCTGATCCGCCGCGCCATCTGCGCCGCCGCCCTCCTCCTCGCCGTCTCCATCTCGGCCGCCCCCAAGCGCGTCCTCGTCGTCACCGCCACCCACGGCTTCCGCCACAGCTCCATCCCGCTCGCCGAGAAAGTCATCGCCGGCCTCGGCGAACAATCCGGCCTCTACACCGTCGACTACGTCCGCGGCGGCCCCGACGGCAAAGGCTCCGAGGACATCACCCAAAAGATGACCCGCGAATCCCTCAACAAATTCGACGCCATCATCTTCGCCAACACCACCGGCGACCTCCCCCTCCCGGAGAAGGAAGCCCTCATCGACTTCGTCAAATCCGGCAAAGGCTTCGTCGGCATGCACTCCGCCACCGACACCTTCCACGGCTGGCGCCCCTACATTGACATGATCGGCGGCGAATTCCTCACCCACCAGGAACAAGCCCGCGTGGATTGCATCAACGAGGACCACGACCACCCCGCCACGCGCCACCTCGGCCCCATCTACACCGTCTTCGACGAAATCTACATCATGAAGAATTTCGACCGGGCCAAAGTCCACGGCATCCTCACCCTCGACAAACATCCCAACTCCGGCGTCCCCGGCGACTACCCCATCGCCTGGTCCCGCGAAATCGGCAAGGGCCGCCTCTTCTACACCTCCCTCGGCCACCGCGAGGACGTCTGGCTCAGCGCCCCCTACCAACAGCACATCCTCGGCGGCATCAAATGGGCCCTCGGCCTCGAAAAAGCCAGCGCCACCCCCCAGGACACCACCTACAAACTCTCCAATGACGAACGCGCCGACGGCTTCAAACCCCTCTTCAACGGCAAAAACACCGATGGCTGGAAACTCCGCAATGCCGATGGCAAAGCTTCTTGGAGCGTCCAAAACGGCAACCTCGTCAACGTCGTCGCCAAAGGCGAGCACGGCACAGACCTCGTCACCGAGGAGAAATTCAAGGATTTCGTCGTCCGCTTCGAATACATGGTCCCCAAAACCTCCAACAGCGGCTTCTACCTCCGCGGCCGCCACGAAATCCAAATTTCCGACGATTCCACCGCCAAAGAACCCTCCACCGGCACCAACGGCGGCATTTACAACACCGCCCCCGCCTCCACCCTCGCCTCCCGCAAAGTCGGCGACTGGCAAACCGCCGAAGCCCGCATGGTCGGCAACCGCGTCACCGTCTTCCTCAATGGCGTCAAAATCCACGACAACGTCTTGGTGGACAAGGCCACCGGCGGCCACCTCGATGAAAACGTCAACGAACCCGGCCCCTTCCTGCTCCAAGGCGACCACGGCTCCGTCTCCTTCCGGAACATCCGCGTGAAAAAACTGTAGAAGCCGTCCCGCCCTTATTTCCCCGCGAAATCGACCTGAAGGGTTTGCCCATCCTTCAGGTCGACTCCTTTTTCCCACACCACTTTTTCATCCAGCCACGCCTTCAGCTTGTACGATCCCGTCGGCAAATCCTTCAGCGTGAAGTGCCCATCCTTGTCCGTCTTCGTGAAAAACGGCGTGTCCAGCACCAGGATCGTCCCCCGCATGTGCGCGTGGATCTCGCAATAAAGCTTGATCACCCCCGCCTGGTCGAACGTCAAGCTCGCCGGCTCCTCATCCTTCCGGTAACGCCCCAAATCAAAACGCTTCGCCTTCGAAAGCGAAAACACGTTGTGATAATCATCGTCGTAATTCGGGAACTTCACCTTCGACCCCTTTTGCACCGCCACCATTCCCGGCGCAAATTGATATTGCCGCTGCCCAACCTCAACCACCGCGTTCGTGCCCAGCGGAAACGTTCCCTCCAAATAAACGATCGCGGCCGGTGGCTCGGCCGGCCCGACTGCCGGCTTGCCCTGGTACCGCGCCCCCGCGGCCGCCCCAACCCGCGCCGCGGCGGACAAATTCACCTTCCCCTCAATCGTCGCTCCCGCCCAAACGCCCGTTTCCAACCCGACCGCCAGCAAAATGGCCATCCCTGCCTTCATGTCAAATCACCTCCCGGATCGGCTGGTGGCCATCCACCAAAAAATGAGGCCGCCCCGAAAGGTCACTCACCGTGGCGGTCGCCAAGTCAATCCCAAGATTGTGGTACAGCGTCGCAAAAATCTCCTGGAAATGCACCGGCCGGTCAACCGCCTCGCCCCCCAGCCGGTCCGTCGACCCGATCATCTGGCCCGCCTTCATCCCACCGCACGCCAGCAGCGCGCACGACACTCTCGGCCAATGGTCGCGCCCGCCATCCTTGTTGATCACCGGGCTCCGCCCAAATTCACCCCAGACAATCACCGACACATCCTTGTCCATTCCCCGCTGGTGCAAGTCCTCCACCAGCGCTGTGACCCCCTCATCCAGCATCGGCAAATCTTCCCGGGCGATCTTGTGGTTCTGCCCATGGTAATCCCAAAATCCAAACGCGACCGTCACGCAACGCGCTCCCGCCTCCACCAGCCGCCGGGCCATCAAAAATTGCTCCAGCCGCCTCGGAGCCGCGTCGCCCCGGATCGCCGGATCGCCCTTGCCATACCGCGCGATGACCCTCGGATCCTCCTTCGCCAAATCCAGCGCTTCCAGCAGCCGGCTCGAAGTCAGCATCCCGAACGCCTGCTGGTTGAAAGCGTCCATCCCCTCCATCGCCCCCGACGAATCCGCCTCGCGCCGGAACCGGTCAAACGCCGTCAACAACGACCGCCGGTCCGAAAGCCGGTCCAAAGTCACCCCGTTCAACACCATGTCATTCCTGCTTTCGCCCTCCGGCCGGAACGACCGATTCGCCACCCCCAGGAAACCAGCCGTCGAGGCGTTGTAAGGCTTGTGCTGCATTTTCGGCTCCAGCCCAACAAACGGCGGAACTGACGGATCAGTCGCCCCTTGCAGCTTGGAAACCACCGAGCCGAACGATGGCCACCCACCCGGCGGTTGGTTCCGGCTCGTCCGCCCCGTCATGCACATGAAATCCGTGTGCTCGTCCACACCCCCCACCACCGAGCGGATTGGGATCAGCTTGTCCATCATCCCCGCCATCTTCGGCAAATGCTCGCAAATCTGGATGCCCGGAACCTTCGTCG
>CAZSXX010000019.1:0-20263 GCA_964611245.1 uncultured Verrucomicrobiota bacterium | reverse complement strand
AAACCGGCCGGAACTCCCCGCGAATTTCCGACGGTGCGTCAACCTTGATGTCAAACATGTCCTGGTGCGGCGGCCCGCCCGGCAGGTAAATCATTATGATCGCCTTGTGCGATTTGCGAATCCCCGCCGCCGCTTCGGCCCTCAGCAATTGGGGCAATGACAGCCCGCCCAATCCAAGCGCCCCGATCTTGAGAAAATTGCGCCGGGACTGACCGTCGCAAAACCGGGAACCGTTGCTGTCAGCGATGTTTAGCATTGGGTCTGTCCCGGCAGGCTAACGGCAAACCCGTTCCAAGGCAATCCGGAACGCCGTGGATTTCATGCGGGATTGCGCCTGCGGGGCAGGGGCGGTAGGATGGGCGCGGGAGATGATGCAAATAACACAGCAACTGGCCGTTTTTCTGGACAATAGCCCGGGCATGCTGGCCCGCGTCTGCGACGCCTTGGCGGACGCAAAGATCAATATCTTCGCCATTTCATCCAGCGACACGGTTGACCACATCGTCATCCGGTTGGTGGTGAATGATCCGGACCGGGCCCTGCGGCTCTTTGAGGATCGGGGCGTGCTCGTCGTCACGAACGAAGTCCTGATGATCGAGTCCACCAACAAGCCCGGTTCCCTCGCCGCCATCGCCCACAAATTGGCCGCCGCCAAGGTCAACATCGAATACGCCTACTGCGCCACCCCGCCCAGGTCGCAAAAAGGCCTTTTGATCCTCCGCCCCTCCGACGCCAAAAAGGCGTTGAAAGTGTTGAACGGATAACGGCCAAACCCCGCTCAAGTTTTTCCCAAGCCAGCCGATACAGGTCCTGTCGCCTTCTGGCGATCGGGTTGCTGGCCACCGTCAAGAGTCAGCGGGGAATGGTGGCGCCTGATTTAAAAGGCCATCCGCGGCATGGACGCTGCGAACAACAAAGGCCCTGGTCAAACGGGGCGACTCATGGATGGAGTTATGGTAATCAACACAAACATATCGGCCCAGAATGGCGCTCGCCTTCTGACGGAAAGTTCTAACATGCTGGCCAAGTCGCTGGCGCGCCTGTCTTCAGGCTCGAAAATCACGAGCCCGGATGATGATGCCGCCGGCCTGGCAGTGGCCATGCGGTTTGATGCGCAGTCCAGTCGCCTCGGGGCGGCGGCCGCGAACGTCGGAAACGCGATTTCGCTCAACCAGACTCAGGATGGTTTCCTGAAAAAGGTGGACAAGGCCTTGAACCGAATGAGCGAGCTTTCAATCCTCGCCCAGGACGTCACCAAGACCGACGCTGACCGGGACCTTTACAACGCTGAATTTATCACGCTCGGGGCTTACATCGACGACATCGCCACGAAGGATTTCAACGGGGTGAGTTTGTTCGGTGGTTCGGCCCTCGATGTCACAATCGATGGGGACGGCGCAACCTTCTCCATGTCGGGCGTGGACTTGGCGGCGACAGGATACACAGATGCAACGGGCTCGACCATCGACTCAATCTCCAACGCCGGTGCGGCGCTGGGGGCAGTCCGCGCCGCCATCGACCAATTGGCGGCCGACCGAGCCAACATTGGG
Organism: uncultured Verrucomicrobiota bacterium; assembly: GCA_964611245.1. Lineage (GTDB taxonomy): Bacteria > Verrucomicrobiota > Verrucomicrobiia > Limisphaerales > SXQI01 > CAZSXX01. Next base: position 18,713 of record CAZSXX010000019.1, on the reverse strand, counting down.
GCGAACATTTCCCGCCTCAATTCCACCGGCGAACAACTCAGCGTTGTCAGGGACAACCTCAGCGCCGCTGCGAGCCGTATCCGCGATGTCGATGTCGCGGAGGAAAGCACCAACTTCGCGAGGTATAACATCCTCGTCCAGTCTGGCACTGCGATGCTTGCGCAGGCCAACCAGAGCCCGCAATCGGTCTTGAGGTTGATCCAGTAAGCAGCGCACGGGAACAACAAATCGCCCGCTTGGCTTTCGAGCCAAACGGGCGTTTTTCTTTGCCGGAATCCTCCGGCCTCACTCCACCGCGATTGAAAGCACCTCCCCGGCCTCGCATTCCACGTTCACCGTGAACGGCCGGCAGCATATCTCGCAGTCCGTCACGAAACGCTGGCTCGGGATGCTGGTGTCCACCGCCAGTTCAAATTCCTGCCCGCAAAAAGGGCAGGTGACCGGCTCGCTGGCTTCCATTCGCGGCGCTTTGGCGGCCTAAGAAATCTCGGCCTCGGTTTCCGACTCCGGCTCCGGTTTTGAGCCCGGAGGCGCCACCTGGATCAACCCCTTGGTGAACAGGTCGCCCAACAGATGCGCCATGTCGCCCTCAAGTTGCGCGGGATCCACCTCATACTCCTCCAGCAGGGTGGCGCGCATCTCGTCCACCGTCTTGAACTCCAAAATCAGGCTCCAAATGCGTGCGCCCACCGGATCCAGCCCATAATAAATCCCCGATTTGGAGTCGAGAATCGCGAGCTCTCCAGCCAAGTCCGCGTACACTTGCCCTGGCGTCGGCTGGAACAGCAGCGGCGTCAGCGACGCAAAATCGGAGAAATTCGGTTTCATGGGCGGCAGCCCATGGCTGGAGCGCGTTGCACGTGGCTGGTCATTCGATCTTCGACGATGGGCCTGTTAGGCCAACAATTTGATTTCGCTTTTGCCGGAATTCGGTACTCTTTCGGGGCATTGGTTGCGCCTCAAGTTCACAATCCCACCAAGCACGGTCCGACCGTAAGTTAATCGAACATGACTGACAAGTGGAATTGGGAAGGACGCCTCCGATGCCGATAGAACGTTAATGGTTAGTTTCCGAACCAGGGGTGTTTTCAGTTTGTCGCTGCTGATCCAAGTGATCGCGGTGACCGCAATCTTTTGGATTTGGCTCCCCATCTCCCAAGGGCAGATCAAGTACACCCAGTCCATCTACGCGGGCCGTTACGCCATCTACAATCTGATGCTCGTCCTCGGCATGCTCGTCGGCTCCAAGCCCGGCAACGTCCTCAAGGGCGATTTCTGGAATTCCAACCGCCACGCCTTGCGCCAATCCTTCTACGCCTTCGGCTTCCTCTTCATGTTTGTGATCGGCTCCAAGGACGCCGCCATCTCGCGTGTCTTCATTTTCAGCCTCATGCCCGTGGTTTACGCCACCTTGGCCGTCTGCAACCGCTATCTCCCCCCCATCATCGCCCGCCACACTTTCAAGGGCGCGCACCAGGAGCGCGTCATCCTGGTTGGTCCATCCAAAAAAATTCCGTTCCTGCAAAGCTGGATCGAAAGCAAGGAGCACATCGGCTACACCACCGTCGGCATTCTATGCGACGATTCCGGCGCCACCACCATCGGCGGCATCAAAGTCCTTGGCGGCCTCGACGACATCGAGCGGACCGTCCAGGAATGGAGCATCACCCAAGTGGTCATGGTTGAGTTCCCCCTTTTCAGCAACGTCCTCTCCAACTGCGCCGGAATCTGCGAGCGCCTGGGCGTGAAGTTCGTCGTCTTTTGCGATTTTGAGTCGCGCTTCCACCACGCCGTCACCATGTTCGAGGACGAGGGCCTGCGCTTCATTAGCCTTCGCCAGGAGCCCCTGGAAGATCCTTTCAACCGGTTCCTGAAACGGTCCCTCGACATTGTCATAGCCACCCCGGTCATCCTCTTTGTCCTGCCGTTCACCACCGCCCTCGTCTGGCTCGTCCAGCGGATTCAATCCCCCGGCCCCGTTTTCCACAAGCAGCCCCGCGCGGGCCTCGGCAACCAGCCGTTCGACATCTTCAAGTACCGCACCATGCGGATGCACAATGAACACCAATCCGTCCAAGCCAGGGCGGGGGACGCCCGCATCTATCCGCTCGGGCACTGGCTCCGCAAGGCCAGCATCGATGAATTGCCCCAGTTTTGGAACGTCCTCCGCGGCGAAATGAGCGTCGTCGGGCCGCGCCCCCACCTCTTGGAGCACAACGAACAATTCGCCCGCGCCCTTCACAACTATCACGTGCGCGCCCACGTCAAGCCGGGCATCACCGGGTTGGCGCAGGTGAAGGGCTTCCGTGGAGAAACCAAAACCCAGCAGGACGTCATCAAACGGGTCAAGGCCGACATTTTTTACCTCGAGAACTGGTCCCTTTCCCTCGACATCTGGATTGTCATCCAGACGTACGGCCAGATTTTTTTCCCCCCGAAAACCGCCCGCTAAAACAGCAGCAGTTCCAGTCGGAGCTTCCCGGAGTTCGTCAACTCGTGCCGTCCGTTGCGGAGGGTCACCAGCTTGGAGCAACGGCATCGGTTCTTCTCCGCCTCGTTCACGCTCAGCAACTGGATCTTCGGGCCCGCCCGGATTTCACTCGGCGCTTTGGGCGTCAATTCGATCGGCGCCCCGTTGGCATCCAGCGATATCTCGTAACCCGCCGCCCCCTCCTTGTCCGCCAAGGCGTTCCGTTTGATGAGTGATGGGTAGCTGCGCAGGAAGCTGAAATTCGAATCCCGGACAAGCACCCGGCACAATTCCTTGCGGGAGCGCAGCGTCTTGGCGACGCTGAACGACGCGCCCTCACGCGCTTGGGCCAGCAGGATCGGGGCGGGATCGATGGCGGCCAAGTTCTGGCCATTCCATCCGCCATGGTCGTTGCGATTTCCCTTCATGAATTTCGCGTGCCACTGCGGGAATCGGTCGCTCAAAATGAAATTGATCTCGAAATGGAGGTGCGCCCGATCCTTGGAAATCCCTTCCCGGGTGTTTGCCGTCCGGCCCATCGTCGCGATCGTCTGGCCCTGCGCCACCCGTTGCCCGACCGCTAGCCCCTCCGCGAACGCCCCCAGATGCGCGTACAGCGTGCAAAGCTCCATCCCCTCAATCCGATGCCGAAGCACAATGTAACGCCCGTAATTCGACAGCGAGCTCTTGGCGTTGATGTAGGCCACCACCCCGGCCGCGCTGGCGTAAACGGCATCCGTCGGCTCTCCCTTCCGGTCCCGCCGGACGCTCCGGATGTCCAAGCCCTCGTGCATCTTGAGCCCGTCGCTCCGCACGCACCCAAACCCCCCGCTCGGCCATGGCTTGCCGACCGTTCCCACCAGGTATTTTTCCCCCAGGCCGGATTCAAGCAAGGCCCGGTTCGGGGTCGGCAGCACAAACACCTCCGCCCGGGCCACGGCGCCGCAGGCCAATAGAACAAGGAAAAAACGCCGCATCATTAGGGCCACCGTCCTTTCGCGACTTTCTTCGCGATGTTGTTGATCCCCCTCACAATCCGTTCCGATTCCTCCCGCGTGGCATCCGGGGTGAACACCAAAATCCCATCCCCAATCCGCCGGTTGATCCGGGGCGCGGCCAGCCACCGGATTTCGGGCGTCGCCGAATAAACCGCGATTCGCTTCCCGTTGTTGGTCGCGGTGATGTTCTCCAGCACAAGCTTCCCGTGGCTGTCAAAGCTGATCTTGATCCCATAGCCCCCTTCCACCTCGACCACGCTCGCCTCCAGGATGCTGGCGTTGTTGAGGAACGGCGCGGCGTTGATCGTGACCATCTGCGGCCGCTCCCGGAACACCGGGACTTGCGTGTGCCGCTTGCTGTTGTCCGGAAGCGCCTCCACATGCAGGTTGATCAGGGTTTGCTCCTTCGCCCGCTTCTTCTCCTCCGTCGTTTTGCATCCGCTGAAGCCAACCAAAAAAAGGAGGGCCAAAAAAATGCCGTTGCTGTTCCACCGCCAACTCTTCATATTGTGTCCCGATAAACAAACGAATCGATTTCGCAAAGTAAAGACATATGGGAAAGCAGCACAATAAAGTGGAAAAACGCCGCCGTCGTGAAGCCTGGGTCAAGCGCAAAAAAACTGCGCCAAAGGGCAAAGCTGAAGCCGCGGCCCCCGCCGCCTGACGGCCATCCTCTGCCCCAACACGGCAGCCTCCTCACAACCGCGCCCCGGCGCGGTTTTTTCGTGGATGGATTCACAGGCCGGACTTTCGGCCGCCTGTGCTCGGCTCTCGTTCGTTCTCCGGGCCATCGATCACTCGCGTCCTCGCCGCTCCCGGGTCGGGCCGCCGGCGGCCTCCCGTGGGCCCGCTTCCCGGCCACGCCCGGCCGGCTCGGGGGAGATGCTCCGCTGCGGTTGGCGGATTTCACCGCGCGCGGCCGGGGCAGGCTGCGAGGGAATCGGCGCGGGCCGCGAAATCTGCGGCGCCGGTGCTTGCGCTGTCGGCATCCGCGTGGGCGGCGCGACCTGCGCCGGCGGCGCCGCAATGGTCGGGCTGGGGCGGCTGAATTCCCGCCGGGCCATCGGCGCCGGATTGCCGAGTTCAACCGGTCGGGAGAATTCCTTGCCTCGCCGCGTTTCGGGCATCGTCACCACTGGCGCAGGCGTCGGCGTGAAGCTGCGGCTTCCCACCGGATTCTCCGTCGGTCGGCGAATTCCCGGCGAAGGCGATCCAACACCCGGTTGGCCGAGGCTCGGCGCCATCCCTCCAAACGAACCCGGCGCGGGCCGGCCGGGCAAATTTGCGGGAGGCGCAATTGTGGGGGTTGTCGGTCTTGCCACCAACCCATTCCCCGTTCGGTCCGCGCGGGGGCTTCCAGTCGGCCGCTGGATCGGCGTTTCCACGGTCGAGGGCGCCCCGACCTGTGGCGAAGGCCGGGCGATCGATCCCGGTCGCCCGGGCAGGTTTGAGGGCTCCACTCTCGGCGTCGGCGCCACAGGTTGAGGTGTGATCCTCGATTCGCGCGTCGGCGGCGTCAGCGGCGCCCTCACGATGGAATTTCCGCCCCGATCCTCGAACCCTCTCCGCCGGGCGGGTTCCGCGGTCGAAGCCCCCGGGCTGGGGGCGGGCGCCGACGGTGTTGAAGGGCTGATCGAATCTCCCCTCGAAACGGGCGCAGTCGGAGCGCGGCCCGTGAAACTGCTCTCCCGCCCCTCCCGCCCGTCCCGCCGGGGCGAAGTCCGCACCACCCCGCTGTCTGGAGCCGCCGGCGTTCTCCCCGCTCCGGCGCTGTTTTCGCGCGGACTCGGGGCGCCCGGAGTTGCTGGCGTCGCGCCCCCGGTGCCCTCCGTCCGGGGTGACCGGGGCCGATAAACGACCGTCTCCGCCCCATTGCGTTCAACCCGGTCGCGGTTGCCGAACCGCTCCCGGTCCCGTTCAGGAAGCTCCCGGATCGCCGCGGGCCGGACGTCCCGTGGAACCGCTTCGGCGACACCCCGGTTCACGAAATGATGGTCCCTGCCGTGCTCATACCGGTTCTCCACCCGCGACCGCGCCCAAATATGGTGGTTCTCCCGCCGCGGGGCGCAATGTTCAATCACCCGTGGGTGGCGCAGCCGCCCCATCGGCGCGAAGCAATAAGCGTCATATCCAAGCCCAAATCCAAAGTTCACATCCACATTTCGGCCGTGGAACGAGAAGCCCACGCCCGTGTAGCGCGCCGCCGGGGGCAGGGGAGCCCACCCGCAATAATCCCCTGAATTCCGCCATGTGACCCACGCCGGGCCCCAGGTCCGGTCCGGGACCCAAATCCAGCCCCGCCCGCCCGCCATGTGCCAGCGCCCGTAGTGAAATGGAGCCCATCCCCACGAGTAATCCGAGTGCCAATACCACCCGGCTGTGCTCCAAACCCATCTCCCCCGATGCCCATACGGCCTCCAGCCCCGGTCAATCACCGCCACCGTCGGCTGCCAGCACCAACCATAATCAGCCACATAGTACCAGCTCCCGTAAGGCGACAGTGAGCTGTAAAAATACTGCACCGTCTCCGGCTGTTGGATGACGACCGTCTGCGGTTGCACCAACACCGTTTGCGCCGGCGCTTGCGCCACCACGGTCGTGTGGGGCACATAATTGGTCGTCACCTCAATCGTTTGCGGCGGCGCGGCGGCCACCTGTGGATTTGTGTTCGCCTCCGGCAACGCGGGTTGATTCAATTCTGTGTTCGGAGCTCCCGTCAAAACCTCCGCTTTGCTCGGCTCAACCCCATCCCGCTTCAACATCGCGGTGATCACCGCCGAAGGAACCCCCACGTCCGCCAAATATAAAATCTCGTCCGCATCCAGATCGAACTTTTCCGCGGACCTCTCCACGTAAGCCACCAGGACTTTTTCGTCCACGTTCGACTGCGCCAGCTTGAGGACGTTTTCCACCGCGGCAGTGATTTTCAGATTCGCCGGCCGCACGGGCGGAACCTCTTGGGTCACCACCAGCGTTTCGTTCGTGCTTCCCTGGCCCTCCGTCGCGGTCGGGGCCGCATTCGTCGTGGCAGGTTGGCTTGCTGGCGCGGTCCGCGCTGGCTCCGGCGCGGCGGTGGCCACAGCGGGCTGCGCCTGCGGTGTGGGGGCGGGATTCGCCGTCCGCAGCGGGACCGCCTCCCCCTCCGCCGTCGTCTCGCAGCCAGCCAAAATCGCCAGCATGGCCACGGCGGCCATCGCACGAATCGCCTTAAATCTCGCGGGGTGCATCCATTGCACGATATATCCCCTGCGGTCATTGTCAAAAACCTCGGGGCCCCGCCTTTGGCCATTTTTGCAGATCAGCGCTTTCATATTGTGCGGAAGAAACTAAAATTTCACATCGGTCGCGAATGTTGGCCGAAGCCATCAACGCGTCCCAACTTTAATAGACGTGGGTTCCTTCGGCGAATTCACCGTGGATTGGCCAATGGCGTGTGGCGTTCCTGCGTTCGAGGCTGCATTTCGAGCAATCCTGCACGCAGTTTTGACATCCCGCTTGGGACTGGCGATTGGTCGAAGGCGATCACCCATCAGGCCCTGGCGTCCTTCAGTGAGCCAGTGGAGGCGGAGCGCAGCCACGGCGGTGGCGGAATTCGTCGGCCTTGAAGCTCTTGCGGAACGTTTTTTCTTAAGGTAATGATTTTAATTTCGAATGCCAAAGTATTTTCGCCGCGCCTCGACCCAACAGGCTGAGCCTCCTCCTCTGGCGGGCAGGACTGCGCAGTACTTTAGGTATTGCAATCATCATAACAACGTCGACGCTCTCCAGTTGGTTGAATGCATCCTCGCGGATGCGATCGAGGTCTCGGCGAGCGACATCCACATCGAGCCTTGGCGGGAAGGCCTTGTCATTCGGTTTCGCCTTGCGGGAATTCTTCATCGCCACGTCCTGCTCCCAGTTGAACTCTCCGACCGCGTGTCCGGCCGGTTCAAAGTCATGGCCGACATGGAGCGCTTTCGCCCAGTCACCCCTCAGGAAGGAGGCGCATCCCCAGGGTTTGGTTCCCAATCTGTTCAGCTCCGAATCAGCATTTTTCCGACGAAAAGAGGCGAGAAAATTGTGGTCCGGTTGTTTGACACGCGCGAACGCTCGTTCTCCCTGGATGGTTTGGGCTTTGCCCCCGAAGTCTCCGATAACCTCAAGTCCCTTCTCCAAGCATCCACTGGAGCGGTCCTTTTCACCGGCCCGACAGGCAGTGGAAAAACCACAGCGATCTATAGTTCCATCGATTTCCTCCAAAAATTGCATGGCGAACGAATCAGCATCGTCACGGTTGAAGATCCGGTCGAATTCGATTTGCAGAATGTAAGTCAATCTGAAATCGCTCCCGAACGCGAGTTCACTTATCCCGTGGCCTTGCGCTCCCTCATGCGCCAGGACCCGCAAGTGATCGGTGTCGGCGAAATTCGTGATCCGGAAACCGCTGCAATCGCGATCCAGGCCGGCTTGACGGGCCACCTTGTCCTCAGCACCGTTCACAGCCCCGGCACTGCGGGAGTTTTCGCGCGCCTCCTGCAAATGGGGCTTGAACCCTTTATCCTTGCATCCAGCGTTCTCGCTGTCGTTGGCATGCGCCTGGTTCGGGTCAATTGCCCCTATTGCTGCATCCCAGTCGAGCCGGACCGCCGATGGCTGAAATTTCTTTCGGAGGAGCAGGTCGCCACCGGGGAATTCCGCCGGGGGGAAGGCTGCGATGCCTGCGGCGGCGGCGGGTTCGCCGGACGAAAAGCCATCGCGGAGTTCATGACGGTTGATGCGGCGCTTCACGACGCGATCGTCGCCCGTTCCTCAGCACGGCGCCTCGCCGAATTGGCCCGCGCCGCCGGCATGATTCCCTTGTGGGAACGGGGCCTTCAACGGGTTCTGGTCGGCGAAGTTATGCTTGAGGAATTAGTCCGAGTTGCTCCGCCGGTGGATGTTACCGGAGACCGCGCGCATTTTTGATCCATGCCGGAACCTGGCTACGAAAAACAATTTCGTCACCGTCGGGGCAGGAAGCCGATTGTCCGCAAGCCGTCCGTCCATGGCTCTGCCGCCGATTCCCTGCTCGGATTTGGCGGCTTTGTCGCCCTCCTCCCCAGGGCTTGGAAAATGCTCGTTCAATTCACAGTCGTCATCATCATCCTTTCCATCGTGATGTCGCTGTACCTTGGAGCAATCAGCCGGTTCACCTGGAAGTTCTTTTCGAAAATCAATGGAACCGAGACGAATTCTCCTGCTGCTCCATCTGATGCCCCGCTTGAAGAAAGGGACCAAGTGAACCGGTGAGGCTCGGACTTCGAGTGGAGGATGGCCGGTTGGCCGGAAAATCTTCTTGGGCGGGGAGTGACTTGTCGTTTAAGTTTTAGTTGATCCGTGTCGTTATCACGGGCAATGACGCCACTGCGACATTTCCGCCGCTCCAGTTCGGATTGGAGGTTGTTCACCCGGGCCTACGTCCTGGTCTGGCTCATTCGCGTCGCCCTCTGGTTCCTTCCCTTCCAACTGCTTTACCGCTGGGCCATCCGCTTCCGCAAAGGCCGCACCGGGGACCGTCCCCTCGACGCCAAATCAGTTTACAAAATCGTCTGGGCCGTCTCCGCCGCCGCCCGCCGCGTTCCCAAGGCCACCTGCCTCACCCAGGCCTTGGCCACCCAAATCATGCTCGGCCGCCGCGGCCACCGCACCTCCCTCCAATTGGGCATCATGAAAAGCCAGGCGGGCAAGTTCGACGCCCACGCCTGGGTGGAACGCAATGGCCAGGTCTTGATCGGCCTGAATGAAACCTTCAGCAAATTGACCCGTCTCCCCCCTCTGGAGGAGGAAAAGCAATGAGCCCCAGCCCACGGCGGTCCTTCCGCCACGGCCCATGAGCGCCTTCGCTGGCTTGGTCTATTTCGATGGCCGCACGGACCGCGATGGCGTTCTTTCAAGGATGCTCGACCGCATGGAAGGCCGCGGTCCGCATGGCCGCAGGGAGGCGAAATTCGGGCCCGCCGCCTTCGGCCATTTGCTCCTGCACACCACCGAAGAATCCCTCATCGAGCGCTTGCCCGTCCAGCAGGGCGGAATCCTCCTCACCGCCGCCACCCGTCTGGACAACCGCGCCGAACTTCTGCGCCAGTTAACCTCGGAACTCTCCCTCCCCCCGCTCGATCCTCCCTCGATTGTTCCCGACAGCCAATTGCTCCTCGCCGGGTTCAATCAATGGGGAGCCGCCGTCGCCCCGCGCCTCCTCGGGGACTTTGCCTTCGGGATTTTTTCTCACCCAACCCAGTGCCTCCTCTGCGCCCGTGATCATTTCGGCGTCAAGCCCTTCTACTACTGCCATTTCCCCGGCCAATTCTTTATTTTCGCCTCTCAAATCCGCGCGCTCTTCGCGCACCCGGAAGTCCCCCGACGCCTGAACAAACGCCGCCTCGCGGAAAATTGGCTGGGCCAGCTCCCAGACCAGCAAATTACCTTTTACGAGCGAATTTTCCGCCTGCCCGCCGCCCACACCCTGCGCGTCTCTCGCGATCATTTTGTGCTCGAGCGGTACTGGCAGTTGGACCCCACCCGGGAGGTTCTTCTCGGGTCCGACGCGGAATACGCCGAAGCCTTCGCGGAACATTTCACCAACGCCGTGGATTGCCGCCTGCGTTCCCCCTTCAAGGTCGGGTTCCAACTCAGCGGCGGCCTCGACTCCAGCGCAGTCGCCTGTGTGGGCCACGATCTCCTGCGGAAACACCAGAACCTTCCCGCCCACACCTATTCGGACATCTTCCCTCGCACCCTCGCCTCCGATGAACGGCCATTCATCGACTCCGTCCTGCGCCACGGAGATTTCGCCCCCCGCTTTGTCGAGGCGGATCAATCAAGCCCCCTCGCCGAATTCGACACCTTTCTCCAATTCGATGACGAGGGAAACTTCAACACCAACGCCTACTTGGTCTACGCCCTCCACCGGCGCATGGCCCAGGACGGCGTCCGCGTCTGCCTCGATGGCTTCGATGGCGACACCACCGTGGGGCATGGCCGATGGAGGCTCGGCGAACTGGCCCGCGCCAAAAACTGGGAGGCGTTCGATCGCGAATTGCGGGCGTTTTGCCGCCGTGGCCATTGGGACCATGCCCACACCGCCATCCAGTATGGCAGCCCGTTCCTGACCGCCCTGCTGCGCGAGGGCCATCTCGCCCAATACCTGCGCGAAAGCCGCGCCGCCGCCCCCCATTTCTGGTCCGGTTGGAAAAGAATTCTGCGCGAAACCGCCCTGAAGCCCCTGTTGCCCGCCGCCCTCCAACGCGCCGCCGCCCATCTTTTCCGCCATTCGCCAACGGCGGACCGCCTTTTGTTCCGGTTGGTGAATCCCGCCTTTGCCCGTTCCGCCGGCCTCCACTCAATCCGGCGGGACTTCGAGGACCGCCAACCCCGGGGTTTTCTCAACGAACGTGCCTTTCAATGTCATCTCCTTTGCAGTGGCGCGCTCTCTGGCGGCATGGAGCGATACGATTACCTCGCGGGACATTTTCAGATGGAGAACCGCCATCCATTCATGGACCGCAGGCTTGTCGAGTTTTGTGTGGCGGTGCCCTCCGATCAAAAACTGTCCGATGGCTTCACCCGCTCGATCATGCGCCGCGGCCTCAAAAATATTCTTCCCCGAGCCATTTCCGAACGAACCTCCAAGGGCGACCTGACCGATGCGTTCCGCCAAGGCTTCACCCAGCGCGACCGCGCCATTCTGGACCAGTGGATATTGCATTCGAATGACTTAGGGGAGATTGTCGATCTCTGGACCCTGCGCGAAACCTATGCCCGCTTGTTGGCTGGCGCCCTTTCCGACGATGAGATATTCGTGCTATTTCGTGTCTTGACGACCGCCCGGTGGGCATGGCACAGTCAGCTCTGATTTGGATAGGAAAACGGTTGTCCGGGCCTTTTAAACTTGGCCTCAGGAAAAAGATGGTTGACAGAAATCATCAAATCGTTTTTAATGGACAAGGATTGAGGAGCAACACCTCGGTCCAAATATAAAAATAAAAAAATAGTATGAAGAAAACCTATAGCAGCCCGCGGCTGACCGAATACGGTACGGTCAATCAACTCACCAGCATTCTCGGAAAACCCACTGCTACAGACGTTGGTTTGGACGTTAACGGTGATTCCAGTGGTCAATTCGCTCTTGGTTCTGAGGACGGACAAGTGGTCCCCCAGTAAACTCAAGGCGGTTTTTCAAACAATTTGAATCTTATGGGTCCGCTTGATTGCGGCCCCATTTGATTTTTTTTGATTTGTTGCAACGGATAGGGTCGGCACGCCTTTTGGCGCTTGCTCAAGGCGCGCGGAAGAAATGGCTTTATCGGCCTCAAACCCCCGCTAACCTTAGCGCCGTGCCTTTGTATTCAGTCTATGGCCTGGTCTTGGATTCCGAGATTCCATTCCCAGAGCTGCCGACCGCACCAGCCGCCGCCGCCGGCATTTCTCTTCGGTTGGGCCCTGTCCCCATTGGTGAATCCCCTCTCGAGCGTGTTGCTTACACCCCGCTCTCGCCTCGCGAAGTCTTCGTCCGCTACCGCAACGTCGGCGCCGCCCTGGTCCGGTTCGGGACGGATATCACCCTCCAGCCCCATCCCGCCGTTGATCCCCTGACCCTCCGCCTTTTTGTCCTCCAACAAGTCACCGGCGTGGCCCTGTTGCAGCGCGGGTTGTTCGTTTTGCACGCCAGCGCGGCCGTGGTCAACGGCCATGCCGTGGCCTTCTCCGGCGTTTCCGGCCAAGGGAAATCAACCATGCTCGCCGCCCTCAACCAACTCGGCTGCCCCATTCTGACCGATGATGTGTTGGCGGTTGACCTGCGGGATCCCGCGTCACCGACGGCTCTCCCAGGCCTGGTGCAACTGAAACTGACCGACGAAACCCGTTCCCGCGTCGCCTCCGAAATCCTCAGCGCCCAGCCCATCGGGGGCAGGCTGACAAAGAAACTGTGCGCCATTCGCGGCGATTCCGCCGCCCACAGTGCCCCCTTGGCGGAAGTTTATTTGCTCGGCAACGCGGATCGCCTGCAGTTCACCCCCCTGCCTCCGGCCCTCGCCGCGATGGAACTGGTCCGGAACACCTACGGCTCCCGCCTGCTTCATTCCATCGGCCTCTCCGCCTCGCATTTCCAGCAATGCATTCACCTTGCCCAACGCCTTCCAGTCACTGTTCTGGCCCGACCCAGGGACCTGTCCTTGCTTCAGGAGATCGCCGCCGCCGTGATCGATCGCGTCAGGCAGCCGCCTCTTTTGTGAGCCCCCACCGGCGGCGGATGCGGAATTCGACAACCCCGAACAGAAATCGGTCCAGCAGCAGTCCAAAAAGGATCGTCACCAACATAATGGCCACCACCTGCGGGGAGTCATTCAGTTCCCGCCCCATGTACAGCAGATAACCCAGCCCCACGCTCGATTTGATCAACTCCGCCGACACCGCTCCGTGCCACCCCAGCGTCCACCCCAGCTTGATCCCCGTCACAATCGACGGCAACGCCGCGGGCAGGATGATCCGGAACGGCATCATCACCAACGGCGTGCCCAGCGTCCGCGCCGCCCGAAGGTAAATGTGCGGGATGTTCAGGATTCCATCCGACGTCGCGATCGCGATCGCCGGCGCCGCGCTCATCACAATCACAAAATAAATGCCGTGGTCGCTCAGCCCAAACAGCAGCAGCGAAATCGGGACCCACGCCGCCGTTGGCAAGGTTTGCAGGCCCAGGAACAGCGACTTCATGCACGCGTTGGCGATGACGCTCATGCCCATCAGCATTCCAATCAACAATCCTGCCCCTCCTGCGACGGAAAACCCAATCACCATGCGGACCACCGTCGCCTTCACGCTCGGCGCCAGCAGCCCCTCCTGCGCCAATTCCCAAAGCCGCCGGAAAACCTGCATGGGCGAGGGGAACATGTAATCCGGCGCCATGTTGAGCGTGATCGCCGTTTGCCACGCCCCAAACAGCAGCAGGTAAAAGCCGGCCACGTAAATCCGCAGCCGCTTCTTTGGCACGCCTTTATCCATGGGCCTGGTTTTCCTCAAGTTCAAGCTCCTCCAATATCTCCGCCGCGTGCCGCGCGACCTCCGGATCATTCATCTCCCGGGGCCGCGTCAGCGGGACCACGATCACGCGCCGGAACCTCGCGGGCCGCCCTCAAAAAACAAACACCCGGTCCCCCAGGCAGGCCGCCTCCCGCGTGTCGTGCGTCACGGATAGAATCGTTTTCCCCGTGGCGGTGAAAATTTCCTGCAAATCCCCGTACAGCTTTTGCCGGGTCATGGTGTCGAGCGCGGGAAACGGCTCGTCCACCAGCAGGATTTTGGGGTCCGGCGCCAACGCCCGGGCCAGCGCCACCCGCTGTTTCATCCCCCCGGAAAGCTGGTGCACCAGCGTTTTCTCGAACTCCTCCAAATGCACCATTTTCAGCAGCGCCCGGGCCCGTTCCACCTGCTTCCCCCGCTGGAAGGGATGTTTCCACCGCAACCCATAGCGCACGTTGTTCAGCACATTCATCCAGGGAAAAAGCGCGTGTTCCTGGAACATCATCAATCGGTCCGGGCCCGCCCCTTTCACAGGCTTGCCGTGCAGCAAAATCTCTCCCCTTGATGGGGATTCGAATCCTGCCACCATGTTCAGCAAGGTTGATTTTCCGCACCCGGACGGGCCCACGAACACAACGAATTCCCCTTCACGGATCGTCAGGTTCAAGTCCTCCAGCGTGTGCAGCTCCTTGCCTGAGTTGAAACTCTTGCAAATGCCCCGCATTTCCAGCGCCCCCACTGCCCCTTTCCCATCCATCCCTTCCATGCGTTATTCCCTTCCGACGGGCGCCTCGCCCTCCTCCCGCAAAACCTCGTTCAAAATGTGCAGCGCATGGAGCCCATTCAACTGCGGCGGCGCCCGCAGGAATCCCACCTGATGGGCCCATTCAGCCCCCTGCTGCAATGTTTCCGCCAACGGATCCCAAGTGAACTCCACCCGCCCCAAAGCCCGCGCCATCACGGCCTCCGCAAGCTCCTTTCCCGTCTCCTCTTTCAGTTGTTGGTTCAAAATTCTGGCGGCCTCCTTCTTGTCGCCGTTCAGTTTCTTTGTGGCCGCGACATGCGCCGCCACCAGCTTCTTCACCAGCCCTGGCCGCTGTTGGAGCGTCGCCTTGCTCACGATCAAATGCGTCGTGACATACCTTCCCGACGGCCACAGGGTCCCCTCGTGCACCAACAGTTCCCCCTTCGCCTCAATCTCCAGTCTTGACAGCCATGGCTCTATCGTCCAAGCCCCATCGACCTGCTCCTTTTGGAACATCAACAATTGGTCCGCGCTCGTCAAAGGCACCAGCCCCAGATCGCCCCCCTTTTCCTTGAATTTATAGCCCCTCTCGCTGAACCAATGCCTCGCGGCGATGTCCTGCGAATTCCCCAATTGCGGCGTCCCAATCGTCCGGCCATGAAAATCACGCTCGGAATTGATCCCAGCGCCCCTCCGCACCACCAGCCCCGCCCCCCCGCTGGCCGCGCCCGCCACCACCGCGAATTTTTCCCCCCGTGATTTGATGTGCCCATTCACCGTCGGCCCCGGCCCGATGTAGGTGGCGTCGACCGCGTTGGCGAAGATCGACTCAATCGCCGTCGGTCCCCCGCTGAACGCAATCCATTTGATCCGCACCCCGGTCGCCCGCTCAAAATCGCCAGTGTTCTTGGCATAAAGCGCCTGTCCATGCGTCAAGTTGGGGAAAAAGCCCAGGCGCAGCTCCCCTCCGCGGCCTCCAACTGCCATGCAGAGAAGTCCTGCAACCACCGCTCCCATCCGGAGCCCCAGTTGATTCATACGTCCAGTTGCTGCGCACGAATCTAGATCTGGCCCGCCGCCAAACAATCGGGCAATTCCCTCCCAAAAGACGCTCGCCCGGCCTGATTCCGGCCCCCCTCCCGGCCCGACCGCCGGTGCGCAAAGCCCCTGTTCCCAGCCCGCCGCCCCCCTTTTGGGCCCCCGCCAAGGAAATCACAAAAAAATTTGAAAAACTTGTTGCAGGGCAACTCTTCAGTGATATGATTCGCGCTCCGTTTCCCCAGAGGTGGAGAGCGGAAAGTAACACGTATTGGAAAGCAGGAATGCCGACTATTAACCAGCTCGTCCGTTTCGGACGAAACAAGTTGAAGTACAAATCGAAGTCGCCCGCGTTGGAAAACGCGCCGTTTCGCCGGGGTGTCTGTGTGCAGGTCATGACCCGCACGCCGAAGAAGCCAAACTCCGCGATGCGAAAGGTGGCGAAGGTTCGTTTGACAAACGGCTATGAGATCATAGCTTACATTCCTGACGAAGGGCACAACCTCCAGGAGCACTCCATTGTGCTCGTGCGCGGCGGCCGCGTGAAGGACCTTCCTGGCGTTCGTTATCACATCGTGCGTGGAACCTTGGACGCCGCTGGCGTCGAAAAACGCCGCGTGAGCCGGTCCAAGTATGGCGTCAAGAGACCCAAAGCTGCTGGCGCCAAAGGCGCCGCGGCCAAGAAGTAATTTAATATGTCGAGAAGACGTCAAGCAGTTCGGCGCGGAGTGATCGAGGACGCGAAGTACCATAGTCCTCTGGTTTCCCGCCTCGTCAACGTGGTCATGAGCAGCGGCAAGAAAGCCACCGCCCAAAAGATCGTTTATGGATCCTTTGACCGGATCGCGGAGAAAAATCCGCAATCCAACCCCCTGGAAATCCTCCAGCGCGCCGTGGACAACGCCAAGCCGCGTTTGGAAGTGAAGGCTCGCCGGGTCGGCGGCGCCACCTACCAGGTGCCCATCGAGGCGGCCCCCGAGCGGCAGCAGGCCCTCGCCCTCCGTTGGCTCGTTGATTTTGCTGACGCCCGCAAGGGCACGAAGATGGGCGACGCGCTCGCCTCGGAAATTCTCGACGCCTACCAGGGCCAGGGAAACGCCATTCGCAAACGGGACGAGGTGCATAAAATGGCGCAGGCCAACAAGGCTTTCGCTCATTTCCGCTGGTAAACGAACAATTTAATGCGACGCCCCGCAGTGTAAACGGGGCATTTTTATTCTCTTGGAGTGATGGAATCAGTTGTGGAAAAGAAAAATGTAAATTCGCCGGGCCGGGCTTATTCGATGGAGCGCACTCGCAACATCGGAATCGCGGCGCACATCGACGCGGGCAAAACGACCACGACGGAGCGTATCCTTTTTTACACCGGCCTCATCCATAAGATGGGCGATGTCGACGACGGCAACACGGTCACGGATTGGATGGAGCAGGAACGGGAACGCGGCATCACCATCACATCCGCCGCGACCACCTGCTATTGGACCCAGAAAGAGGACGGCATCGCCAAGCTGTTCACGGGCATTCCCCATCGCATCAACATCATCGACACTCCCGGCCATGTGGATTTCACGGCCGAAGTCGAGCGCTCCATGCGCGTGCTCGATGGCGCCGTCGCGGTGTTCTGCGGCGTGGCCGGTGTCCAGCCGCAGTCCGAAACGGTCTGGCGCCAAGCCACCAAATACAAAGTCCCCCGCATCGCCTTCGTCAACAAGATGGACCGCACCGGCGCGAACTTTGACAACGCCGTCGGCGAAATGCGCAAAAAGCTCGGCGCTTATGCCTATCCAATCGCCATTCCCATCGGCCGGGAAGACTATTTCAAGGGTTTGGTCGACCTCGTCACCATGAAGGGGATCATGTATGACTCAACGGACGAAACCGGCCTGAAATATGACGTGATCGAGGTTCCGGATGACCTCAAGGAGAAAGCCGAAACGGCCCGGGCGGAGTTGATCGAAGCCATCGCCAACAAAGACGACCTGATCGCGGAGTTGGTGATCGAAAACAAGCCGATCGACATTCCGACCTTGAAGGACGCGATCCGCCGTTTGACCTGCAAAATCGAGCTGGTTCCGGTCATGTGCGGGTCCGCGATGAAGAAAAAGGGCGTCCAACCGCTCGTCGATGCGGTCATCGATTACCTCCCTTCGCCCCTCGACATTCCGCCCGCCACGGGCATGGATCCCGACACCAAGGAGCCCATCCCGGTCCATTCGGACGACACCGGCAAGTTTTGCTCGCTCGCCTTCAAGCTCTGGACCGATCCCTTTGTCGGCAAGCTGGTTTTCTTCCGCGTTTACAGCGGCATGCTCAAGAAGGGCGACACGATTTACAATCCCCGCACCCGCAAGCGCGAGCGCGTCAGCCGCGTCATGATGATCCAGGCGGACAAGCGGATCGAGGTCGAAACCACTTACGCGGGCGACATCGCAGCGTTGGTTGGCCTGCGCAACATCACCACTGGGGACACGCTGTGCGACGAGGATTTCGACATCCTCCTCGAGCCGCCCACCTTTCCAGAGCCGGTCATCTCCATGGCCATCGAGCCAAAGACCAAGCAGGACCGCGAAAAAATGGGCGAAGGCCTCCAACGCTTGGCGGAGGAAGATCCGACTTTCCGCTGCTTCACAAACGAGGAGACTGGTCAGCTCATCATCGCAGGCATGGGCGAGTTGCACCTGGAAATCATTCGCGACAGACTTTTCCGCGAATTCAAGGTCGAAGCCAACGCCGGCGCTCCCCAGATCGCGTATCGCGAAACCATCACCAAGCCCGCGGAAGGCGAAGGCAAGTTCATTCGCCAGTCCGGCGGTCGCGGCCAATACGGCCACGCGGTGGTCACCATCGCGCCCAACGAACGCGGCAAGGGCATCGAGATCAATAACAAGATCGTCGGCGGAACCATTCCAAAGGAATACGTCCCCGCGGTGATCGACGGCATCGAAGAAGCGATCAAGGGCGGCGTCCTGTGCGGCTACCAAATGGTTGACGTGAAAGTGGACGTGATTGACGGATCCTTCCACGAGGTCGATTCCAACGAATTGGCCTTCAAGATGGCCGGCATCTTTGCCTTCAAGGAAGCGGCCAAAAAAGCCAACGTCATCCTCCTGGAGCCGATCATGAAGGTGGAATGCACCACCCCCGATGAGTATCAGGGCGACCTCCTCGGCGATTTGAACCGCCGTCGCGGCAAAATCCAGTCGATCGAGGCCAAAAACAACTCCACCAGCCTTTACGCGGAAGTGCCGCTGGCGGAAATGTTCGGTTACGCCACGGCGATCCGTTCGCTCTCGAAGGGCCGCGCGGCCTATTCAATGGAGCCGCTGGCCTTCGAGCCGGTGCCTTCCAGCATCTTGGCGACGATCATGGAAACCACCAAGCCCAAAGTGGCCCGCACTTAATTTTTTTAACCCCTTAGATAACTGTT
>CAZSXX010000018.1:23966-24280 GCA_964611245.1 uncultured Verrucomicrobiota bacterium | reverse complement strand
CCGTTGGCGGGCTTTTTCCCCCCGCCCAACCCTGACCTATTAACCTCCGCCACTTCAAGCACGATGCGTCGAAGGAATCCCATCGCCTGCCTCACCCAACGATCCAACCTCGCCGCTCTCATCGATTCAGCATGAAACCGATGAACGCCGCGTAAAGCAGCAGCAGCGCGACTCCACGCCACCGGCCGATCATCGCGTCGCGCGACGGGAACGTCATGGCCACGGAGGCCAAACCCACCGCCAGCGACAGCAAAACGCCATGCCCGGTGGTGTCAATCGGGCAGATCATCGCGGCGATTGACACGATGAAAAGC
>CAZSXX010000018.1:0-23956 GCA_964611245.1 uncultured Verrucomicrobiota bacterium | reverse complement strand
CTGCCCAGGATGACTCCAAGGCCAACCTCCTTGTGTCCACGCACCTGGGACATCGCCACCGTCGTCAACTCAGGGACCGTCGTCCCCAGGGCGACGACCGTGGCTCCAATCACAAACTCTCCCATCCCAAAATGCCGCGCCACCCCCTCGGCGCCAAAAACAATTAGGCGTCCCCCGGAAAACAGGCAAACCAAGCCAAATGCACAAAATCCCGCCGCCGCGAGCGCTTGCCGGCGGGACACCCCCTCCAGGGTGCCTTCCCGCTGTCGGCGAGCTTCGCGCACCAACGCGACGGCCCATGCCACAAACAGTACAAGCAGCGCCGCTCCATCGGCTCGGCTCAACAGGCCATCCATCGCCAGCAACCCCACGACGATCGGCGCCAGCAGCGCGCTCGGGAAATCCCGCTTGATGCTGTCGCGGGAGCACCAGATCGGCGCGATGATCGCGGCCAGCGCCAGGATCACCGCCACGTTGACCACATTGCTGCCAAGAACGTTGCCAAACGAAATTTCAGGATGGCCCTGGTGGGCGGAACTGATCGCCACTGAAAGTTCGGGCGACGAGGTCGCAAAGGCCGCGATCGTCGCCCCGATGATCCCGGGCGACACCCGCAACCAGCGGGCCACCCCCACCAATCCGCGGACAAATGCCTCCCCGCCGACCCCCGCCAGCGCCACCCCTCCGATGAGCCCAAAAACATGGTGCCAATTCATGCGGCGCGCGCAGCGGGTCCCCTTTGCCCATTGCGGTCGCCCCACAATGCGCACGAAAAATGCGGAAGCCTCAAGCGCGGCGAAATTTGGGGCGCCTCCAAAACAGGCGCCGCAGCGGGGGATTGCGGTTCACTCGACGGCAAAAATCCGGGTCCAGGATCACTTCACCTGCCGAACAGCATCGTTGCTGCCAAACGGATTGGGAACAACGTCCGCGCAGCCAGGGTCGTCGCTCCATTCGCCATCCACCAGGAACCGGTACCGATGCTCCCCGGGCTCCACCTTGACCGTGGCGCTCCAGAGCCCATCAGCCCCTTTTTCGAGTTCCACCGGTTTCTCTTCCCATTGGGTGAAATCCGCCACCAGTTGCACCTTCCGCGCGGACGGAGCCACCAAAGAGAAAACCTCGGTTTTCTTTCGGTTCGTTTTGCCGGGACTTCTTGCCATAGCGATCTTCTTTCTCTTTGACTGACGTTAGATTTCCATTCCCCGGGCGGCGCATCGCCGCCCGCCGCTCAACGGGACTTGGCTTGCTGGAACCAGCGCAGCGCCGCCAGCGCCGTGGGGATCCATTTCGCCACGCCTCCCACCCGCCGGGCCGCGAACAATCCGGCCACCGCCCCAGCCACCGCAAGCCACGGGCTGGCGGCCGCCGCTTTCTGCCGCGCGCCGCTCAACCAACTCAGCCTCCGCCGCGCATTCACCATTTCCGCCCGCACAAGCGAGCGGTGCACGGAAGCCTCCAGTGTCAAAAGCCGCTTTTGCTCCTGAATTTCCTTCAATCGTTTTTCCGCAAACATTCACGGTCCTTTCTGAATTCAGCGATGGTTTCCGCAAATGGCCCAGGCCCGGCCTGGATTCGATGGACGATCCCGGCCAAAATCGCCGCCCCCGCCGCGATCGTGGCCACCGCCAGGACAATCAGTCCCGCGTAGCCGGCGGCGTTCCAAAGGTAGATGGCCAGCGTCCCCAACGCGAACAGCAGCCCCGCCACAATGAAGGCAAGGGCCACCGCCAGCCAGATCAGGAGGTTCAGGTCCCGCAGCTTTTCTTCCCGCAGTTCCAGCGTGAACAATTCAAACCGGCTCTGCACCAGGCCCAGCAGCGAATCCCCCGTCCGCCGCAGGGCCTCCATCCAGCCGCTTGAATTCGGTTCACTTCCATCCATAAGCGCGCTATTTCCGGGTGACCAACACGCCGATCAGCAGCCCCACCCCAAACGCGAGTCCGAGCGACTCGTAAGGGTGCTGCCGTATCGTGGTGTCCGCCCTCCGGGCCGCCGCCTTTGCGGACGCCGCGGTTTGCTCCTGCATCTCCCCGCAGGTGCTTTTCGCCCGCTCCAAGGCCGCCGCGATGCGCGTCCTGGCCTCCTTGGCCTTTTCGCTGACATCCCCGGCGGTCGCCTTCAGCAGGTCCTCCGAATCGCGCATCAGCATCTTCAGGTCCGCGATCACCCGTTCGCGCGGCTGCGCGCTGTGGGCATTGTCCATATTGTCGAAGTGGGTTTCCATGTTCATTCCTTTCACGTTGTGGTTTTCAGTTTCAAGATAACATGCCGGGCAATGCCAGCGTCAACTTCCGTTGAGCGCCTCCCGGCACGCAAGATAAATCTCGGCCATCCGCTCCGCCGACGCCGGGTCGCTCCGGGCCAGAAATGTGATCATCTCATCACGGCGGCCCACCAGCGCCTGCAGCCCGGCCCTCTGCGCGGGGCTCAAAAGCGACCCCTTGCCCAACTCCATCTCGGCGTTGAGCTCGGTGAAGAACTGGCTCGCGGCCTGCCGGGCCGATTCATACTCCCCGCGCCTCGCGTCCATGGCCGCGCGCGCGGAGACGCTTTCCAATCGCAGCGCCCGGGCCTCCCGCCGGGCCGCGTCCCGCTCGTCGGCGGTCCGCTCCGCCTTGATCCACATCGGCGCGAAGCCGGCAAGAAACACCAGCGCGAACACCGCCAGGATCGCCCGCCAACGGCCCGTCGGCTTCGGACGTTTGCCTTCCGAACCGACGGACCTTCCAGCTTCCGGCCGCACCTCGCCGCCGGATTTTATTCCGGCGGAGGCCGTCGATTTCGGGTCGGTGGCGGGTCGTTCTTCCATGGTTGTCCTCGCGTTCTCGCTCAATGGTTCTTCCCTCTCAGAATCCGGCATTCTCCAAATGCCTCAACAAATCTGCCTCGACCACCCGCCATTCGTCCAAGGTCAGCGCGCGGGCGGGAAACACATCGCGGAACACCCGGCGGGCATGCGCGCGCACTGCGCTCCGCGTCAACCCTGGTGAAAGCGGCTGCGGTTGAGTCCCGCCCCGGGATTGGCTTCGCTTCATAGGCCATCAGTTTTGGATTGAAATGGATTTGTGGCCCAAGCCGCGCCGCCTCCCCGCCCAGCGGCGCCCATTTTCGGTTCGCGACCAATTCGGCTTCCACCCCAGCGGGCGCCCGTTGTGTGGCGTGCGGTCGAAAACTCATTCGCTCCTTCCTCATCGTCATCAGTATAGTTTTTCGCCGAAACAGCCGCAATTGGGCGGCCTCCCACGTGCGCCTCAGTGAAACGATTAGCCGCCAATCTCATCCCGGAGAAGCCCATTCGGCCCGCCTCAACGCACCCCCGGCTTGCCGCATCGCCCAAGCACACGCGGAGCGCCCCCACACACCGTATCCTTCCGTCCAAGGGACGGAGGCATCGCGCCATGGCCCGCCGATTATTCACTGGCCCCCACGTCGATTCTTGCCGCCTCGTTTGCCTCTCCCTCTGCGTCAACCGAACGGCGCGGCCGCCTCGCCTCAATCCCTGGGTTGGACGCTGGAATCACCGGGACCGGGAATTCCACGGGCGCGAACCCTGCCACGGGCATGAAAATGCGCCATTCCCCCCGACGCTCCGTTGGAGCTCGGGTGAGCCTGGCTTCGTCGCTGGGGCGGAAAGTTGCTCTCATCCACCCACCCTGCCCTGATCCTGGATCAACCGACAATTGGTCGATGCCCGCGGCAGGGATCAGCGAAACGATTAGCGCCCAGTGTTCAGCCCCTCCCCAAAATTCCCGCTCCTAGCGGACAGCCTCGACCCACAGCACCGCGTGCCGCGTCAGTTCCGGCCCGGTCTTGAGCTTTAGCTTTCGTTTGATGCTGGACCGGTGGGCCTCCACTGTTTTCGTGCTCATGCCCAGCTCCAGCGAGATCTGCTTGGTCTCTTTCGCCTCGCCAATCAGCGTGAAAACCTCCAACTCCCGGTCCGTGAGCAACTCCACCGGCGACAGCGCCGTGGGCCGCTGGGTCGTGCCCGCCAAGCTGTCCAACAGCCGGGTCGAGACGTCGTCCTTCAGGTAAATCTGCCCATTCAACACTCGCCGGATCGCCCCGATCAACGACTGTCCGCTCTGCTGCTTCGACACATACCCCCGGCCCCCGGCCCGCAACACCCGTTCCGCGAAAAAAGTCGCGTCATGCATCGAAAGCGCCAAAACCGGCAGCCCCGGGCGGACCGCGTGGATGTCCCGGATCAGCTCCAGTCCATTTCGCCCCGGCAGGTTGATGTCGGCCACCACAATGTCCGGTTCCAGCTTCTCGATGGCCGCCAAGCCGGCCCGGGCGTTCGCCGCCTCGCCACAAACTTCAAGGTCCGCCTCCGCGTTGATTTGCATCACCAACCCCTCCCGCAGCACGTCGTGGTCATCCACAATCAAAACTCGCCTCCGCGCCGGCGGGACTTGGGGAACCTTTTGCGTGGCCATTTGCTCCTGGATTTATGGGTTTCGGCCGCCTTTGTTTCCGCGCGGCCCCAAGGAAACCCGGCATGCAACCGTTGTCCCATGGGGACGCCGACCCTTGAATTCCAGTGTGCCGTTGATCAGGAACGCGCGGTATTTCATGATCCTCAGCCCAAGGCCGGGCCGGTTGGGCGGCAGCAATCCAATTCCCGTTCCGTCATCGGAGACCATGAGCGTGATGTCGCGGCCCGCCTTCCTCAGCTCGATCTCGATCGCCCGGGCGCCGCTGTGCTTCACCGCGTTGTTCACCGCCTCCTGCGCGATCCGATAAAGGTGGCCCGCCACCGCCACATCCGAAACCAACGCCCGGCCCGGGCATTTCACGCGGCACCGGATCCCCGCCAACTCCGCCGTTTGCGCGGCCAACTCTTTGATCGCTTCCAGCAGGCCCTCGGGCGACTCCCGGATCGGCGACAGTCCGCGCGCCATGCGCCGCGTGTCCTCAATCGCCTTCCGCACCAGCCTGAATATATGGGCGATCGCCTCCGCTTCCGGCGCCTGTTTCGTTTCCAGACGCTGCCGCAGCACGTTGCTCAGGTAGGCGATTCCGCCCAACTGCTGCCCCAGCCCGTCATGCAGTTCCTGGGCGAAGCCACGCCGTTCGCGGTCGCTGCTCTCCAGCAACTCCCGTTCAAGCTGGCGCCGCCGGGAAACGTCCCGCACAAACCACCGCGAGTGGACCAAAACTCCATCCTCCCAAAGCCCATCCGCGTCCACCAACACATGCCTCGTCTCCCCTTTGCCGGTGGCAAGCTCGGTCGCGACATTGTGCAGCGACTCCCGCCGTTTCAACCGCTCCAGCATCCCGGCCAGCCCCGCCTTGTCCGGATGGCAAAAATGGAATGGCCTCCCCACGACCGCCCCGCCGGGCATTTCCAGGACGGAAAGGAACGCCTGGTTCGCCCGCAGCGTCTCCCCGTCCGGGGACACCAGCACGAGCCCCACCGACGCCTGCTCGAACAGGTCATCCAGCTCCCGCTCCCGGCGCGAAATCGCCTCGCGCATCCGCCGGAACTCCGTGATGTCCCGGGCAATCGTCGAAAAACCGATGATCCGCCCGTCCGCTTCCCGGATCTGCGACAGCGTCAATGAGACATGGATTCGCTGCCCGTCCTTGCGGATTCGTTCCGTCTCGAAATGCTCGACCACCTCGCCCCGGCGCAACCGCCGCAAGAGCGTCCGGAACTCATCCCGGCAATCCGGCGGCAGCAATGCCTGGCTGGGGCGCCCAATGATCTCCGCGGCGGAAAAGCCGAAAATCCTTTCCGCCGCGGCGTTCCAAGTCGTGACCGTCCCTTTGAAATCCCGGCTGAAGATCGCGTCGTTTGAAAATTCGACGATTGCGGCCAACTGACCGTTGAAGTCCGGCTTCCGTCCGGCGGCGCGCCTCCGCGCGCGGCCCGGGTTCCTCCGGCTCCCTTCCCCGCCCGTTGCGGGGGCGTTCAATGTTGGCTTCTGGCGCGGCACAGCGATGGAGGATAAAAGGAGGAAAAAATAACGCACCAACAAAAGGGGCCTTCTAATCGTTTCACTGAGGCCGGGCTGGGATGGCGCCCAATTGCCAGCGCCCACCTCCGACTTCAATAATGGGTTTATGGAATCCATCCCCGCCCCCAAAGCATGGCTGCCGAAGATCAATCCGGCCCTCGCGCCTCGTTTTCACGAGCTTCTGGAGCAGGGTTCCGTGCCAACCTCCATCGATTCCGCGGAGCGCCTCGCCCGCGCCATCCTCGAGGATTCCCTCCAGAACCGGATCACCGACATCCATCTCGAGCCCTTCAGCCAAGGTTGGCGCCTGCGCGTGCGGGTCGATGGCCTGATGCACGACGCGGCCCAGCTCCAGCCGGAGGCCGGCCAGAAATTCGTCCGCTATTTCAGGACCCGCGCCAACCTCGATCCGGTCGTCTGTTTTCTCCCCCAGGACGCCAGCCTTCGGTTTGAAATCCAGGGCCGCCAATTGGAGATGCGCCTCGCCACCGCCCCCTGTTTCGGCGGCGAAAAACTTGCCCTCCGGCTGCTGGACCCCACCCGCCTTCTCCACAGCATCCGCGAACTCGGCATGGCCCCAATCGACGCCAAGCGGTTTGAAAAGTGGCTCGGCCAAGTCACCGGCATGTGCCTGGTGACCGGCCCAACCGGCAGCGGCAAAACCACCACCCTTTACGCCCTCCTTCACGAACTGGAGCTGTCAAACCACACCGTCATCACCATCGAGGACCCGATCGAATACCCAATCGACGGCATCGCCCAGATTCAGGTCGACACCCCCCACGGCCTGAGCTTGGCGGCCGGCTTGCGCGCCATGCTTCGCCTGGATCCCGATTACCTTCTCGTCGGCGAAATTCGCGACCTGGAATCCGCCCGCGTCACCGTCGAAGCCGCCGCCAGCGGCCATTTTGTCATGAGCACCCTTCATTGCCCCGATGCCGCGGGGGTCGTGACCATCCTCCGCAGTTGGAACATCCCCGACCATCAAATCGCCACCGTCCTGCAAATTGTCGTCAACCAGCGCCTGGTCCGCCGCCTCTGCGTCAAGTGCCGCCAGCCCTGCAAAGTTTCCAGCGAGGAGAAGGACTGGCTTGACTCGCTGAACTTGAAGGTTCCGGCGAAGCTCTGGCGCGCCGTCGGCTGCGACTCCTGCCGGAAGACCGGCTACAAGGGCCGCGTGGGCGTCTTTGAAGTCTGGCACCGCGATGAGTCGGATTATGCCCTCATCCTCAACAACGCGGATGAACACGCCCTCCGCGCCCACCTTCGCCGACGGGGCCTGAACACTGTCCTCGAGGACGGCATGGCCAGGGTCGGCGAGGGCGTCACTTCCCTGACCGAGATTCAGCAAATGGGGGCCCACGTCGATCTCCAGCCGTCAAAATCCGACCTTCAATCCATACTCACCGAGGCTAAATCATGACTGGCGACACCTCCACGGAATCCATTCGCGGGCTCTTTCAATCCGTTTACGGGGCCGATCAGGCCGCCCTTGTCTGGCCACGCCTGGCCACCCTGCTCGATGACTTTCGCCGTCGGTTTTCCACGCCCGCTCTCCAGCGCGGCGCCTTGGACCTCACCCAGCGCGACGCGCTGTTGATTGCCTACGGCGACATGGTCCGCGAGGAGGGCCGCCCACCGCTGGCGGCCTTGGCGAGATTCTCCGAGGAGCATCTGGCCGAGGTGGTCAGCGGCGTCCATATCCTGCCCCACTTTCCCTACACCTCCGATGACGGCTTCTCGGTCACGGACTACTTCAAGGTCGATCCGGCGCTGGGCTCCTGGGATGATGTGTCGCGCCTCGGCCAGTCGTTTGACCTGATGTTCGACGCCGTTTTCAACCATATGTCCGCGCAAGGCCAATGGTTCGCGGAGTTCCAATCCAGCCTCCCGCGCCGCCGCGATTTCTTCGTCACCGTCGAGGGATCTCCGGACCTTTCCCAAGTCGTCCGTCCCCGCGCCCTCCCTTTGCTGACCGGATTTCAAACCGCGGATGGGCCGCGAAAAGTCTGGACCACCTTCAGCGCCGACCAGGTCGACCTGAACTTCAAGAATCCCGAAGTGTTCCTCGCCACGCTGGAAGCCCTCCTTTTCTATGTCGAACAAGGCGCCCGCTTCATCCGCCTGGATGCCATCGCCTACCTCTGGAAGGAGATCGGCTCCTCGTGCATTCACCTGCCGAAAACCCATTTGGTCATCCAACTCTGGCGCGCCATCCTGGACAATGTCGCCCCTCAAGTCCTGCTCATCACCGAGACCAACGTCCCCCATTCGGACAACATCAGTTACTTCGGCGACGGCTCCAACGAGGCCCAGCTCGTTTACAATTTCGCCCTCCCCCCGCTCGTCCTCCACGCGATCACTCGGGGCGACGCCTCGCACCTCCGCGCCTGGGCGCAGTCCCTCACGCTGCCATCCGACCGCGTCACGTTCTTCAATTTCCTGGCTTCCCACGACGGCATCGGACTCAATCCCGCCCGCGGCCTGCTTCCCGAGCCGGAGATCAATTTCCTCGTCGAGCGTTGCCAGAACAACGGCGGGTTCATCAATTGGAAACACAACGCCGACGGCTCCAAAAGCCCGTATGAGATGAACATCGTGTATTTCGACGCGCTCAACGATCCCAACTCCCCCGAGCCCATCGAACTGCAGGTCGACCGTTTCATGGTTGCCCAAGCCATTCTCCTCGCGCTCCGCGGCATGCCGGGCATCTATTTCCATTCCCTCTTCGGCTCCCGGAACGACCGCGACGCCGCCCTCGCCACCGGCATCAACCGCCGCATCAATCGGCAAAAATTCACCCGCGAGGAATTGGACGCCGCCCTCGGCGACAAACAATCGCTGCGCGCGCAGGTCTTCGGCCGTTTCCGGGCCATGCTCAAAGTCCGACGCGCGGAATCCGCGTTCCACCCGGGAGGCTCCCAGGAATTTCCCGATTTTGGGCCGGGCGTCTTCGCCATTTTGCGGACATCCCCGGATGGCGACAAACCCGTCCTTTGCCTCCAAAATGTTTCCGGCAAGCCGGTGGGTGGAATTGCCGTGGAAAACATTGAGTCCGGCCTGCTCGCCGACCAAACAGTTTCCGCAAGTGGGGGGTTGACACTTCAGCCGTATGAGGTCAACTGGCTTAGGTTAAAAACGATGAACTGATGTCTGATTTTTTTCAAACCGGCGCGGTCGCCACCCTCCACCGGCTCGGCAATCCCAATGTCGCCCGCCTCGAGCGCGAACTCGAAGAGTACAACAAAGAAACGCCCATCGCGCTGATCCTGCCCTGCCACGTCAAGGAGCTCGGCACCCCCGCCCTGCGCCGGATCGTCAAGGAGCTGTCCCAGGTCAAATACCTCGAGCAGATCGTCGTGGGTGTGGACAAGGCGTCCAAGCGCGACTGGGAAAAAGCGCGCAAATTCTTCAAGCTTCTCCCGCAGAAAACCACGCTCCTTTGGAACGATGGCCCCCGCATCCAAAAGCTCTATGAAAAGCTGCGCGAGGCGGACCTCGAGGTCGGCCCCGGCGGCAAAGGCCGCAACGTCTGGACCTGTTTCGGTTATGTCTTGGCCAGCGAGACCTCCCGGATGATCGCCACGCATGACTGCGACATCATCACATACAGCCGGGAGTTGCTCGCCCGCCTTTGCTATCCGGTGGCGCATCCCAGCCTGGGCTTCGACTTTTGCAAGGGCTATTACGCCCGGGTCACCACGAAGCTCAACGGCCGCGCCATGCGCCTCCTCGTCACCCCCCTCATCCGCGCCCTCCGCAGCATTCTTGGCCCCCAGCCGCTGCTCGTTTACATGGACACCTTCCGCTATCCCCTGGCGGGCGAGTTTTCCATGGATGTCGACCTCGTCCGCCGCGTCCGCATCCCGTACGACTGGGCTTTGGAGGTCGGCATGCTCGCGGAGATTTTCCGCAACGCCTCCCCGCGCGCGATCTGCCAATCCGAGCTTTGCGACAACTACGACCACAAACACCAGGAAATCTCCGTCCGCGACGCCGACAAGGGCCTGAACAAAATGGCGGTCGACATCACCAAATCGTTCTTCCGCCGCATGGCCGCGGAGGGCATCAAGATCGACGCCGGCCTCCTCGACACTCTCCTCAGCGCCTACATGCGCCAGGCCGAGGACACCCTGCGCTTTTATTCCGCCGACGCGGCCATGAACGGGTTGAGCTTCCCGCGCCATGAGGAGGAGCACGCCGTCTCCACCTTCGCCCGGAGCATCCAAATGGCCGCCAAAGCCTTCCTGGCTGATCCCCTTTGGTCGCCCCTCATCCCCAATTGGAACCGCGTGCAATCCGCCCTGCCGTCATTCCTTGAGGAAATGCACGAAGCCGTCCAGTTGGACAATTCCGCCCCCTGACCCAAGCCCGCGAATCAAAGCCCCGCGGAACTCTTCGATTCCCTCAGCGCCTCGCTGAACTCGCTCCACCCGCCCCCGGTCATCGGCGTCGATTCACCCGACAGCCGCCAAGTCCGGAAACCGGCGGCCCTCGCCGGGACAATGTCATTGTCCTCCCGGTCCCCAATGATGATCGCCTCGCCGGGGCTGATTCCCATTTGCGCCAGGCGCGCCGCCAGAATCCTGAAAACGTGCGCATCCGGCTTGCTGAACCCGTTGTCGAACGAAAGGAAACAGAGCTCCGGGAGGAACATCTGCCGAGTGAGCGCCGCCGCCTGCAGCGCCGAATCCAGTTCCCGAAGCGTGTACGGCTGCGAATTGGACACCAATCCCAGCCGCACCCCGCCCCCCGCCAATCCCGCGAGCGCCTCCGCGGCCCCGGGCATCAGCCGGACCGTTCGCTGGAGCTGCGCATGCTCAAAAAGGAAATCTCCCAACGCCGCGGCTCCGAGTGAGTTCAGCCACGGCAACGCCTCACCAGCCACATCCGGCCAGTAGATCTCCGGATACGGAACTCCAATCGCCTTCGCCCCGGCATGTTGGCGGCGGATGATCTCCGTCGCGGCCTCCGCGAACTGCCCCAGCGTCGGCCCGGTTTTTCCGGGCGCGGCCTGTCGGCACAGCGTCTGCCAACGTTGGTCCGCGTCCGACGGCGGCGGTCCGACCTCAAGGATCGTTTTGTAGATGTCGCAAATTGCCGCCCGAATGCTCATGTTTCCTTCGCCCATAGGATCGGATAAACATTCTCCGGCCCGAGTTTCCAGCTTATAAAATCTTTCTGGGCCGCGCTCGCGTTGTCCGCCGACGGCGCGCCGCTGGATTTTCGCCCCGTCATTTCCATCCATCGCCGCCCGTACGATTCGCCCGACAGCCATTCCGCCGCGCTTTCAGGCCAAGCCGACGCCTGCAGCGCGCCCTTCTTTGCCCGCTCCCGCCACTCACCCAAAAATGGATTCAGCGGCGCGCAGGCGTCCCAGGATTCGATCGCGGATTTCGCCAGGACCTCCAATTGCGCGGTCTGGGTGAGGCGGTCGAACGGAATCGGCCTCGGCGTGGCCGCAAGCCGCACCACCAGGGGAGAGGCGGCCAGCTTTCGGACAGGCCCGGGAGCCTGCCCGGACCACTCCCGGAAAAGGCGGCGCTGGCGGATCACTTCGGCCTTCCAATCAAACAAATCCGGGTGGATCAGTATCTCCTTGTAATACTGTGGGAATTCAAACCCGAGCCGTTCCAAATCCGGCGCGATGTTCGGCAGCGCGTGCGCGATCAATGGCCGGCCCGCCGCGGCGGCCTCAAGGTAAGGCAAACCAAACCCCTCCTGCACCGACGTCAGCATCACGCATTCGCTCGCCGCCAGCAGCTCCGGGATGCCGGGCTTTCCCTCGTCGTCCCCCGCCAGGACGCCAATCCGCAGCTTCCACCCGTGCCGAAGCGCACCCTTCTCCAGCCGCTTTGCATAGGCCGTTTCGTCCGCGGAGCTCACCCCGCCCGTGGTGACCAGCCACGCCTCCGGCCGCAGCCAGCGCGCCAGCAACAGTGCTTCCGCGACATTTTTCCGCCGCAGCATCCGGCACGGCAAAATCCACACCGGCCCGTTGTGCCCGTCCAGTTTCCGCCCGAGCCATTCCCGCGCCGCTTTGACCGCCGCCGCCTCCGGCGGCTTCCCCCGTTCGGTCAAGTTCGGCAGCCAGCCCGCTCGCGCCCCGAAATGCCTCTTCAAAATGCGCGCGTCCGCTTGGTTGATCGCCAGATGCCAAACCTGTTTGGACGCGGGAAACACCGCCTTCGCCGCCGCCCCCATCGTCCGGAAGCCAAAGCGCCTCATCTCCCGCCAGCGCATCCACCGATTGTCAAACCACCAATCGTGGTGATGAACGATCATCCGAATCCCTTTTTCCCCGGCAATCGTCGCCAATTCCTGCATGAGGATGAGGTTCCGCCCAATCCCCAAGTTATGCGCCCAGATCAGGGAGTCCGGTTCCGGCGAAGCCGCGAACATTCCCATCAGCCCCTTTCGCACCCGTTCCTGCAGTCGCTCCCTTCCAATCGCGCCCTGTTCCGAAGCATAGCCAAACGCTGGGTTGACCAGGATTTCGACCGGGGTCGGCGCGGCGTGCCGGACAAAGAATGCGTTCCATTTTTCATCATCGGCTTCACCCGTCGCCAACGCCACCCGCGTGATCCTTCCTTTGCTTGCCTTGACCAAGTTTGGAACGGCCAGCTCAATGATCCGCCGCACTCCGCCTGGGCGCAGGTGAAAATGAAAAACAAAAAGTGTCATGCACGCGCGCCGCGCTACTCCTTTTCCGTCTCGGGCAGCGCGAAGGCGACCAGGCTCCCACCGGCGGGCCGGCCCGACTTCCCGCCCCCGGCCGAAATCACGACGAATTGCCGCCCATTGACCATGTAAGTGCTCGGAGTGGCATTTCCCCCGAACGGCAACTTGGCCTCCCATAGGATCGCCCCCGTCTCCTTGTCGAACGCACGCATGGTTTCATCCGCTGTCGCCCCAATGAAGACCAGCCCTCCCGCCGTCACCACCGGGCCGCCATAATTTTCCGTGCCCGTCGGGGGGATGCCCCGCGCCGTTAATTTGGCGTATTCACCCAGCGGAACCTGCCACTTGATTTCCCCCGTGTTCAAATCCACCGCGTTCAGCGTCCCCCATGGCGGCTTGATCGCCGGATACCCCTCGCCGTCCAGCCACCGGCGGAAGCCCGTGAAAGCATATTCGGGCACGCCGCCCTTTTTTTCGGGGGCGACTCCTCCCCGTTCCGGGCGCCCCACCGTCGCTTGGTTGGTGCCAAGCACATAATCAAGGATCGCGTTCCGTTGCGCGTCGGAAATCTGGTCAAACGCCGGCATCCGCCCCGCCCCCTGTTTCGTGATCAACGAAATCTGCTCCCGCGGCTTTCGAGCGCCCACATCCACCAGCGAAGGAAATCCGCCCGGCGCATTGCCCGCCCGGTCCAGCCCATGGCACGGCGCGCAGAACGCCATGTAATCCTGCTCCCCGCGGGGCACCGCCGACCCATCCGCGCGCCGCACCTCCACCATCTGCAGCAGCCACGGCATCTCATTCACATTCACATAATAAATCCCCGCCGGGTCCGCCGCGCCGCCGCCCCATTCCATCCCGCCATCAAACCCGGGAAACATCACCGTTTCCCGGAGGCTCGGCGCCGGAAACGGCCCAAAATTTGGCGACGCCCGGATTCGCTCCAGCGTGTTCGTGTAAGCTTCCGGCGAGATGTTCGACGCGTCCTGCTCGGTGTAACCCTGCCGCATCAATGGCGGCGGCTTGGTCGGGAACGGCTGGGTCGGCCACGCCTGCTCGCCCGCCAAATCCGACTGCGGCACAGGCTTCTCGTCAATCGGCCACAAGGGGGCCCCGGTCACCCGGTCAAAGACAAACAACCGCCCGTGCTTGGTTCCCTGCGCGACCGCGTCGATCTTTTTCCCGTTCTGCGTCACGGTCAACAGCACCGGCGGGCACGGCAAATCCTTGTCCAGCAAGTCATGGTGGACAATCTGGTAATGCCACAGCCGCTTGCCGGTGGCTGCCTCCAGCGCGACCAAACAATTCGCGAACAAATTCGCCCCGTGCCGGCGGCCTCCGTAAAAATCCGGCTCCGCCGTCTTGGTCGGCACATAAACAATTCCCCTCTCCTCGTCCAACGCCTGCCCGGACCACGGCATGAGCCCGGTCGCGGACTTGTGCGCCTCCGGGGGCCAAGTCTCGTGCCCATACTCGCCCGGCCTGGGAATCAAATGAAAAATCCACCGCCGCGCCCCGGTCCGGACATCCAACGCCCTCACCGCTCCGGGCCCTCCAATCCCCCCAAGGATCAACAAATCCTTGTATGTGACCCCGGGCGTGTTCAACCCCACCCCAGGCGTCCCCTCCACATCCAACCCCGACCCAAGATGAATCGAGCCGTTCTCTCCAAAACTTCGTATCGGCTGCCCCGTCGCCGGGTCCAGGGCATAAAGATGATTGCCCGACGCCGTGAAAATCCTCCGCTCGCCCCCCGCGTCGTTCTGCCAAAAAACCAGGCCCCGCTGGCGTCCGCCCCCACCGCCCGGCCGCTCCGACTGCGCATGCCACTTCCACAACTCCCTCCCAGTGGCCGCGTCCAGCGCGATGACCTTCCTCGTCGGCGACGCAGTGTAGAGAACCCCGCCCACAATCAGGTTGTTGGCCTGGTACTCGCCTCTGTCGCCCGTGTCGTGCGTCCACGCAACCTTGAGGCGTGCGACGTTCGTTCGATTGATCTGCTGGAGACTCGAATAATGGGTGCGCGCCTTGTCCCCGAGGTAACTGGGCCAATCAACATTTGCGGCGTCACCCGCGCTTGCCCCTCGGACCGTTGCGGAGCCCAGCCACCCCACCACCATCAATAAAATGCCCAGGCTTGGGGAAGCTCCTCCGCGCCCTCGGGCGCCCAGTTGCGGCTGCATGGATCGGCGAATGACGGGCGGCGGAAAGGGGCTTTTCTTCATGCGCATGGCCTTCGCAATCTGGCCGGTCATCTGCAAAAACACCGGCGCGTTCGCGAATCGCTGGAATATGGGCGACCGCGTTTCCTGATGACAGAAAATTCTTCGCCGCGCCCCGGTCGTTCCCAAACCTGGGCATTCTGCCTGCTTGCCTTCCGCCTTCCGGCGGGCCAATTTCGCCTCAGCCAATCCTGTGACCGCCAAGAAAAAGTCCGATCTGCCGCGGACTCCAAAGCCACTGCCAGCTTTGGAGGACGTCATCGTCACCCTCCCCGAAAACAAAGCTCAGCTCGCCAAAATCCGCCACGAACTCCGCACTCCCATCAACCACATCATCGGCTACGGCGAAATCGTCGAGGAGGACCTCCTGGACATGGGGCAGTTGATCTACCTGGATGACGTGAAGCGGATTCAATCCGCCGGCCGCCAGTTGCTCGCCCTCGTCTCGGAAATATTCTCCAACGCCGATGGCCCGGCCCGGCGCCTGGATGTCCGCCAAAGCCTCCCCGACCTGCGCACCCCCATCAATCATGTGGTGGGATACAGCGAGATGCTCCTCGAACAAGCCGAAGAAGCCGGGCTCCACACCCTCGTCGCCGATTTCCAGAAAATCGCCCATGCTGGGCGGTCCCTCTTGGCCCTCTTGGAAAACTTCCTTCTCACGCCGGCGGGCTTGGACGCCGCCGAACCGCCCGACTCGTCCCGGCCCGCCCAGGCCGGCCAAACCGAACACCTCATTCGCGCCGCGCCTCCCGCCATCCTCGCCGACATTCTCATCGTCGATGACGACCCCGAAAACCGTGAAATGCTCGGCCGCCGGATTCTCCGGCTCGGTTACACCGTCTACTCCGCCGAAAATGGCGAAAAGGCTCTCGAGGCCATGCGGGCCAGAAAATTCGACCTCGTCCTCCTCGACTACCTCATGCCGGGAATGGACGGCTCCCAGGTCCTCATGGAAATAAAGGGCGACGAACGCCTCCGCAACATCCCCGTCATCATGCTCTCCGCCCTCGACGTCATGGACCGCATCGTCGAATGCATCGACGCCGGCGCCGAGGACTACGTCGCCAAGCCCTTCAACCCCGTCTTCCTGAAATCCCGGATCGGCGCCGTCCTCGAGAAAAAACGCATGCGCGACCTCGAGCAAATCTACCTCCAGCGCATCCAGGCCGAACGGCAAAAATCCGAGCGCCTCCTCCTCAACGTCCTCCCGGCCCCGATCGCCGCCCGCCTCAAGAATGGCGAGAACGCCATCGCCGACAGCTTTCCCGAGGCCACCGTCGTCTTCGCGGACCTCGTCGGCTTCACCTCCCTCTCCATGCACATCTCCGCCGACGAGGTGGTGCGCCTCCTCGACGAAATCTTTTCCGCCTTCGACCTGCTCACCGAAAAATTTGGCCTCGAAAAAATCAAGACCATCGGGGACGCCTACATGGCCGCCAGCGGCCTCCCCTCCCCCAACCCCGGCCACGTCCACTCCGCCGCCGACTTCTGCCTCGCCATGATGAAAGAAATGGAGCGGTTCAACCGCGGCTACCACACCAACATCGCCCTGCGCGTCGGCATCCACACTGGCCCCGTCATCGCCGGCATCATCGGCCGCAACAAATTCATCTACGACCTCTGGGGCGACACCGTCAACACCGCCAGCCGCATGGAGTCCCACAGCCTCCCTGGCCGCGTCCAAGCCACCGCCAACATCCACGCCGCCCTGCGCGACGAATTCGAATTCGAAAAACGGGGCGCCATCGAAGTCAAAGGCAAAGGCCTCATGGAAACTTTTTTCCTCACCGGCCGAGCCAAGGCCAAACGGTCCAAAAAACCCGCAAAAGAGCCCAATTCCGCCGAGGGCCCCGAATCGAATCCGCAGGAACCACAAAAAATCGCGTGACATCCCGTCATCCACGCCTATATTCCCCGGACGCTTCGGCTGACCCTATCGTCTAGCGGTTAGGACACCGCCCTTTCACGGCGGGTGCTCGGGTTCGATTCCCGATAGGGTCGCCATTTTTCCTAAGGATTTCGATGGTGCTTGCAAATTCCTGACGGATTCCTGACAATCCGCACCATGAGAGCGCAATCCTTCCCGCTGACAATCAAAAGCGTTGTCACCATCTACCACACCCCAAAAGGCGATTACAACGGCTACACCATTGCCTGGCGCGAGGGTGATTCCCGCAAAAGGAGGGCGTTCGCGGACCTGGCCGACGCCAAAAAGGAGGCGGGCTCCATCGCCGACAAGATAAACCACGGGGAGAACGCGGCGCTTTCCCTGACAAATTCTGACAGGTCAACCTACGTCAATTCCTGCGCCATGCTGGAACCGCTGGGCGTCCATCTTGAATCCGCCATCCGGGAATATGCCGAGGCGTTCAAGACCCTTGGCGGGCGTTCCATCGTGGAGGCCGCCCGCTACTTCGCCGCCAAACATCCAACGGACATGAAGGCCCGCACCGTCGCCGAGGTGGCCGCTGAATTCCTCGACGCCAAGGTGAAGGCCAAAAAGAGCGCTGACTACTTGGCCGACTGCCGCTACCGGCACGGGAAGTTTGCCGCCGCCTTCCAATGCAACATCGCCGACGTGGGCGGGAATCAGATCGTGGAATTCCTCGACGCCCTGAATCTCTCCATCCGCTCCCGCAATAATTTCCGCCTCTCCATCGGCACCCTCTTTGAATTCGCCAAGTCCAAACACTACCTGCCCGCCGATTGGTCCGAAATGGCCCACGTGGACAAGGTCCAAGACGACGACGAAGGCGAAGTGACGACCTTCACCCCGTCCGAACTGCGGGCGTTCCTTGGCCGGGCCCACCCGGACGTCATCCCGTTCCTTGCCATCGGCGCATTCGCCGGGCTCCGCTCCGCCGAGATTGAGCGCCTGACATGGGCCGACGTGTTCACCATCCCCGGAAAAATTGAAGTGAAGGCCCGGAAAGCCAAAACCCGCGCTCGCCGCCTTGTGCCCATATCGGCCAATCTGGCGAAGTGGCTGGCTCCATTCCGGGACCGCACACCCGAGGCCCCGGTTGTCAGGTTCGCCGACATTGGCCAGCAGATACGCGACATGGCGGCAAAGACCCCCACCCGGTCCGCCCTGACATGGAAACGGAATGCGCTCCGCCATTCATTCATTTCCTACCGGCTGGCCGAAATCCAGAGCGCCGCACAAGTTGCGATGGAAGCCGGGAACTCTGAGACGATGATTTTCAAGAATTACCGGGACGTGGTCAGGCCCGAAACGGCCCGCGAATGGTTCGCCATCGAACCCCTGACCGCTGAGGACGGGAAGATTATTGCGATGCCGACGGCGGCTTGACCTTTTTGCCGGGTGGCTTTTTACCAAGCTCCGTTGGGAGCATCGGGGCGCCCATCTTCCGCGTTGGACCAAAAATCGGCGCCAATCCATCGAACATCCCCGCGATGATTCCCTTTTTTCCAGCCGGTTTTTCAAGGGTAACATTAGTCCCGACGAGCTCTGCAATGGTCCGAGGGTCCATTGTTTTCCAGTCCTTGACTGATTCCCGAACGAGTTGAAGTAGGTGGGGCCAACTTGGATCGTCATTCAACCGGATGCCGGGCCAAAACTCTTTGTAAAGGTCCAAAATCATTTCGTTGACCTTGTATTGAAGATGCGCGCTCCGCTCGTTGTTCATCTTCACGTAAAGGCCAAGGAGCGCCAACACACTCACGCCAGAATAAATTCCAGTGACATGCGCTTGAAAGTGTGGGTCCGAATTGGACCAATCCGCCGCTCGCTTTTTTTCGTATTTCTCCAGCGTCAACGCATTCCCCATTGAATCTACCGGAACGCTTGGCTTCCCGTTTTTCAGCCATCCGATATCCACCCCGGTTTCATCGTGAACCCGCATCGCCATCTTGTCGCTAAGCTCCAGCTTTTTTAACTCAACGGCCTGGATGGTTTTCGGGGACATGCCGATGCGCCGCGCCAGTTCCTTTTGGGTCAAATTCAATTCCAACCTCAGCGCCGCGAGTGCGTGTAACTCAGGAGAACGTCTCATAATGCGGAAAGCCTATATCGTTTGCCCATGGGTAGACAATGTCATTCTTTGCGCAAATAGGCACTGCCTATAGGTTCAACCGCATATGTTAAACATTGAAAACGCGAAGCCGAAAACAAAACAGGAAATGGCCGTTCACTTCGGGGTGACGACCCGGACCATCGACGGATGGATGAAGGCTGGACTTCTCCCGTTCTGGAAGATTGGACACTTGGTCAGGTTCGACCTTGAGGCCGTCCAAACGCGCTTGAACGAAAAGGCGCTCCGCAATGGAGGTGCCCGATGAGTGCTGTTTATTTGCGCCTGGATCGCAGTTCAGGCGACCGTATTTGGCTTGAACAGGACGGGGAGCAAGTCCCAATTGGTGCGGCTTTCTTCAACGGGTTCAGAATCACCCCAAACGACGTGCCTTTAATTCTCACGATGGTTAAAAACTTCGTCGCCGGTAGGGATAAGGAGGCCGCCATAAGTTTGCCCGTTTTATACTTGGATCACAGCGGCGGCAACCATCTCTGGTTTGAATCGGACGACGGAACTGTGCCAGTTGAAACTGCCTTACGCGATGGCTTTGTAATTAACAAGTATGACGCCGAACTTGTCATAGACCTTCTTGGGGCGTTTGTAAGGAAAAGTTACTTCGCGTACTGCCTGCCCGGTGACAGGTGTGAACCGGGACACGCCATTCGATTACTCCCGCATGAAAAAAATTAAGCTCGGGAATAAAAAAGGCGATGCCGCCACAGCATCGCCCAAGGAACCGTCGATGCCTCAATCATCATTCAACCCGCCGTGCCGGTCAAGTCAGGCTGCTCCGGAAGGAGGGAGCCGATGAGCACCGCCGCCCCTACTTCTCCAGAAACTGAACATGTTCAGTTTTTCCCCATCCGGGAAATATCCCCTGCCCCGGAAAACGATAAACTCTATCGGCCTATTGATCCGGATGACCCCGAGATCATCGCATTGGCCGCGAGCATCGAGGAACGTGGAATCTTGGAGCCGCTGGTTGTCTCATCGGATGGATTCATTATATCGGGCCACCGCCGATATGCTGCCGCCCAAGTTGCGGACCTCGACGAAATTCCCTGCCGGGTTGTGCCAATCGCAAAGGAGGATGACCCCGACGAGTTTTTCAGGCTGCTTCGCGAGTACAACCGGCAACGGGTGAAGGGCAGCGATGAGATACTCCGCGAGGAACTTGTGTCCGCCAACCCCGAGGAATCGTATCGGCTCCTCCTTGAGCATCGGCGGGAGAAGGCCCGCGTCAAAACCGAATCCAACATTGATTTGGGCGAGGCAAAATGCAGGTCAAGAATATCCAATGCCCGCGACCCGTTTCTAAACGCGGTAATCAAAATCATTGATTCACTCGCAGACTTCTGGCCGCTCACCGATCGGCAAATTCATTACCAGTTGTTGAACAACCCGCCACTTGTTCACGCGAGCAAGCCGGGATCGCAATATCGAAACGACAAAAAATCGTATGCTGCGCTCAGCGACTTATTGATCCGCGCCCGATTGGAAGGGGCTATCGCTTGGGACGTCATCGACGATCCAACCCGCCCGGTTTCGGTGTGGGACTGCCATTCTTCCATTGCGCCATACATGCGCTCCGAGACTGATCAGTTCCTAAAGGGCTATTACCGCAACCTCCAGCAAACCCAACCCAACCATATCGAAATCATCGGCGAAAAAATCACAGTCCAAAGCACAATCGGGCCGGTGGCGATGGAATATCGGATTCCACTCACCATCGGGCGGGGATACTCATCATTCCCACCCCGGCGGGACTTGGTTTCCCGTTTCAAGAAAAGCGGAAAGGAAAAATTGATTCTGCTTTTCCTCAGTGACCTTGATCCTGATGGCGAGGAAATATCCACATCCTTTGCGCGGTCCCTCCGGGACGATTTCGGGATTGAGAACATCCACCCCATCAAAGCCGGGCTCACCGCCGCCCAAGTCAAGGCGCTCAACCTGCCGCCGGGGATGGAGGCGAAGAAATCCAGCTCCAACTATGCCAAGTTCGAATCCCTCCACGGGGGGCTGGCGTACGAACTCGAAGCGGTGGCGCCCGGCGAGCTTCAACGCCTGCTCAGGGAAACCATCGACTCCGTTCTGGACCTGAAGGCGTTCAACGCGGAGATCGATAGAGAAAAAGAGGATTCCGCATATTTGGACGCCGTCCGGCGAAGTATGAAAACCACCTTCTCGACGATGGAAGGGGGCCTGAAGTGAATCCCAACCTGATCGCCCAGACCATTCTCGGGGAAATTGATTGGCAGGATTTGAACGTGGGGTTTCTCCAATGCCCCGGGATGGACCTCCATTCCAACCCGTCAAACAAACGCGAATGCCGAGTGACCCTGGACGGGGCGCCGACAATCTTCTGTGTCCACACTTCATGCGCGGGCGTCATTGCCGAGAAGAATTTCGCCCTGCGATCCGCCATCGCCAAAGCCGAGCGGGGAGCGAATCCAGATTGCAAACCTTGGCGACCATCCCCGGCGGACATCCAACGGAAACGTGAGCGGGCCGAACTGGAGCGCCTGACCATGCGGGCCGAGAAAAGTCTCGACTCCATTCTGGACGATTGGGCGTTTGACCTCGCCGACTTTTGGGAAGCGAGCCCGCATAAATTGGACGGCCACGCCGTTGACGATTGGCGATTGCTTCTCCAATTGTTCGAGCCCACCGATGTTGTCTGGATCGGCGATTTGAAGGACTCGGGGCCCGGATTCGAGGATCACTTCCGAACCGCAGCGCAATGGCTTCAGGAAGAGAACCAGCCCCCCGGCCAGCATGTATGCCCAAGCGCATTCAAGCCGGGTGTGTGTTCCCGATCCAAAGAAAACATTGCGGCCCGCCGTTCCCTGGTTGTCGAAAGTGACGTCCTATCGAAACCCGACTTTTGCGCGGTCCTATGCTGGTTGCAGAATCGCCTGCACCTCCGGGCCATCGTGGACACTGGGAACAAATCACTGCACGGCTGGTTTGATATCCCAGATCCCCACGACCTGCGGGAAATGGGCGCCATCCTGCCCGCTCTGGGCTGCGATGTGGCCATGCTCAGCCCGGCCCATACATGCCGACTGCCCGGACCCGTCCGGGCTGAAACTGGGAAACGCCAACACCTCGCCTTTCTTGACCCGAAAGGAACGAAGTGAACTCGCTTTCCGATTACCTGCCGATCAAAGAATCGGACCTGCCTTTGGAGCCGAACCGCGAATTGACGGAATTTGATTTCGCCAACGCATTGCAGGCCCGCCTGCCACCATTGAGAACATGCGGCCCGAAATGGTTCGCTTACCGGGACGGCGCCTACCGGGAATCCACCCGCGACATTTACAGGCCCGCCGCGCAAAACATCCTGCCGCCTGAAATGCGGACAGCCCGCCGGGAAAAAGCGTTGCTTGATCACTTGGAGGGCCGCTGCCAGATACCACAAGATCAACTCGCGGGCGCCCTGAAGTTCGATGGCGATGGGATATTGATCAATGCGCTCAACGGAATTATCCGCGTTGCTCCTGAGGGCGAAGTGACATTGTTCCCCCATTCGCCGGAACGAAATTTCACGCGCTCCATCGCCTGCGAATATCAGCCCGAAGCGACCTTTGAACTATTCGAGACAACCTTGGCCCAATGCCTGCCGGACCCGGCGGACCGCGAATTGTTCCAACTATGCACCGGGAACTTTCTCTATCCCGATTGCCGATTCGAGGTTGCGCTCGCCTGCTTTGGTGAAGCTGGGCGCGGCAAGTCCACCATCGCCGAACCCGTGGGCGCCACTCTCGGGGATGGGCTGGTTACTCGCCTTGGAATGTCCCAAATATGCGACCCGAAATCCTACAGCCTGCCGGGCTTGCAATTTGCCGCGGTAAATTTGGGCACTGAATTGGATTCCCTCGCCGTCGATGAATCGGGGAACTTCAAAACTTTGGTTTCCGGGGAGCCGATTGAAGTCCGCCCAATTTATGGCGCACCGTTCACCCTGCGAAGTTCATGCAAGCTCTGGTTTCTCGCCAACGGCCTGCCCAGATTCAAAAACGGGACCGAAGCCGAAATGCGCCGGATGCGGTTTATCCGGTTCGACTACGCGCCACCGCAAATTGACGTGACGCTCAAACATCGGTTGCTCGCCAACAAGCCGGGCGTCCTAAACTTCATGATTGAGGGACTGCGCCGCCTGATGACGCTGCGGGAAATCCCCTTGGGTGGCGACGAATCCCGCGAAGTCCACGACCGTTTTAGAACATCCAACGATCCGATTGGGACTTTCGTCCGCGAATGTTGCGAACTCGACGTTGAAGGCCGGGCGCAAAAGGAACACCTGCACGCCGCCTTTGTGGAATTCTGCGGGGAGAAGAATCTCCACGCCGAACTGCCGAACCATTTCTTGCGCCGATTGTATGAACGGTTTCCCCAAATCAGGGGAGCCAAAGCCCGCTTGGGGGATGAAC
Source organism: uncultured Verrucomicrobiota bacterium (assembly GCA_964611245.1). Classification (GTDB taxonomy): domain Bacteria; phylum Verrucomicrobiota; class Verrucomicrobiia; order Limisphaerales; family SXQI01; genus CAZSXX01. The sequence goes on along the minus strand of CAZSXX010000018.1, from coordinate 614 downwards.
GGGTGCCAATCCTGACCGGAATCCGGATTAAACCATGCGAATAATACTCTTAGGTCCGGGTGGTCCGGGTAAATTCTTTATGTTGTGAGAGCAGGAAGAATATAGAAAACAAAAGGAAAATGCCCGGACCACCCGGACCACCCCGGACCTAACCACCCCTCGCATGGTGAACTTCCCCTTGTTGTTTTCAACTGCACCGGACGCCGGATTGCTCCCAATTTCAGCCATAACAGGCGTTTCAGGCCGTCCGCTGTGTTCACTCAAAACGGAAATAAAAACCTCACCACGGGCCGCTGGCGCACGCTTTGGGGCATTCGTGGGGGCGTGGGGGCAGTTAGGAGGCTCCCGTGGAAAAAGAACCCCCGCTGGGACCGCTCTCTTGGGGCGCGTGCTCATTCCGGGCCGTTTGAACTAACCGCGTGAATTTATGACGAAAAAACAAACAAAGAAAAGACCCGTTGGCCGTCCAAGGCGATATCCAAGCGAGGGGAAGATCGTCGGCTCCTTTTACGATGCGAGCTTGGCAACCGGCCTGACCGTCGCGCTGATACGCCGGATGAAACGGGGCGGTTCGCTGGCGTTTCGCTCTGGGCGAAATTATTGCGGCGAACTGC
>CAZSXX010000017.1:23534-24347 GCA_964611245.1 uncultured Verrucomicrobiota bacterium | reverse complement strand
CAAACCCGCTATCCCGGCATCAAGGAGCGCCTGCTCGACGAAAAGGGCGAAGTGCGCCGTTTCGTGAATGTTTACGTCAACGAGGAGGACATCCGTTTCCTCCAGAACCAACAGACCCCTTTGAAAAATGGCGACGAAATCAGCATCATCCCGGCTATTGCTGGCGGCTAACATGGCGACCAAGAAAACCAGCAAGCCGAGCCCCACCCGGCTCGACCAGGAGCAAAGCTCGCGCTTTTGGCTGATGTACCCGCCCAAGCTGATCCAGCAGCCGCTGCTCTGGCAGCTCGCCCAAAAATTCAAGGTGGTCACCAACGTCCGGCAGGCGAGCATCACCGACGAAATCGGGTTGGTCTGCCTGGAGTTGGATGGCAAGCGCAGCGAGATCAAGAACTCCGTCAAGTGGCTGGAGAAACAGGGCGTCAAAGTCGAGCCGGTTGAGATCAATGTGATCGAGAGCTGACCGGCGGGTCAGGGATGCGCCTGCCCGGGTTTGGGTCCGGCCGCAGGCCCATTCGGCCCGAAGCGGGTTTGCTTCCGCGCGTGGCCCGCGAAGGTGTCGCCGTAAATTGCCCGCACTGTCCCCCATGAGCCGAGGGTCGTGAGCAGGAAGGCCGCCGCCGCCACGGCCAGGGTCCGCGCCAGCTTGAAAGGAGCGGGTTGCGGCGGCGAGGCGGCCAATGGTTTGAGGCTCAGGCAGGTGAGAATCACGGCGTTCAGGAAAATCACTCCCTCCGTGATCAACCGTTGGGGGGCGAATCCAACGATCGCGCGCTCGAATTTGGATCCCGCACAATCTCCTCTCCCAGACGC
>CAZSXX010000017.1:0-23524 GCA_964611245.1 uncultured Verrucomicrobiota bacterium | reverse complement strand
CGAAATTCCCGATCACCATCCACCAAAGGAACACCAGGAAGAAAAACTGGCCCCGCCCCGGCGCCGCGAGCGCTAGGAACGCGGGGCGGGCCCGGAGGATGGCCAGCGCCGCCACCAACAGCAGGCAGTACCCGGCGGCGAACCAAACGCCGGTGGGAATTCCATACATCGCCGCCGGAATGGCCTTGGCCTTGATCCAATCCCCCGGGTTTTTTTGAAGGTTGAGGTAGGTCACTCCCAGCAGGACGAAAAGAGCCGCGAATCGATTCCAAGGCGGTTTGTCCTCGATGAGGTTTGGCGACCGGGAACGCAAGGACCACATGATCGCGGCGAGGCCCAGGCCATTGATCAAGCCATAGGTTTGTTCGAGCACACTGTGCCAGTTGGTGTCGAGGCCGGTCTTGATCCACAGCAGCTTGATCAGGGCCGCCCCGGCGAATCCAACGCCGCCCCATGCTCCCATCGTGATGGAGGCCCAAAGCACGGTTCGCTCGCCGCGGCGCGCCAGGAAGATCCACAACCCCGCCACCATTCCAGCGATCCCCGCCCAATTGTCGCCGCGCGGAGGCGTCATGCGCAGGCCGAGGGTGTTCACCAAGAAAAGGAAGCCGACCCACCAGCCCACGGCCATGTGGAAAACAAGGCCCGCGCCTTCATCCCATTTGCGGCGCAGAAGGCTGAAGACAAACACGGATGCGATCGCCACCGCGGCTCCGAGCCAGTCGGTGTCGAACCAATAGAGGGGGTTTTCGTGCCGAAAATCAGAGTCGTCAAACGCGAGCCATCCGACGACCAGATCCTGGGCGGTCCAGCCGATGAACACGGCCAGAATGGACGGCATCAGAGCCCGCAGGCGATCGCCCGTGAAACACGCGGCGAGCGCGGTTCCGGCGCCGCCCGGCGCGCCCCACAGAAACCCAATGACGAACAGGCAGGCGAAGCCATACACGACGGACAAGGAATGGCCCGAATGCGTGTAGGAAATCACCTGCATGTAGGAGATGCTTCCTCCGAAGGACCACCCGACCGCGCCGAAAAAGCCAAAGAGGGGAATGCGCCGCGCCCAATCCTCGCGGCCGGACAGCAGCGCCGCCGCCATCGCCGCCAACGCCCCCGGAATCATCGCGCCATTTTCATGCCCGAAGTTCCCGCGAATCCCCCAGCCAATGGATAACGCCAGCCCGACCGCCGCGAGATAAATGAACGGTGCGCGCGACATGCCCGCCACCTAAACCCAAGCGAGGGCGATCAGCCAGCCAAAAGCTTGGCGGGTTCGCGCTTTCCGGGAATGCGGGCTAGAATGTTCCGCTCATGCGAAGGGCATCGTTGTTTTTTTTCCTGTTCAGCGCCGCGTGCGGGGCGATGGCCCAGAATGCCCTGCCCAACTTGCGCCCGCCCCACGCGCCACGCCCCACCGAGCAATACTGGCAGGGGCAATGGAATCTCGACAACCGCAACGCCGAAGGCATCCGGCTTGGCCCGGACCTCAACGTGCGCGGCGCCTGGCAACGGACGAAAGGGGAGGGCGTTGTCGTGGCGGTGGTGGATGATGGCGTCGATTTGGCGCATCCCGACCTGGCGCCAAACGCCGCGCCCGGCCTTCATTTCAATTTTGACCTGAACATCCCGGACGGGCGCCACCAAAAAGCCAGCGAATACCACGGCACGGCGACGGCGGGCGTTCTGGCGGCGGCGCTCGACGGTGTTGGCGTCGCGGGGGTCGCCCCGGCCGCCCGCTTTGCGAGTTGGCATATCTTTCCGGCCAATCCAACCGCGGGACGCACTTTCCTGAGCGAGGAGAAAATGGCCGCCATGTTCCAACACGAGTCCAACCGGGTCGCCATCCAGGTGCACAACTGGATTGAGGTCGCGCCGGGCTTTCAACTCATCCCGCAGGGAGCGCTCGAATCAGCCGCCATCTCGAATGCGGTGGCGCTGGGCCGGAATGGCCGGGGCGTCGTGATGGTGCGCGGGGCCGGGAATGGCCATTTCGACCCCCCCAGCCAGCAGTGGCATGGCCTTGGCGCGAACGACAATGCCTACACGTCGGATCCGCGCGTCATCGCGGTGGCGGCCTCCCGCGCGGATGGGAGGGTGGCCAGTTACAGCCAGCGCGGGGCGTGCGTGCTCGTTTCTGCGTTGAGCGGGGATCTGGAGGACGGGTTCCCCACCATTTGGACCACGGATCGGGTTGGGTCCGCGGGTATCAACGCCGCCGTTTTTCCCGACGAACCGGAGCGAGCGAACTACCGCTATTTCTCCATCGGGTTCACCGGAACCTCGGCGGCGTCGCCTATGATCGGCGGAATTTGCGCGTTGATGCTTTCCGCCAATCCCACCCTGGGCCACCGCGACGTCCAACAGATCCTGATCCACGCCAGCCGCCATGTGGACCGGGCGGATCCGGATTTGCGGCGCAATGGAGCGGGCTATTGGGTGAGCCATCGGCAGGGGTTCGGAATTCCAGACGCGGCGGAGGCAGTCCGGTTGGCGGAAGCCTGGAGCAACCGCCCCCCCATGCAGCGGTTCGTCATCCCGTCCAGCCTCGACGGCCAAATCGCAATTCCGGACGCGGCGCTCCGTGTGGCCGCGAGGGCGCCCGACGCCGTCCCGCCCATTGACGAAAGCTACGTGGCTTTCCCATCCCTCGGCCTGCATCCGGACGATCCCACGATGGAGCTGGGGCTCGTTGACGTCGGGTTGGCCAACGCTCCGATCCAAGTCAGCCTGAACGGAAAAGGCGCGTTGATCGAGCGGGGGGGCGAACGGTTCATCACCAAGATCAACCACGCCGCGGCCGCCGGCGCAGCCTTTGCCGTCGTCCACAACAACACCAATGTCCCGCCTCTTTCCCAGATGACGTTCACGGATTTCGCGCGGATCCCCGCCGTCTTCATCAGCAAAGCGGACGGCGAAAAACTCAAGGATCTCGTGGACCGCCATTCATTCTTAGCTGTCCAACTCCGCACGGCTCCGGCCATTGCGCATTTCCAAGTGGCGGCCGAGTTGGTTTGCGAGCATGTCGGGGTCCGGATCAGGACAAGCCACCCGTCCCGGCAGGATTTGCGCATCTCGCTGGTCTCGCCCGGCGGCACGCGCAGCGTCCTCCAAGCGTTCAACCAAGACACAACGCCGGGGCCTCGGGATTGGACGTTTTACTCGACCCAGCACTTCTATGAAAGCCCGCTCGGCGAGTGGACCTTGGAGGTCGTCGATGAGATCGAAGGGAGCGTGGGCAGCCTGCTCGGGGCGGAGTTGATCCTGCATGGCACGCCCATCCAGGACTCGGATCGTGACGGTTTGGATGATCGATGGGAGCAAATGTGGTTCGCCGGCCTCGCTCAGGACGGTTTGGGCGACCCCGACGGCGACGGCTCGTGGAACGCGCGCGAACACGCGCTTGTGACAGACCCCACAAGACGCCAAACGCCGTTCTCGCTTTCTGTTTCCCTGCTTCAAGCCAACGCCATCCGCATCGCCTTTCCGGGCGCCGAAGCGATGCCTTTCACCGTTTTGGGAACGCCGCGACTCGGCGGTCCACTTGTCGAGATCGGGGCGTCCGTAGGCGATTTTAATGAGACGGAAATCATCCTCACCAACCAAGGCGCCCATGGATTCATCCAAGTGAGGCGGCCGTAGAATAGGGTCGCGGCTCCGGGCTTCCCTGTGGTTCAATGGGCCCATGGAAATGCCCGCCCTTTGTGGTCCGGCCACAGACGAATGACCGCCGTTGATTACCAAGCTCTGACCGAAAGCTCCGCCTTTCTTGACTTGTCCGCCCGCGGGCGCTTCTGCGTCATGGGCGCCGACCGGGCGGCCTTCCTCCACGGCCAGGTGACCAACCAGGTCAAAAACCTCCAGCCCGGCCAAGGCTGCTATGCCGCGCTCGCCAACAACAAGGGCAAGATGACGGGCGACCTGAACATTTTCGTCCTCGCGGATGAAATCCTCCTCGATTTCGAGCCCGGGCTCGCGCCCAAAGTGCGGGAACGCCTGGAGAAGTTCATCATCGCGGACGATGTCGAAATCGCCGACGCGTCGGCGTTCAAACTCATTTCGGTTCTCGGCCCACAGGCCGCGTCGGTCTGCGGGCGGCTGGGGATTCCGGTCCCGGAGGCGCCCTTCGAAACGGTCGAACACCAAGGCTGCTACGTCGCATTGACCCCGCGCTTCGGAATCCAGGCGGTCGACATTTTCGCCCCGGAAATCTCCCGCGCGCAACTCCGCGCGGACATGGAACGCGAAGGCGTTCGCGAAGTGGAATTCGCGGCGTGCGAGGTGGTCCGCATCGAGAACGGGGTTCCCCGTTTTGGCGCCGACATGGACGAAAACACACTCGTCCCGGAGGCAATTGAGCACGCGATCAGCTACAACAAGGGGTGCTACATTGGCCAGGAAGTCATCGCCCGAATCCGCACGTACGGCCAGGTGGCCAAGGCGCTGCGCGGGCTCCGTTTCGCGGAAAATGCCGCTGTTTCCAAGCCAGGCGACAAAATCATCGGTGGCGAAAAAGAGGTCGGTTGGATCACCAGCTCCGCATTCTCGCCCCGGCTCAAATGCCCGGTCGCCCTCGGCTATGTGCGCAGGGAATGCAATCAGCTTGGCGCTCGACTCTCGGTCAATGGCGCCGCCGCCGAGATTGTTCCCCTCCCGTTTCGACCATGATCCTGCTGCCGGCCATCGGGGACAACGCCGCCATCGCCGCGCGCCGGCTCGACCCTGGGGAATCACATGCGCTCGATGGTGCCAACATCACGATCCGCGACGCCGTCCTCGAGGGGCACCGAGTTGCCGCGCGGGACCTCCCGGACGGCGCGTTGATTTTGTCGTGGGGGTTGCCATTCGGGCGCGCGCTTCGGCCGATCAAGGCGGGGGAGTGGCTTTGCAACGCCCGCATTCTCGACGCGCTCCGCGAACGCCGCGTTGAATTCAAACTGCCGGAAGGCCCGAATTTCGAGAACCATCGCCTTGCGTTCGAGTTGGACGAGAAAAACTTTCGGCCGGGCGCGCCAACTCCGCGCCACCCGGCGCCGCTTTTCTTTGAGGGCTTTTTGAGGGAGGGCAAACGCGGGGCCGGAACGCGGAATTTCGTTGTTGTGCTGGCGGCCAGCTCCCGGGCCAACAGCGTGGTCCGCGCGGTGGCCGAGGCGTTCCAGAATGTCCGTTCGGATTTTCCCAATGTTGACGGCGTGGCCGCGGTGACGCACACCGAAGGCGGTGGCCCAGCGCGGCCCAACAACCACGATTTGGTGGTGCGCACGCTGCGTGGATTTCTGGCCAATCCAAACGTGGCTGGATTCGTGGCCATTGACGGGGGCGCGGAGCCCGTCAACAACAGGGCCTTGGCCCTGGCCGACCCGCCCGGCGTTTTCATTTCTATCGGCGGGAATCATTCCTCCGCGGTGGCGCGCGGGATCGAGGCTGTGCGCCAAGCGCTGCCCGGAGCCAACACCTTTCAGCGAACCGCCGTGCCGCTTTCCTCGCTCCGCATCGGGCTTCAGTGCGGCGGTTCCGACGCGTTCTCCGGGGTTTCGGGAAATCCGCTGGTCGCATGGATGGCCCGGGAGGCCGTGCGTTTTGGGGGAGCCGCCAACCTTGCGGAAACCGATGAGTTGATCGGCGCGGAATCTTGGGTGTTGAGGAACGTCCGGGACTTGGCGACGGCGCGCGCGTTCCTGGACAAGATCGCCCGATTTCAGGAGCGCGCGGGCTGGCATGGGCACAGCGCCGAAGGCAACCCCTCCGGTGGCAACCTGTTTCGCGGCCTCTACAACATAACCGTCAAATCGATTGGCGCGGCCCTGAAGAAAACGGCGGACACCCGGCTGGATTACGTGATCGACTATGGCGAGCCGATGGCGGAGCCCGGTTTTTATTTCATGGACAGCCCGGGCAACGATTTGGAAAGCATCGCCGGACAGGTGGCCAGCGGCTGCAACATGATCCTCTTCGCGACCGGGAATGGGTCGATCACAAATTTTCCGTTTGTGCCCACGGTCAAAGTGATGACCACGACGGGCCGGTTCGAGCTTCTGCGCCAAGAAATGGATTTCAACGCGGGGCGGCACATCGACGGCGAATCTCTGGATTCGTTGGGCGCGGAGGCGTTTGAATTGATGCTGCGCATCGCCTCCGGGGCGACAAGCGCGGGTGAGAAGGCGGGCCACGCACAGGCGCAAATCTGGCGGGATTGGCGGCAGAGCGGACCCGGTGGCGTTCTTTCCGGAGGGCCCCTTTCCGGGAAGGCGCTGGAGACACAGGGAGAGATTTTGGATCTCAGCGGAGTCGCAATCCGTCCCGGCCTCCCGCGCGTGAACCTCATTGTGCCAACCAGCCTCTGCTCCGGGCAGGTCGCGCAAATCATCGCGGGCGTCGTGCGGCGGGAATTGCGCGAGGACTGCGTGGCCCTGCCCCACACGGAGGGCTGCGGGAATTCCGGTGGCGACTCGGAGCGCCTGATGCTGCGAACATTGGCCGGTTACGCGGTGCACCCATTGGCCTGCCGGACGTTGATGCTCGAGCATGGATGCGAGAAGACCCACAATGACGCCTTCCGCTCGGTCATGTCCGCGGGCCAAATCGCGCGCCTGGGATGGGCGAGCATCCAATCCGATGGAGGCTTGGATCGAGTCACCCGCAAAGCTGTGGACTGGTTTCGGCAAACACCGCCTCTGGCCGCAAGCGGCGCGGGGCCGGGTGTCTCCAAACTGCGCGTCGGTTTTCTGGGTGTGGATGGACCGATGCCGGACGGTCTGGTCCTGGCCGCCCAAAGTCTCGCCGCGGCCGGCGCGCTGGTCGTGATCCCGGAGAATGACCGCCCTTCCATCGAGTATGGAGAGCCAGCCCCCAGTCAAGGGCTCCATGGGATGCGCACGCCCACCGAAGATGCGACCGAGGCGCTGACAGGCCTGGGCGCGACTGGCGTTGAAATCATCGTCGCGTGGGTTCCAACTGGGCCAATCCAAGGCCATCCCTTCATCTCGGTTCTTCAGGTCGGGCCCGCCGGAGCCGAGTTGCGGCTGCCGGTCCACGCTGAAAAAACCGAAGCCGCGCGGCAGGTTTTGGACCTGGTTTTCCGCGCGGCTTCGGGCGAATCGAAACTTGGGCTCAGCCTCTCCGGCCACGCGGATTTTCAAATCACGCGCGGCCTGGAAGGCGTTTCGCTTTGATCAGGGAGAGATCAAGCGGAACAACCTCGTACCGGACGGGTCCGTCGTGTAGGAATTTTGGTTTCCGACCGTTGTGACGCCACTGGTGACATCAGTCCAATTCGCCGGCCCAACGCCTGGGCTGCTTTGGAGGCGGAACGGAATGATTGGCCAAGTGATTGTCACCTGACTGCCAGCAAGGGCCGCCGCCAAGCGCGGCTCCGCGGGGACGGGGACAAACATCAAGTAATTGACCGCGACTTTGCGCTCGTCCTGGCCTGGGGCGCCGGCGAAATGCAGGCGGAGCGTCAGCTCCCCGCCAAGGTCCAGACTCACCGGCTGCCCGGCGTCGTCGACCAAGGGGATGTAGGCGTAGTTGTAGCGCACCGTCTGGTTGGGCACGTTGAAAGACCCCAGTTTCTCCGTGGTCTGGTCCGGCAGGGTCGGGTCGCTGGTGACCCGGTGCAGCTCGATGGTGGTCGCCCCGAAGGAGGCCACGCGCAGGTGGGGGGCGTAGGTCCCGGCGGTGAACGTCCGGGTGTAATTGAGCCATTCGCCCACTTGGGTGCGGTGCACCACATGCTCCAGCAGGTTCGACGAGGCGAACTGGCTGCGCACGTTGTCGCTGCGCCGGACCGGCGCGGCCGAAGTCTCGATCAGCCCAAGGATTTCCGGATACATCCCCGCCGACAACCCGACGGGCGTGAACGAGCGGTACTCCCCGGACCACGGCGACTCCGGCGAGGAGCGCAGGTCATGGTAATCGATGCCCTCGGTCCCGCTGCCCAACTCCCAGTAGCCCACCCCGAAGCCGTTGACCCCAAAGCCGTCCTTGTCGATGCCCGACACCGCGATCGGCTCCGGCAGGAACTGGCCGTTGTCGAAGTTGAAGTCCTCCGCCTCGATCGTTTTCACGCCCGCGCTTTGCAGGTAGGCGTCGGAGAAGGTGTCAAACCAGAACTTGTTCGACGATTTCTTGGCTCCCGTCGTGTCCTCCACCGTGATCTCCGCCGCGTAGACCTTGTTCGCCGCCAGCGCGCTCCCCGGCAGGCTCCCGGTCACGCTGGCCCCGTTGGCCGAGAGGGTCAGCTGGCTGGAGACGTCCGCGCCGTTGAGCCACAGCTTGGTCGCCCCCGCGTTGATCACGTCCGCCGTGTGGGTTTTGGCCGTGAAGGAAATCCCGTCCGCCGGGTTGTGGAAGTTCTTGTGCCGTTGCGCGGGCGTGCGCGTCTCGATGGCCGGCGTGCCCGCCACCGGGTGGGCCAGGGCGGGCGAAGCCGCCGGGTTCGGGTCGCTGGGCCCCGCGTAGTAGTTGTCGATGGTCACGTCGGTCACGCCCGAGGTGCCCTCCCGGCTGAAGGAGAGGAACCCGCACACCCCGCTGGTGAAGGGGGTGTCGATCGGACCCTGCTCCACATCGTCCGCCACCAAGGTCACGACGGGCTGGGTCAGGTCGGTCAGGTCGTAGGCCATGCCCGTGTAAAGCGAGCCCACCCCCTTGAAAATCAGGCGGTAGGAGCGGCCCTGCACAAAGGTGCATTCGGCCACCGCCAGCGTCTTGGTCCCAAACGGCGGGCTGTCCGTCACCAGGTTGATCTGCAACTGGCCCTGCCGCCGCGAGGTCGGGCCCTGCCCGTACTGCGAGGCGTCGTAGTTCAGGATCACCCCCCGCGTGGTGGCCGGGTTGCCGCTCAGCGCCCCGCGCGCCACCAGCACCATCGCCTGGTTCAAGTCGGTCCCCGGCCAGTCCACCAGGTCCACCGCCATGTAGAAGTCGGTGTAAACTTCGTCCCGGTAAAACATCGCCGCCGCCGGCGCCGCCCCGGGGACCGGGTTGGCCCGGATGCGGAACCCCTTGCCGCCCCCAACGTCCGGAAAGGTCGTCGTCACCAGCCCGGGATTGAAATTGGACTTCTTCCACGCCGGATCCAGCGTCCCGCTGTCAAAATTGTCCTTCCGCGTGGGAGGCGTGGGGACGAACATCAAGTAATTGACCGCGACTTTGCGCTCGTCCTGGCCTGGGGCGCCGGCGAAATGCAGGCGGAGCGTCAGCTCCCCGCCAAGGTCCAGACTCACCGGCTGCCCGGCGTCGTCGACCAAGGGGATGTAGGCGTAGTTGTAGCGCACCGTCTGGTTGGGCACGTTGAAAGACCCCAGTTTCTCCGTGGTCTGGTCCGGCAGGGTCGGGTCGCTGGTGACCCGGTGCAGCTCGATGGTGGTCGCCCCGAAGGAGGCCACGCGCAGGTGGGGGGCGTAGGTCCCGGCGGTGAACGTCCGGGTGTAATTGAGCCATTCGCCCACTTGGGTGCGGTGCACCACATGCTCCAGCAGGTTCGACGAGGCGAACTGGCTGCGCACGTTGTCGCTGCGCCGGACCGGCGCGGCCGAAGTCTCGATCAGCCCAAGGATTTCCGGATACATCCCCGCCGACAACCCGACGGGCGTGAACGAGCGGTACTCCCCGGACCACGGCGACTCCGGCGAGGAGCGCAGGTCATGGTAATCGATGCCCTCGGTCCCGCTGCCCAACTCCCAGTAGCCCACCCCGAAGCCGTTGACCCCAAAGCCGTCCTTGTCGATGCCCGACACCGCGATCGGCTCCGGCAGGAACTGGCCGTTGTCGAAGTTGAAGTCCTCCGCCTCGATCGTTTTCACGCCCGCGCTTTGCAGGTAGGCGTCGGAGAAGGTGTCAAACCAGAACTTGTTCGACGATTTCTTGGCTCCCGTCGTGTCCTCCACCGTGATCTCCGCCGCGTAGACCTTGTTCGCCGCCAGCGCGCTCCCCGGCAGGCTCCCGGTCACGCTGGCCCCGTTGGCCGAGAGGGTCAGCTGGCTGGAGACGTCCGCGCCGTTGAGCCACAGCTTGGTCGCCCCCGCGTTGATCACGTCCGCCGTGTGGGTTTTGGCCGTGAAGGAAATCCCGTCCGCCGGGTTGTGGAAGTTCTTGTGCCGTTGCGCGGGCGTGCGCGTCTCGATGGCCGGCGTGCCCGCCACCGGGTGGGCCAGGGCGGGCGAAGCCGCCGGGTTCGGGTCGCTGGGCCCCGCGTAGTAGTTGTCGATGGTCACGTCGGTCACGCCCGAGGTGCCCTCCCGGCTGAAGGAGAGGAACCCGCACACCCCGCTGGTGAAGGGGGTGTCGATCGGACCCTGCTCCACATCGTCCGCCACCAAGGTCACGACGGGCTGGGTCAGGTCGGTCAGGTCGTAGGCCATGCCCGTGTAAAGCGAGCCCACCCCCTTGAAAATCAGGCGGTAGGAGCGGCCCTGCACAAAGGTGCATTCGGCCACCGCCAGCGTCTTGGTCCCAAACGGCGGGCTGTCCGTCACCAGGTTGATCTGCAACTGGCCCTGCCGCCGCGAGGTCGGGCCCTGCCCGTACTGCGAGGCGTCGTAGTTCAGGATCACCCCCCGCGTGGTGGCCGGGTTGCCGCTCAGCGCCCCGCGCGCCACCAGCACCATCGCCTGGTTCAAGTCGGTCCCCGGCCAGTCCACCAGGTCCACCGCCATGTAGAAGTCGGTGTAAACTTCGTCCCGGTAAAACATCGCCGCCGCCGGCGCCGCCCCGGGGACCGGGTTGGCCCGGATGCGGAACCCCTTGCCGCCCCCAACGTCCGGAAAGGTCGTCGTCACCAGCCCGGGATTGAAATTGGACTTCTTCCACGCCGGATCCAGCGTCCCGCTGTCAAAATTGTCGGATTGGGCGGCCACGTGCTGTCCAGCAGCCATCGCCGCGAAGAGCAGCCAAGTGGCCGTGCGTTTTGCAAACCTGATGAGTTTCATAGGGGTGTATGATGCTTCCGTCGATTTCACGGACAAGGGGTTCCGGGTGTTAGGATTCGCCTTTTTTTATCAGGATGGATCAAGCGCGTCAACCCGGCAGAAATGCGCGATTCCCCTTTCCGCGCGAGCGGTCAGTCCCGTAAAATCCATGCGGGAAACGAAGCCGAACAATGGACCACGTGGCATTTCTGCAAGACCTCGCGATCGTCATGATTGTGGCGGCCTTCGTCACGATCGTGTTCCATCGGTTTAGACAGCCAGTGGTCCTTGGCTACATTCTGGCCGGAGTTCTCATCGGCCCGCACACGTCGCCCGTTCAGCTTCTGCACGAGGAGAAATCAATCAAGACACTGGCCGAGTTGGGAATGATCTTCCTCATGTTTTCCCTGGGCTTGGAGTTCAATCTCAAGAAGCTGACCAAGGTTGGGATTCCCGCTTTGATCGCGGCGTCGCTGGAGATTCTGCTGATGGTTTGGGTCGGCTACGAGATCGGCCGCGCTTTCGGGTGGGCCAACATGGACTGCCTTTTTCTCGGCGCGATGCTGTCGATCTCCTCGACCACCATCATCGTCAAGGCCCTGAATGAGCTGGGACGGACCAAGGAAGAGTTTTCCGAGCTTATTTTCGGCATCCTGATTGTCGAAGACATCCTGGCCATTGTGATGATCGCGCTGCTTTCAGGCATCGCCATGACCGGCTCGCTTTCGGTCGCGGACGCGTTTGGGGCCACCGCCCGCCTCGGCATCTTTCTCGCGGTGGCGCTGGTCCTGGGCCTGCTCGCCGTTCCCCGCCTGCTGGCCTATGTGGCCCGCTTCAAGAGCAATGAAATGCTTTTGGTGACGGTCCTCGGCCTTTGCTTCGGCACGGCGCTCCTGGCGGCGAAATTGAATTACAGCGTCGCGCTGGGGGCATTCGTCATTGGGGCGGTCATCGCGGAGGCGCGGGAAATTCACCGCATCGAGGTGCTCACGGAGCCGATCCGCGACATGTTCAGCGCCGTCTTTTTTGTCGCGATCGGCCTGCTGATCGACCCCAAAGTGATCGCGGAGTATTGGCTCCCTGTCGCGGTGATTTCCTTCGCGGTGATCATTGGGAAGGTGGTCACCTGCTCATTTGGCGCTTTTGTGGCCGGATACAACACGCGCACTTCGATGCGGGTGGGAATGGGCCTGGCCCAGATCGGCGAGTTCTCTTTCATCATCGCCTCCCTTGGCCTGTCGTTGAATGTCACCAGCGCCTTCCTTTATCCTGTGGCCGTCACAGTTTCCGCGGTCACGACCCTCACCACGCCCTATCTGATTCGTGGCTCCGACCGGTTTGTGTCGTTCTTTGACCGGACCGCCCCACGCAAGTGGGTGGAGTACCTCACCCATTACACCCTTTGGGTCAGCCAGCTCCGCCAAAGCTCCACGCCCAATCTGGCCGCGCAGTTCATCCGCCGCTGGTCCTGGCAGATCGCGTTGAATCTCGCGTTGGTCGCAGGCATCTTTATCAGCGTCACCTTTCTCGTCCAAAGACGCCCGCCGTGGCTGCCGGACCTGCCGGGCGGCCCGGTCGCCTCCGGAGCGATCTGGTGGCTGGTGGCAGCTCTGCTTTCCCTGCCGCTCTTGGTCGCCAGTTATCGGAAGCTGCAGGCGTTGGGGTTGCTTCTTGGCGAGCGCGTCGCGGCCCGATATCGCCAGCCGCCGGGGGCCAACCCAATTCAAACCATCCTTTCCCACGCCATCCCCCTCGCGGGCGTCATTGGGATGGGAATCCTCGTCCTGTTGCTCAGCGCCCCGATCCTGCCTTCGTGGAAAATTGGCCTGGTGCTTTTTTTGATCATCGCCACGGTGGCGATTTTCCTCTGGAGCAGCCTCATCCGCATTTATTCCAAGGCGCAAATCGCGCTCCAGTACACCCTGAACGAAGCCCCCACCCCATACAGCATCGCGCCGGCCCCCCTGGCCAACTTGCTCAAGGAGGCCCGCATCGAAACGGTCGAGATTTTTCCGGGCTCGCCCGCCCGGGGCAAAATGATCCGCGAACTGGCCCTTCGCTCCCGAACGGGCGCCACCATTGTCGCCATCGACCGCAAGTCACAGACCATCATCAATCCAGGCCCGGACGAGGAAATTCATGACGGGGATCACCTCCTGCTGCTCGGGCGGTCCACCCACTTGGACGCGGCCAGGCAGGAACTCGCTCCAGCGGCTGCCTGAAGGTGACTCGGTGCGGCGCCCCTGACGACGCTGAACGCATCGGATCGGTCGGTTTGGAAAGGGCGTTTCGTCCACCCTGGATTTCCATCATCGCGGCATGCCGTATATGATTGCGCTCCCCGCAGACTCCCGCAAATCATCCGACATGCAAAGACACGCTGTCATCACTGGCGCCGGCTCCGGAGTCGGAGCGGCCACCGCCGCCCGGTTGGTCAAGGAAGGCTGGCATGTCGCCCTGGTCGGTCGACGCGAAGAAACCCTGCGCGCCACGGCGCAAGCGACGGCCCATCCCGACGCGTGCATTCTCTACCCTTGCGACATCGCCGACGAGGCAGCAGTCGCCGCGGCGGGCCGCCAAATCCTCGGGCATTTTGGGCATGTGGACCTCCTCGTCAACGCCGCCGGAACGAACGCCCCCCGTCGCGCCCTGGAAATCCTCAGCAGCGCGGATTACCACATGATGATCGACACCAACCTGAACGGCGCTTACTACTGCGCGCAGGCCTTCCTGCCCGGCATGCGCGCCCGCAAATCCGGGACGATCATCAACATCGTTTCCGACGCGGCCCGCCAAGCCAGCGCCAAGGCCGGACCCGCCTACGCCATGTCCAAATTTGGAATGATGGGCCTCACACAGGCCATCAACGCCGAAGAGCGGCCCAATGGCATCCGCGCCTGCGCCATCCTCCCGGGCGACATCGACACGCCGCTCCTCGACAAGCGGCCCTCCCCGCCCCCGGCCGAGGCCCGCGCCCGGATGCTCATGCCTGAAGACGTCGCCGAATGCGTGATGCTCGCGGTCAACCTCCCGCCGCGCGCCATCGTTGAGGAAATCCTCATCCGCCCCCGCGGCTGACCACTGGACCGGCGCGGCGCCGTCACGGCTTGCTCAATTCCGCGACTTTAGCGGCCAGTCTCTCGAACGAATACCGGTCGCTGTTGCTCTTTCCCACATGGCGGAACACTTCGTTGCCCTGGGGGTCCAACAGCACCAGCGCGGGGTAATGCACGGTCTCGCCGTGGAATTGATAGCCGTCAGGAATCTTGAGCCGCTTCGCCAGTTTGGCGTCCGGATCGCGGTACAGCGGAATCCGCGGTTGCCCAGCCGCCGGCTCCGGGAACTTCGCCGCCCATGCCTTGATCTCCTCCGCGCTGTCCGGCTTGATGAAAACCTGGGCGACATTTGGAAGGGAGGCCGCTTTGCCGAAAAAATCGCGGGTGTGCCGCATGCAAATCGGGCACTCCGTCTTGAGCAAAAAATGGAGCGCAACGAATTTTCCCCGGAGGGCTGCGGCGTCGATTTTTTTTCCGTCGGCCGGGGATTCCAGGGAGAAATCGACCGGTTCCGCCGAGGCGGTGAAGGCCGCGGCCGCCAAGGCGAGAATCATTGGCAGATATTTCATGTCCCTTAGATAGCCTGAGCGAGGCCGGCGCGCGACCTAAAATCCTGCCGGGTACCCTGTCAACGCGCGGGCTTTGGACGTGGGCCAACCTCCGTCAGATTGATGGCCTGAAAGCCCAGCGCGAGCGCGGGCGAAGTGGATTTGAGCCGAAACGATCCGCTTTTTAGCTGATCAAATTCGGGGTCGGCGACCGCGGAATTCGCGTCGTGCCCGCGCCGCCGCCATTCCGCCAAGCCCTTGCCCGCAAACATTTTCTCCCGCTGGTCCGCGCGCTCGTCCCAATAAATATTGCGGTCCATGGTGAACTTGTCGTTCGACCAATTGCTTCCGAGCAAATCGCCGGAATCGAAAACAACAATGTTGTTCTCAAAGGTGAACGAGTTGTGCCCCTCCTCGCGCGTGCGCATCAATTGATGCTCCTGGTTGAAGGCGAAAATATTGTTCCGGACGACGTTGTCGCGCCCATAGTGCTGATGGAACCCGGCGCTCTTGCAGTGATAAACCACGTTGTTTTGGAGCAAAATGCCCGTGCTCCCCTCGTCGGTGTACAGTCCCCAACCGCCATAGGTGAACGCGCGCACGTCATGGATGAGGTTGTTCTGGATGACCGTCCCGCGCTGGATGCCCAGCGTATAGACGGCCCCCATGTCGCTCAGCAATCCCTTCCCAATGTCGTGCATGTGGTTGAACTCCACCCGGTTCTCCCGGCAGGGCGACTCCTGGTAGCCCCAGTTCCAGCCCAACGACACCGCTGTGTAGTATAAATCGTGGATGTGGTTGTGCGAAACCAGGTTCGTCCCGCTTTGCAGCACGAACACCCCCACGGCGGGCGCGAAGATCCGCCCGAGGCGGTGCAGATGGCTGTCGCTCACTTCGTTCGAGTGGCATTCATCGAACGGATCGGTTCGCTTCGCGGTCTCGCCAATCCGGATTCCGCCGCCCCCCAGGTCGAACATCTCGCAATGGCGGACCTTGATTCGTTGCGCGCCGCGCCCGGCCTCCATTCCGTATCCGGCCAAGTGCGTGAACCGGCAATCCTCCACGACGCAATCGGTCGCGTATTCGAAACGCAAATCGCCGGGGACCGCCACCGCCGCCTGCGTGTCCGCGAATCCATTTGGCCCCAGCTCATAATCCGTATGCGCGAAGGTCAACCCGCGGAACGTGATATGGGTGGCCGCCGTCTTGGTGGCGGCATTGCCTTGCACAAGGACCAGTTCCTGGAGCGCTGGCGCAATGACGACCGCTTTCTCCATATCCTCCCCATCCAGCGGCCAATATCGGACCCACCCTGTTTTGGAATCGAGCCGCCATTCCCCCGGGGCGTCCAGGCCATCCGGGGCGTTCTCGACAAAATACTGCGCATTGGCCTCGCGGTTGGAGGGGCGTGGGTCGCCGGAAAGCGTCGCCACATTCTCGGTCTCATCGACCGACCGGATTTGCATGCGGAGATCAGCCCAGGCGAGGTATGCAATCACCTCCACGTCCCCGGCCTCCGCCCATTCCTTTTTGATGTCGCCGCCCCGGAACTTCAGCTTCACCGGTTTGTCCTGCGGGCTTTCGCCTTGAATGCGATAATATCCGCTGTTCGGTGTGCGGGCCCGTTGGCGCCGTTTGCCATCCACAAAGAGCTGCCGGAACACCCATTTTCCCTCCTTGGCCTCGGGAATTTGCAATTCCCAAAGCGGGCTGTTTCCGGACGCCCGTTTCCAACCAGTCAGCACACGGCCACCGCTCAGCTCCGCCTTCGATCCCGGGGCCGCGGCGATGGTTGTGCCGGAATCCAGCTCGGTCAGGCGAAGGGGGCTTGCGAGGCGATGCACCCCATCCAGCAGGATTGTCACGGAGTCCCCCGGCTTCCGCTGGGCCCGGGCCGCATCCAAGGCTGCCTGAATCGAAGGGTTTGGCCCGGTTGAATTGACCACGAGTGACAGTTCGGCCGCGCCCGCCGCGGGGGCAAGAAGTCCCGCCATCATGCCCAGCCAATTTATGATCCGCATGAAGAATGGACGGACCGGGGGACCGAGTCCTTCGATCCGATTTCGGCCTCGCCAACGACGCCGGTGGATCAGCTCGGATTCTCGGGCAACATTTTTTGCGCGGCCGCCAACTGCTCGGAATCCTCCGGCTCGTTCTTCTTGGGAGGGGCGCCCGAGGCTGCGGCGCCCCCACCGGGAGGGCTTTTCCACATGCTCGCCGGCAGCATCGCCAGGCCGATCAGGACCATTTGCAGGGTGATGAATCCCACCAGCCATTTGAAGGCCTCGTCCATGAAACCGTAAGAATGCAACCCGACCCCGAGCATGTTCACCCCGAACCAGGAGAAGGCCGTGATCACGTTCCCGAAAATGGCCATGGCCATCAAGCCCCGCTCGCGGACCAGCCCGCCCCATCGCGCGTGGAGCATCACGGCGCACCAAATCACGATCATTAAGGCCCCGTTCTCCTTGGGGTCCCAGCCCCAGAACCGGCCCCAGGATTGGTCGGCCCAGATGCCTCCGAGAACCGTGCCAACAAAGCTGAACAGCGTCGAGAAGCAGGTGATGCCGTAGACCATCCGGGCCAGGCTCTTGCCGGTCGCGGGAGGGAGGGTGGAAGTGAATATCCCGCGCAACACGTAAACAATCGCGAGGAAACCGGCGAGGAACATGGAGGCGTAGCCGAGCGTGATGATCACGACATGGGTGGCCAGCCAGATGTTTGTGTCGAGCACGGCTTGGAGCAGCTTCATGGTGTCGCCATCCAGGGACAAATTGTGGGCGATCACCATGGTGCCAAATCCGATGAAGCTCGCCGTCACGACGCCGATGCCGTCCTTGTAAATCCGCTCCAGGATCAGCCCAAGAATGACCGAGCCCCACCCCACAAAGATCGCCGATGAGTAGAGGTTCGTCACGGGCGGCCTCCCTTCCAGGTACATGCGGAAGATCAATCCCAGCGTGTGCACCACGAAGCCCAAAGCGGCCAGCCACACAGCTGAGACGCGGAGCCATGGGCTCCACCGGAACCAATAGGCGCAGGCGAAAAGGAAGGACACGAGGTAAACCGTCAGCGCCTTGATGAACGGCGCGAAATGGTTGAAGAACGACTCGTTCCGGCCCTTCGCGAGCTGCCCGTCAAAACGGCCCTTGAGGAACGCCTTGTAGTCGGAGACGGCGGCGTTGAAATCCTCCGGCTTGTTTTTTTGGTAGGCCGTGACCGCCCGCGTGTAGGCTTTCGCCGCCGGATGGACCGTTCCGGTGCGCATCGATTCCTTCAGGCTGGCGGGCACGTTGGTCCACCCATCCTTGTTGCTCGGATCCAACGGTGGGATCAACAGCGGGAGGCTGGAGACGCTGGATGGATACGCCACCTGCTCCTGGTTTTCAAAACGCCGGAACGCCCGGGCCAAAAGTCCAAGGTCCTCTTCGCTGTACTCTTCCCCAGCCTGGCTCTTCTTCAACGCGTCCAACCCCGCGGCGATGCCACGGTCAAACAGCGCCACCTCCTCCGCGAAATTCTCCGCGTCCTCCGGCTGGATGCTGCTTTTAAGCCGTCCATAGGCGGTCAATGCGGTGGCCAGCCGGACCACCGATTTTTCGAACGGCGTCCGGACTTCCACTTCGACCCGCGAGATGCGCTGCGCCTCCTTGCCCAGCTCCGGCCCGCCCGGGCGAATGTCGTCCAGCGAGAAATGCTTCTCTTCGATGGGCAACTTCAGCAGGCTCTTCAGCTCGGGGTGGTCCAGCCTGAAGAGTTTCCGCTTGTCCGCGTCGTCCGGCCGGCTGACCAACTCCAGCAGCCATTCCACCGCCGGCATCCGCTTCGTTTTGAACATCCGGACGAGGTCCATCATCGATCCTTCGGGCTCGATGGCCAAGGTCTGCTTGGAACGCATCAGCAGCAGCGTGTTGCGCGCCATCGAGTCGATCGGCTGCACCCTTCCCTCCAGGACCACCGGCAGCTTGCCAAATTCAGTCAGGTTGAACTCGGACTTGTCGCGGGCTGGCCGCAGATTGCCAACCAACCACAGCCCGAAGAAAATCGTCACCACCCAGGGACCCCAACGCTGCAGGCCGCGCGAGGGCGCAACGGGCTTGGCTGGTCCGCCAGCCGCCTTAGGAGTTGTTCCTTTCGCGTTTTTCATGCGGTCCTTTTCTTGGCGAAAACAATCAAATGGCTCAAAAACTGGATCAACAACCCGGCGCCCACCAGGATGCAGGCCACATAGGGCGTCAGCCAACTGGGGTTCCTCACCACTTGCAGGATGGTCCCGGAGTCATCCGGAAAAAATCCCCCTTGGTAATAGGTTTCGCCCCCGTAGCGGAGCGGATTGTTCATGTAAATCAACACTTCCCGGTCCTCCCCCGTGGTTGCGTGCTGCAGCCGAACCCGGCTGGAGAAGTTCTTCGGCACGTCGGTGCCGAGATACCGGTCATGGGAGAATTCCATGAGTTCGATGTCGTATTCCTTGTAGTAGCGGACGGGCCGCATCATCAGGACGTAGTTCCGGTCCTTGTGGGTGAACGTCGTGGGCTGGCCGAGGTCCGCGGGAGTCTGCTTGCGCAGGTTTTTTTGGATGTTCTCCAGCAGGTTCTCCTCCACCAGCCAATTTGAAAGCGTCCATTGCGCCTTGCTTTCGCCATCCACCATGGCCTCCACTTTCACGGTTGGGATGTCCCGGTCATTCATCTTGACGGCTTGGGGAAGCGGGTCGAAATCCAGCCCTTTCCCCGGGGTGTGCCGCCAGTTGGAGTTCATCATGTAGCCATTGACCTTCAAGGCGAACGGGAGGTCGGGATGGCGGATTTCCCCGGAACCGACATGCCGGGCCAGAGTCTGCTCGGGAATCGCCACCACTTTGTCGACCGCCGGGTCCGTCACATCAATGATCGCGAGCTCGCTCCGCCGGCCGCTCTCCGAATAGTTGCGGGACTGGCCTTCGGGAATCGCCATGTAGCTTTCGACCTGGAGCACCTGGGTCGCGAATTGGCCGATGAACATGAAAATCAGCCCGAAGTGGATGATGAACAGCCCGATTTTCTTTTTGGTGAAAGAAAACCGTTTGGCATGCGCGGCGATCAGGTTCGCCAGCAGGATTCCCCCGAGCAAATAACCTCCCGGCCAGACCGGAATCCGCCAATCCGCCCCTTGCGGGCCCCAATAAACAAAGATGCTGGAGAAATATTTCTCCTGCGCCAGCCACAGGCCCATTTTGACCTGCGCGAGCGTGCCCACGAACACCAGCACGAGCGACATGACCAGCGTGACGACCGTCAGCCGCAGGGAGGCGAAGAAATTGAAGATGGCGTGCACAATTAATAAGCGGTTGCGGCGAACCGGGCCAGGCTCTCCGTCTCGGCGGCGACGGCCTCCGCGTCGCCGACCATTTTGTAAAACCACGTCTTCCCGCCGCGCGGGACCACCAGCCCATAGAGCCGACCGGGTTTACCATTTTTCGGGTTTGTTCCAGCCACGTCCACCACGGAGGCACGGGCGCCGCTCTCCAATTCGATGGACTTCACCTCTTTCGCCAAGTCCGCCTCGGTGATCGGCGCCGCTTGGACCTGCCCGCGCCAACGGTTCACGTTCGCCAGCAAGCCTCCCACGTCGCCCGGAAAGGAGGAGACGGTGATATCAGCCGTGCCTGCCCCTTTGGTCGCTTTATATGCGGCCATCACCATTTGTCCTGGAGCCAATTCCTGCCATCCCGTGGGCGCCGGCCATTTGGATTTTTCGGGGTCGGCTGCCGAGGCGGGCGGGGGAGCCGTTTCGGGGGTGGAGGCGCTGGCGGCCGCTGGCTCGTGTTCCTCATCGTGGAACGACAGCGTGCGGATGAATCCTTTGAAGGCGTCTTGCTCCTTCGCCACGATCGATTCCTCGCCCGACATCTTGATGAACCAGAGGGTGTCATTGCGCGGCAGGATCACGGCGGTGGTCCGGGCCTTGAATTTGCCCAAAAATCGGGGTTGTTCGCTCGTCAGGTCGAACAAATGGCCCTTCAGTCCCGCCACATCCGCCTCAGCCGCCTTGATCTGGTTGGTCGCCATCACGGGAAGGCCCAATTCTTCGCGCCACATGTTCACCGTTTGCGCTTCGATTCCCGAGGCGCCGCGCAACGGGACGATCCGCACCTCGGCGAATTTGCCTTCCTCCCCCTCGATGCGGAA
Organism: uncultured Verrucomicrobiota bacterium; assembly: GCA_964611245.1. Classification (GTDB taxonomy): domain Bacteria; phylum Verrucomicrobiota; class Verrucomicrobiia; order Limisphaerales; family SXQI01; genus CAZSXX01. The sequence goes on along the minus strand of CAZSXX010000017.1, from coordinate 2,843 downwards.
ACTGCCCGCCCGCAGTTGCTCCCCTTTTTTCTCGACCCATCCGGTGGGCAGGTCCCAATGCAGGTGGGGCATCGCCGCGGCGGGCTCCGCATCCCCCGCGGTGGCAACCCCCTTCAGGCGTGGGGTGTAGGTTTCCTTGGGTGTTTGGTAGCTCCGGACGGCCTCTTTTTCACAACCGGTCCCCAATCCCAAAACCACCAACGACCCAGCCACCAAGGCCGCTCCACTCAGTTTTTTCAATGCAGGCATCACTCGCTTAAAAGGGACAATGTAGGCGCATTGGACGCATTGCCTAAACATTTATTGAGTTTCTTTGTTCAAAAAAGGTGCGGGGCGATTCCGGCCCGCCAACCCTCCCAAGTTAACCCAGCTTCTTCATGGCGTCATCCAGCGCGGCGTAAAGCTCTCCCATCGAGTGTTCGGTCTCGTCTCCCATGTTCGACAGGCGGAAGGTCAATCCCTTGATTTTTCCGTAGCCCCCGTCGATCAGGAACCCCTTGTCCTTCACCAACTTCTGCAGCTTGGCCACATCGACCGTCCGTCCGCCCGGTTTGGCCCCGTTGTTGACGCATGTCAAGGTGACGGACTCGAAACCCTCTTCCGGAAATAGCGTGAAGCCATGCTTGAACGCCCAAGCATGGGTCAGCTTGGCCAGGGTCGCATGCCGCAAATAGCGCGCGTCCAACCCTTCCGTGAACATGTCGTCCAGCTTCGACTCCAAGGCATAGATATGCGCGATGCTCGGCGTGCTTGGGGTCATGCTCTGCTCACCATTCTTCTGGAATTCAACGAAATCGAAGTAATATCCACGGTCTTTCATCGTCGCCGCCTTCGCCACGGCTTGGGGCGACAGCGTGAAAACGGTCAGCCCGGGGGGCATGGCAAACGCCTTTTGAGTGCCCGCCAAAAGCACGTCGATGCCCAACTGGTCAAAATCGATCCGGGTGGCGGTCATCGAGCTCACCGCGTCCACGATGAACATCACATCCGGATATTTCTTCTTCAACGCGGCGATCTCCGTCAATGGGCTCATCACCCCTGTGGAGGTTTCGTTATGGATCAGGGTCACCGCGTCGAACTGGCCGGTGGCCAGTTTTGCGTCAATTTGTTCGGCGCGGATCGGCGAACCCCAATCCACCTTCAGTCCCTCCGCCTGTTTCCCACACCGCTGGGAGACATCGAGCCATTTGTCGGAGAACGCGCCGCACATGCAGTTCAACACCTTCTTGGCCACCACATTGCGGATGGCCCCCTCCATCACCCCCCATGCGCTGGACGTGCTCAGGTAAACGAGCTGCCGGGTCGCAAGCAACTCCTGCAGCCGGGGCTGGATCCGCGCGTACAGGTCTTTGAAACCCTGTCCGCGATGGCCGACCATCGGCTGGCAAAACGCCCGGAAGGTTTTCTCGCTCACCTCAACCGGACCGGGAATGTGGAGTTTGACGTGTCCCATAAAGTTTGTGAAATTTTTCACAAAGTCCGCCCGGTGGCAAGTTGTTGTTTGGAAAAACGGAGGGGTTCCGGGCGGGTCCCGGCCAGGTCTCACCCAAGGGATTCGCGCATGCTCGCGAAGTAACTCTTGCCCGTGGCGGGTTTCACTGGTTCCTTTGCTTGGCCGTTTTCGACCAACTCGGCCGGCAGCTCCTTCAAAAACGGCGACGGGTGGCACGGCATCGACTGACCGTATTTTTTCCGCGTTTCGCAATGGCTGATGGTCAGGGACTTCATGGCCCGGGTGATGGCCACGTAGAATAACCGCCGCTCTTCATCCAACGTTCCCTCCACCTTGGACCGCGTGTGAGGCAAAAGCCCGTCCTCCAAGCCGACGACGAACACATGAGGAAACTCCAACCCTTTGCAACTGTGCATGGTGATCAGCGTCACCGCGTCGCCGGTCTCCTTTTCTTCCTCCCGCTCATTGTCCAGGGCCAGGTCGTCCAGGAATGCCTCGACCTTCCCCGCCGGGGTCCAGTTCGCGTTTCCCGCCGTGTCCAGGTCCGGCAGCAGGTCTTTCAGGTTGCGAATCCGCGCCTCGGCCGCCTCGGGATCCTTTTCGCTCCGCTTCAGCTCCGCGTAATAACCCACGCCCTCCAGGAACTCATTCGCCCATTGGGAGAGGACCAGATTGGGCTCCTTCCCCAGCGCTTGGTGCTGGCGCGTGATCAGTTCCACGAAAATCTGGATGCTCTCCTGGGTGCGGACTTGGAACATCGCCTGCACCAGCGGGTTTTTCATGGCGGAGAAGACGGAGCACTTGCGCTCCTGACTGGCCCCGAGCAGGCGTTCCATTGTCACGTCGGTCAACCCGCGGGCCGGAACGTTCGCGATGCGGAGGAGCGAGATGTCGTCGTGCGGATTCACGAACGCCTTCAGGTAGGCCAAGAAATCCTTGATCTCGCGCCGGTCGAAAAAGCTTTGCCCACCGATCAAATGATAGCGCACATCCCCTTTCCGGAGCGCGCTCTCGATTGGCCGCGCCTGCAGGTTCGTCCGGAACAGGATTGCCTGTTCGCCCCAGGGGACCCGTTTGGCCACGCGGTTAAACTCGATCTCCTCGACGATCGTCCGCGCCTCCTCCTCGTCGTTCGTGAACGCGTGCAGGACGATGTTGTCGCCGGGCCCTTTGTCGGACCACAGCTTTTTCCCGCGCCGGTTCGCGTTGTTTTTGATGACCGCGTTCGCGGCGTTCAGGATGGTGTTGGTCGAGCGGTAATTCTGCTCGAGCTTCACCACTTTCACTTCGGGAAAATGTTTCTCAAGGTCCCGGATGTTCGCGACCTCCGCGCCGCGCCAACCGTAAATGCTCTGGTCGTCGTCGCCCACCACGCAAAAATTCCGGTGCT
>CAZSXX010000016.1:12243-24637 GCA_964611245.1 uncultured Verrucomicrobiota bacterium | reverse complement strand
GGAGGTTTCCGCACAGACTGGCAGATCTCCGACGCAAATTCCCTCCGCCTCCAGGGCGACGCCTACTCCGGCACAACCGGGCAGGAATTGATGAACCTCCCAACCTTGGCTGGGATTCCTCCCGCCTTGGGCCTCCGCTACGTTCTTGGACCATCGAAAGTCGCCGGAGCCAACGTCCTCAGTTCCTACCATCATTCCTTCTCCGACACTTCAAACCTCAGTCTCCAACTCTATTACGATCGAACTGAGCGCGTCGACCAAGTCCACCAAGAGTTCCGCGACACCTATGATTTGGATTTCCAGCATCGCCTCGAGATTGGCGAACGGCAGGACCTCATCTGGGGCCTCGGCTATCGCCTGAGCACAGACGAACTCGGCGATGGCAAAGCGGGCGTTCAATCCCTCAGCTTTCTCGAGAAAACACGGCACGACCAACTCTTCAGCGCTTTTTTGCAGGATGTGATCACCCTGCATCACGACGGCGACAGGCCCGACCTGAAATTCACCCTCGGCACCAAAATCGAGCACAACGATTACACCGGCGTTGAATACCAACCCAACGCCCGATTGATTTGGGACCCGGACGAACGGCATTCCCTCTGGACCGCAGTCTCGCGCGGCGTCCGCACTCCCTCGCGGTTCGAACACACGATTGATGCGCTGTTTTCACTCCCGCCCCTCACCCCAGGCGGCCCGCCGAGCATGGTGGGCGCCATCAGGGGAAATCCAGATTATGCGTCCGAGGAGTTGATCGCTTACGAAGTGGGATACAGGGTGAAGGCAACCGCCAAGGTGTCTCTTGATCTGACCGCATTCTTCAATGATTATCGGCGCCTCCGGCTCTTTGACTTCTCACGGATTTCCCCCCGCGGGCTGCCGACTGTTTTCCTCCCGGAATTCGTCGCGCAAAACTTCGTCAAAGCGGAAACTTACGGTGGCGAGGTCGGCGCCAACTGGACCGTCACCGACTCATGGCGCCTCTTCGCCGGATACACCCTGCTGCAAATGCAATTGCACAGTCATTCTCCAGCGGCCCTTGGACCGGAAACTCCCGAAGAAGAAAGCCCGCAACATCAATTTCAGGTTCGTTCCTACCTGAACCTCCCGTGGGATCTCCAACTCGATGCCGCGGCTTACTACGTCAGCGAGTTGGATGCCCGTGGAGTTCCCGCATTCACAAAGCTTGACCTCCGGCTTGGATGGCAGCCCACCAAGAATTTTGACCTGAGCATCGTCGGCCAGAACCTTTTGGAGGATCGGCACCGCGAGTTTGGTCCTGGGTTTTTAGTCTCGCCCAGCGAAATCGAGCGCAGCGTTTACGCGAAGGCGACATGGCGTTTCTAGCAGGGAGGATTTTGCGCGGTTGGATGATCGGGGGCATCGCGCTGTTGATCCTTCTCTGCTGGAACGCGGGCGCGGACGAACCCACCGCCAGCAAAGACGAGGTCAAAGCGGCGTTCCTTTTCAACTTCGCCAAGTTCGTCGAATGGCCCGACGGCGCATCGGCTTCAAATGCGCCGATCCGCATCGGCGTCCTGGGCCGAAATGATTCTTTCTCCTCCACTCTGGAAAGAATCATCTCCGGCAAGCAGATTGACGGTCGGCCGGTCGTCCTCGAATCGTACGACGATCTTCCCCAGGCCCACCCTCACATTCTCTTTGTTTCACCACTCGAAAAGCGTATCTTGCGGCGGGCATTGGCCAACGCGGTGGGCAGTTCCGTTTTGACGGTCAGCGAAATCGAAGGCTTCTGCGAAGCCGGAGGAATGATAAACTTTAGGCTGGAAGGAAGGAAAATGCGGTTTGAGATCAATCCAAAAGCCGCCGAACGCCAAAAACTCAAGCTCAGCTCCAAATTGCTGGGGGTGGCCCTCCGCCTCGTCGAGACGGAAGCGGAGCAATGACCTTGCTGCCGGACAAACCCCGGCGCCGTTCCATCCGGCGCGAGCTGACGGCCATTCTGATGCTCATCAGCGGCGTCGCCCTCCTGGTCGCCTGCGCGGCGTTCATGTTCTACGACTCGCTCCTTGTCCGCCGGGAAATGCGCGATAACCTGATCGGCCTGACCCGCGTCGTCGGCGGCATGAACACCGCCGCCCTCCAATTCGACGATCCCGCCGCCTCGCGCGAGGCTGTCTCCGCCCTCAGCGGTCGCCCACAGATCATGTCCGCCCGCATTTACTCCACCAACGGCTCGGTCTTCGCCGCCTACGTCCGCGCGGGCGTTGACCCGGCTCCCCTTCCCGCTCCCACCGAGGATGGCCACCGCTTTGAGCGCGACCGGCTCATCGTCTTCCAAAAAATCCCCCTGAAAAACGAGATCATAGGGTCGATCATCGTGGAGTCGGACCTCGAGGAACTCAGCCGCCGACTTCGGAGCTACATTGGGATTGCCCTGGTGGTTCTCGCCCTCTCCTCCGCCGTCGCCCTTCTCCTTTCCACTTCCCTCCAGCGCCTCATCTCCATGCCCATTGTCCACCTCGCAGACACCATGCGGAAGGTGTCCGATGGGAAAAACTACGCCTTGCGCGCTGAGCTGAAGCGCGAGGATGAGATCGGCGACCTGACGCGCGGATTCAACGAAATGCTCGCGCAAATCCAGCAGCGCGACGCGCAACTGCAAAGCGCCCGCGATGACCTGGAGAAACGCGTCGTCGAAAGAACCTCCGAGCTGGAGCAGGAAATGCGTGAGCGCGCGCGGGCCGAGGAAGCCGCCCGCAACTCGGAGATTCGCTTCAGCTCCCTCATCCAGTCGACCAACGACGCCATCATTCTCGCCAATTCGCGCGGCGAGATCATCCTTTGGAACAACGGCGCCCGCGAGACCTTCGGCCACGAGGAAGCCGAGGTGCTCGGCAAACCCCTGACCTTGCTCCTGCCCGAATCCGACCCCCGCGCCCTCGCGCAACTCGTGGCCCCTGGCCCAGGACCCGCCGCCGGAAAAACAGTCGAATTGATTGGCCGCCACAAATCCGGCCGCGAGTTTCCCGCTGACCTATCCCTCACCTCGTGGCGCGTCAACGAGGAACCCGTCTACGGCGCAATTATCCGCGACACCACCGAGCGCAAAGAATCCTTGGAGCGCCTTCAGGCGGTCGCCACCCAATTGGAGCGCAGCAATCGCGAACTGCAGGATTTCGCCTACGTCGCCTCCCACGACCTGCAGGAACCGCTGCGCAAAGTGCAGGCCTTCGGCGATCGGCTGCAGGACAAATACGCCCCTCAACTCGGCGAGGAAGGGCTCGATTTTATCTCGCGCATGCAAAACGCCGCCGGACGCATGCAAACGCTGATCAACGATTTGCTCACGTTCTCGCGCGTGACCACCAAGGCGAATCCTTTCGAGAAAGTCGATGTCGCCCGCATTGCCCGCGAGGTCGTTTCCGACTTGGAGATCCGCATCCAACAGTCCAACGCCCGCATCGACCTCGGCGTCATCCCCGTGATCGAAGCCGATCCATTGCAGATGCGCCAACTCCTGCAAAACCTCATCGGCAACGCCCTCAAATTCCACAAGGACGGATCCAATCCGGTCGTTAAAATTGCTTCCCGAATTCTCAAGCCCGGGGACTCCTCCCTCGCCAACGTCGCCATCGAGCGGGAATCCGTCGAACTGACTGTTGCCGACAATGGCATTGGATTCGACGAGAAGTACCTTGACCGGATTTTTGCGGTTTTCCAGCGCCTTCACGGGCGTGGAGTTTACGAAGGAACGGGAATCGGGCTCGCTATTTGCCGAAAAATAGCCGAACGTCACGGCGGAGCAATCACGGCTCGGAGCCGTCCCGGTGAGGGTGCCACCTTTATTGTCGTTTTGCCGACTCACCATTCCTTGCACTCGTAAAAATGAAACAAAAACCGCGTAATCAAGCCCCAATCATCATCCTCCTCGCCGACGATGACCCGGATGACCGCTTGCTGACTCGCGATGCGCTGGCCGAGAACCGGCTCGCCAACCACCTGCACTGCGTGGAAGACGGCGAGGAATTGGTTGACTATCTTTTTCGCCGCGGAAAATTCGAGGACCCCGCCATCTCGCCTCGTCCCGGCTTGATCCTGCTCGACCTCAACATGCCCCGCAAAGATGGGCGCGAAGCACTCAAGGAAATCAAAACCAACCCGGACCTCTGCACCATCCCAGTGGTGATCTTGACCACATCCAAAACTCACGAGGATATCTGCCGCAGCTACAAGCTCGGCGTGAACTCCTACATCACCAAGCCCGTCACTTTCGCCTCTCTTGTCGATGTCATGAAGACCCTCGGCAAGTATTGGTTTGAAATTGTTGAACTTCCCCGCGAATAGCCCGTGGCCCCTCCCGAAGATCCACCCCTCAAGGTCCTCCTCGTCGAAGACGACGAGGACGATTACATCATCACCCGCGAGTATCTTCAGAAAATCTCCACCCGCCGATTCCAGCTCGACCATGTCTCCGACTACGATGGCGCCCTGCAGGCCATGGAGGGCAACGCCCACGACATTTACCTCATCGATTACCGCTTGGGGCCACACAACGGTCTCGACCTCCTCAAGCACGCCGTCGCCCGCGACTGTCCGGCCCCCATCATCCTCCTGACAGGTTTGGGCGACCGCGCCATCGACGTCGAGGCCATGAAGGCGGGCGCCGCCGACTACCTGATCAAGGGGCAAATCAACGCCACCCTCTTGGAGAGGTCCATCAACCACTCCCTCCAGCGCAAGGAAGCGGAACGCAAACTCCGCGCCAGCGAGGAGCGCCTTCGCCTTTCCCAAAAAATGGAGTCGATCGGCACCCTCGCCGGGGGCATCGCCCACGACTTCAACAATATCCTGACCATCATTTCCGTTTTTTCCGCCCGGCTCAGGGACGAGGCCGTCCCACAGCCGCAACGCGCCACCATGCTCGACTCAATTGACGAAACAGTGAAGCGCGGCGCCGCCCTCGTCCGCCAAATCCTCACCTTCGCCCGCCAAAGCGAAGTTCAATTTGAAACCACACAACTGAACGACGTTGTCCGCGGATGGATCAAAATGCTCGAGGAGACCTTTCCGAAAACCGTCCGCTTCGCCCCGCAGTTGCACGAGGGCCTGCCCCCGGTCCTTGCGGATGTCACCCAGCTTCACCAAATACTCCTCAACCTCTGCGTCAATGCCCGCGACGCCATGGAGGGCCGCGGACTCATCCGACTCGTGACCCGGGTCACTTCGGGGACATCCCTGCGCGACCGCGGCCTTCAGGCCCCCTCCGAACGTTACGTCGAGCTCGAAATCTCCGACACCGGCTGCGGCATGGACGCCGCCACCCAAAAACGCATTTTCGACCCCTTCTTCACGACCAAGGACAAAGATCAGGGAACGGGCCTTGGTCTGGCGATCGTTTACGGCATCGTCCGCTCCCACCACGGCCACATTGAACTGCAAAGCGCCCCTGGCCAAGGCGCCACCTTCCGCATTTCCCTGCCTGCGATGCTCGCCCCCGCAAAAACCTGATCACGGAACCGCCACCGCCCGCTCCGCGTCGCTCGATTTGCCGGCGAGTTTCAGCAACAGTTTTTGCGCCTCCCGAAACCGCGGGGCCTCCTCCAGCGCCTGGATCGCATGGAGCCGCGCTCTCCCCGCCTGGCCCCCGCTCAACAGCTTGGCCAGTTCGTAATGAACCTCCGTGGGGTCCGGCGGGTTGAGCCGCAGCAATTTCTCGCCGGCCACAATCGCCTCATCCACCCGGCCAAGTTTCTGCAGGGCCACAAAATGCCGCTGGTTGGCGGGAAGGGTCAGCGGGTTCACCGCCCGTGCCCGTTCCGCATTCTCGAGCGTGTTCTTCCAATCCTCGCGCGCCGCGTCCAATTCCATCAGCCGGAGGTACACATCAAGCGCCTCCGCGTCCCGCGCCGCCAACTTCCGCAACACGGCCAACTCCTCCTCGGTTTCGTTGAGCGACCGATGAATCCTGGCCAGCCGATGCGCCGCGCTCCCGGCCCCTGTCTGCTCGGGATATGCGTCCGCCACCTTCTGCAGCGGGATTTTTGCTTCCATCCACTTTTTCTCCTCGATCAATTCTGTCGCTTGGTCGTCCAGCCTCCAAAAGTTGTTGGGATGCGACAACGCCCACGCTGGGTCAAGGTCGCCCGTGACGAGGAATTTGGGCTTGCTCCAGTCCAGGCTTGGAGCCATCGCCTCCGCCACTGCCTTCGCGTACGCCTTGAAGTCCTTGTCCAACTCCGCCAGTTTCGTCGTGTGCCGCGCGATCGCGTCATTGATCAAAACGCCATCGCCCAGGTCGTGCAGGATTTTCTCGATCGCCTGCTGCCCATACTTTTGGACGATGTGCTCCACCACCAAATACGACTGGTAATAGGCGAACTGCAAATGCAGGTCATCCTCCGGCGCCATGAACGCGGCCGAAAGGTCGTCGATCGCCTTCAGTTCTCCTTTCATGATCAGTTCCCGGTAGCGGGGGTTCATCGACTGCCCCCACGTGGGATTGGCCACCCGCTCTTCGTAAACTGAAATCCCCTCGCTCAGCCACCGCGGCATCCGGTTCCGCGTCAACTGCAGCGTCACAACGTGGCAGAACTCGTGCCACAGCATCGCCTGCCAATTCGCGGGATGCGCCGCCTGCGAAGCGGGGCTGTTGGCGGTGATCACTCGCCCAAAACAAACGCCCAGATACCCCTCGCCCCCGGGCATCCCAAACGTCCGGATCGCAAAATCCTTCTGTTCCGGAAAGATCTCCACCACGGTCGGCCCCGAGAGAGTCGATTTGTACTTTCCGCACAACGTTCGTTGCGCGCGCGTCAGCAACCCCATCACGTCATCCCCGTAAATCGCCCGTTCATGCTCCGACATCCGAATCGTGAAATGCTCGTTGGTGAACGTCTCGAATTTGCTCAGCGTGTCCTTGAGCGTGACAAGGTTGTAGGCCCCCACATTGTAGGCGTCGGCCTTGTGCACCGCCTCCGCCAGGGCCCAGCCTTCGCTCTCTTCTCCAAGCCTCAATAAATCCTGCGCCAATTGAAACTTCGCGGGCAGGTACTTGCCATCCCATGCCGTCGCCTTGCGCTGGAATTCGCTTCCCTCCTGGAACCGATATTTCTGGGAAAGCTTCAGTCCAATGAGGTGCGCCACCCGCGGATTCATCGGATTGAGCTTCAGCGCCTTTTGCTGGGCGGCCTCCTCCAAATCAGGTTGGGAGTTGACATGCGCGATCACCGCCCGAAACGCCCAGATTTCCGGATGGTCCGGGTTGGTTTCCTCCGCTTTCTTGAGTTTCTCCTCCGCCTCGGAATACGCCTCGGAATCAATCAGGTGGTCCACCAACAACAGCATCGCGGGCACGTGTCGCGCATTCTGGTTGAACGCCCGCTCGATCGACTTCACCATCTCCTGCCGGTTGTCCGGCGCGAACGCCCGGGCCATGCCAAAATGCATGTCCGGATCATCCGGATGCTCCTTCAGCCCCTGCGCAAAATACTTGCCCGCCAACCCATAATCCTGCTTTTCGAGGGCCAATTGCCCCGCCGCCAAATAGGAGTCCCTCAGCTTCGGCGCGACTTTCTTCGCGGGCTCAAAGAAATTATCCAGGACCAATTTGGGATCCGCCCCCATCAGCACGGCCGCCGAGCCCAACGCCACCACGTTTTCCGGATCGCGGTAGGCCCAGGAACGGCTTCCATGCAGGTCATTGATCTCTTCGATGACCTCCTCTGCGGCCACCGCCCGCCCATTCATCTGGAAAACCTCATGGGCAAGCAGCCTGAGCCGGATGCTCGTCGAAAACCGCCGCAACGCGTTCGTCGTGCTCGCGAGCGCCTCCGGATATTTTCCCACCGCCATCTGCGCCCGAATCAACAAATTCGGCCACTGCTCATCCCGTTCCTCTTTCGCCGGTTTCTCCGCCGCTTCGATGACCGCCTCGTACCTGCCCGCAATCAACTGTTTGCTGACGGCCGCAATTTCTGCGCCTTGGGAAGGTTTGGAGGCGATTGCACAAATCACGGCGAAGCAAAAGGCGCGAAGCCAGCAGGCGGACATGGCATTGAATGAAACCCAACTTGGCCCGCCACGCAAGGCGATTGGTTCAAACGGCGGTTTTCCCACCAGCCGGAATTGAGATTGGCGAAATTCAAAAAATAGTTGACCGGTTGGTAAACAAACGATACAACTGCCTCCGTGATTGATTCTCGCCTATGGGAAGAGTGAGCGACGCTCGCGAGCGGTTGATGGACGCAGTTTCAGAGTTGATCTGGACCGGTTCCTACGGCAGGACCACGATCGACCAGATCTGTGAGCGGGCTGGCGTAAAAAAGGGAAGTTTCTATTACTTCTTCAAATCCAAAGCGGACCTCGCAGCAGCGGCGATTGACGTCGAGTGGACTGCCCGCCGGGCCATTCTGGACGGGATTTTTTCCGCCACGATCCCTCCCTTGGACCGGTTGTCACGCTTTTGCGAATTGGAACTCACCGAACAGGTTGCGCTGGCCCAGAAACATGGCTATGTGCTTGGCTGTCCGCTGTGCACTCTCGGCGCCGAAGTGAGCACCAGCGAGCAAAACTTGCGGTCCAAAGTCGAGGAGATCATGGGTAAAATGCGAAGTTACCTCGAGTCCGCCATCCGCGACGCCCAGGCTCAGGGAATGGCGCCACCACGCGATGTCAAGGAAACGACCGATGTGGTCTTCGCTTACTTGGACGGACTCCTCACCCAAGCGCGCATCCAAAACAACGTTGATCTTTTTAAAGGGATGCAGAGCGGAGTGTTTTTGATTTTGGGGGTCAGGCCACAGGTCATGGCTGCCGCCTGACACATAGGTCGGGAACTTTTGTTTACCAACTAGACAACTACAGGGAGAGAATGAAATCACGGATCAAGGACTTTTCGTCGCATTTTTCGGCCCGCATGGCGCTGTTTTCCGCCCTCGCATTGGCGATTGCGTCGGTTGGCGGGTGCAAACCTGCCGACGGTGGCTCGGCGAGCCAAGGTCCGCCGCCGCCCACAGTGACGGTCGCCCCGGTGGAGGAGCGGCTTTTGGTTGATTGGCATGAATTCAGCGGCCGCACGGCGCCCGTGGAATTTGTTGAGGTTCGTCCGCGCGTCTCCGGTCAAATCCAGTCCGTCAAATTTCGCGCCGGCCAGATGGTGAAGAAGGGCGACACTCTCTTTGTCATTGATCCCCGCTGGGCCAAAGCCGAATTTGACCGCCGGGCCGCGGAGGTCGTCCAAGCCAAGGTTCGGGTTGAAACCATGAAGCGGGAAGCCAGCCGCACCAAACAACTTTTGGAAAGCAAGGCGATCTCGACCGAGGAGGCGGAGACGCGCCAGTCCCGCGCCCAGGATGCCAACGCCGCCCTCCTCGTGGCGGAAGCCGCGCTGAACACCGCGCAACTGGATCTCGAGTTGACCGAGATTCGGTCACCCATCGACGGCCAAGTCAGCCGAGAATTGGTCACCGTGGGGAATTATGTCAGTGGCTTGGCCGGGGGCGCCACCTTGCTCACCACGGTGGTTTCCACCGATCCCATTTACGTTTACGCGGACGTCGACGAAAACGCGTATCTCCGCCTGAGTTCCTTGAGCCGGGATGGAAAAACGGCCACGGACCAATCCGGCAAGTTGCCCGTTGAACTCCAAGTCGGGGAGGACTCCGGATTCAACCTCCACGGCCACGTCGAGTCGTTCGACAACCAAGTCGACCCCAACACAGGCACGATTGTGATGCGGGCCCTGTTCCAAAACAAGACGGGCGAAATCCCGCCAGGCTTGTTCGCCCGCTTGCGCCTTCCCGCCAGCGCCAAATACCCGGCTTTGCTTGTCAGCGAGGAAGCGATTGGGACGGATCAAAATCAAAAATACGTCCTCACGCTCAGTTCCACCAACACGGTCGATTACCGCCCGGTCAGCCTAGGCCCGGAACATGATGGAAAGCGGGTCATCCGCAAAGGCCTCAAGCCTGGGGATCAGGTGTTGGTCACAAGCGGCGGCATGGCCCGCGTTCGGCCTGGCATGGTCGTGAATCCGCAGCCTGCGGCGTCAGCCTCGGGCGTCCAGCAAGCCGCCCGCTAAACCTCCCGGAGCCATTCTGTGAAATTTTCCCATTTTTTCATCAGGCGCCCCATCTTCGCCGGCGTTCTTTCCGCCCTGATTTTCATCGTCGGATACCTGTCGATGAATTTTCTGCCCGTCAGTGAATACCCTGAGGTCACGCCGCCCACCATCGTCGTGCGCGCAGCTTATCCCGGCGCCAACCCCAAGACCATCGCCGAGACGGTCGCCGCCCCGCTTGAACAGGCCATCAATGGCGTCGAGCAGTCCCTTTACATTGCATCCCAATCCACCGGCGACGGCGTCATGATGCTGACGGTCACATTCAAGCTCGGCACGGACATCGACAAAGCGCAGGTCCAAGTCCAGAACCGCGTTTCCCAGGCCCTCCCAAAACTGCCGGAGGAGGTCCGCCGTCTCGGCGTCACCACCGTCAAGCAATCCCCCGACCTCACCATGGTCGTCCACCTGTTCTCCCCGGACTCCCGCTACGACGACATTTACGTCCGCAACTACGCGACCCTCCAAGTCAAGGATGTGCTCGCGCGCATCCCGGGGGTTGGCTCCGTCGAATTGTTTGGTTCCGGCGATTACGCCATGCGCGTCTGGCTCGATCCCGACAAAATCGCGGCCAGGAACCTGACGGCCAGCGATGTCGTGAACGCCATCCGCGAACAGAATGTCCAGGTCGCGGCCGGCGGCGTTGGCCAGCAGCCCGCCCCTGCGGGGGTCGCCATGGAATTGCAGATCAACGCCAAGGGCCGTTTGATCAATGAAGACGAATTCCGCCAGATCATCGTCAAGACCGGCGAACACGGACAGAAGACCTACCTTCAGGATGTCGCCCGGATCGAGCTCGGCGCGTCAGGATACTCCCTCCGCTCCCTCTTGAACAACAAAGCGGCTGTGGCGCTCCCCATCTTCCAGGCGCCCGGCGCGAACGCCATCCAGCTCTCCAAGGACGTCCGCAAAGCCATGGTGGACTTGAAAGGAAACTTCCCCCAAGGCCTCGATTACGCGGTGGTTTATGATCCAACCGTCTTCGTGCAGGACTCCATCGACGCCGTCATCCACACGCTCTTCGAGGCGATCCTCCTCGTCGTCATCGTGGTGATCCTGTTTTTGCAGACTTGGCGGGCGTCGATCATCCCTTTGGCGGCCGTCCCGGTTTCGCTCATCGGCACATTCGCCGTGATGCACGCCTTCGGCTTCAGCATCAACGCGCTCTCCCTATTCGGGCTCGTCCTCGCCATTGGCATCGTGGTCGATGACGCCATTGTCGTCGTCGAGAATGTGGAGCGGAACATCGCCCTCGGTCTCTCGCCCGAAGCCGCCACGGAGCGGGCCATGAACGAGGTGACTGGCCCCATCATCGCAACCGCCCTCGTGCTCTGCGCGGTGTTCATTCCAACCGCCTTCATCAGCGGCCTGACCGGGCAGTTCTACAAGCAGTTCGCCATCACGATCGCCATCTCCACCGTGATTTCCGCCTTCAATTCCCTGACCCTCTCCCCTGCCCTTTGCGCCGCCCTCCTCCGCCCGCACAACGGAAAGAAGGATCGCCTGGCCCGGCTCATGGATGGAATGCTCGGATGGATTTTCCGCCCGTTCAACCGGGCTTTTAGCTGGGCCGGCCAGAAATACTCCAACAGCGTCGCCGGCGTGTTGCGCAAAAGCGCCATCGCCCTCCTGGTTTACTGCGGCTTGGTCTTCCTCACCTACTGGAGCTTCAACAAAGTTCCCACCGGGTTCATCCCGACCCAAGACAAGCAATACGTGATTGCCTTTGCCCAACTCCCGGACGCCTCCTCCCTCGACCGCACCACCGAGGTGATCAAGAAAATGACCGACATTGGCCTGAAGCATCCCGGCGTGGAAAGCGCCGTCGCCTTTCCCGGCTTAAGCATCGCCGGATTCAGCGTCGCCCCCAACGCCGGCCTCGTTTTCTTTTGCTTGAAACCATTCTCGGAGCGCAAATCGCCTGACCTGAATGGCCTGGCCATAGTGGGTCAGTTGAATGGGCAATTTTCACAAATCCAGGAGGCGTTCGTCATGACTGTGCCCCCGCCTCCGGTGAACGGGCTTGGGATCACGGGCGGATTCAAGCTCTACGTGGAGGATCGCGGAGACTTGGGCTACAACGCCCTTTACCAAAACATGCAGGCCCTCATTGGACGCGCCCATCAAAACACCAATCTCGCCGGCGTCTACTCCACGTTCACCGTCAACGTCCCGCAAATCGAAGCGGACATCGACCGCTCCAAAGCGAAAGCCCAGGGTGTGCCCTTGCAAAATCTGTTTGAAACCATGCAGATTTACCTCGGCTCGCTCTACGTCAACGACTTCAACCGCTTCGGGCGCACCTTCCAGGTGGTG
>CAZSXX010000016.1:0-12233 GCA_964611245.1 uncultured Verrucomicrobiota bacterium | reverse complement strand
GCCCAGGCGGACGCCCCGTTCCGCGACCGCGTCGACGACATCTCCCGGCTTAAAACTCGCAATGCGCAGGGCCAGATGGTGCCGCTCGGCTCATTGGTGAAGGTCCGCGAAACTTACGGCCCGGACCGCGCCATCCGTTACAACGGCTACCCGGCTGCGGAGATCAGCGGCGGCGCCGGCCCGGGAATCGGCTCCGCGGAGGCCGAGGCGATCATGGCCAATCTTGCCAATCAAACCCTCCCGCAGGGAATGTCGTTCGAATGGACTGAGTTGACCTACCAGCGGATTCTTGCCGGCAACACAGCCATCTACATCTACCCCCTGTGCCTCCTTCTTGTCTTCCTGGCCCTGGCCGCGCAATACGAAAGCCTTCGCCTGCCTCTCGCCATCATCCTCATCGTTCCCATGTGCCTCCTTTTCGCCATCGGCGGCGTCTGGCTCAAAGGCGGAGACAACAATATCTTCACGCAGATCGGCCTGATCGTCCTTGTCGGCCTCGCCTGCAAAAACGCGATCCTCATCGTCGAATTTGCGAAGCACAAGCAGGATGAGGGCATGTCCCCCTTCGAAGCGGCCATCGAAGCCTGCCGCCTCCGGCTCCGTCCCATCCTGATGACCTCGATCGCGTTCATCGCGGGCGTTTTCCCGCTGGTCATCTCCACGGGTGCCGGCGCGGAAATGCGCCAGGCCATGGGGGTCGCGGTCTTCTCCGGCATGATCGGCGTCACCTTGTTCGGCCTGTTCTTGACGCCCGTCTTTTACGTCGTGTTGATGCGGATGGGCTTCAAGAAAAAGGAGCGCGCCCCTTCCGTCGGTGGCGCGGCGCCGGCACAAATTTAAGGACTATGAAAAAGCGCGGCTTTTTTGAGGCGAAGTTGGGAATGCTCGTGGGCTGCGTGGCCGCAGTGGCCGCCATCGCGCCATTCACCGCGGCCGGATCGCCGAAGGTTGGCCCAGACTATACGCCACCCACCAACGCCGTTCCTGCGGCCTACAAGTCGGGTGAACTTGGCTCCTGGAAAGAAGGCGCTCCGTCGGATGCGCTTCCGAAAGGAAGATGGTGGGAGGTCTTCAACGACCCGGCCCTCAACACTCTCCAGGACCGCGCCGCCGCCGCGAACACCGACCTACAGGCCGCCTTCGCCCGCGTCGAACAGGCCCGCTCCTCGGCCCGGATGTCCCGCGCGGAGTTGCTTCCCAATCTCTCCGGCAACCCAACCCTCCGCCGCGAGCGTTACTCTCCCAACCAGCAGCCGAGCTTTGGCGCGCTCACCGCCACCACGGTGCGCATCCCCCTCGACTTGAGTTACGAAATCGACTTGTGGGGAAAGGTGCGGCGCGGGTTCGAGGGGGCCCGCGCCAGCGCCCAGGCCGCCGCCGCCGCGCATCAGAACGTCCTGCTCACCCTGCAAGGCGATGTCGCCCAGTCCTATTTCTCCCTCCGCGCCCTGGACGCCGAGATTGAAATCGTCCGCCGCACCACCGGCCTCCGCAACGAACAACTAAAATTGGTCCGCAGCCGCTTTGATGGGGGGATCGGCAACGAACTCGACGTCGCCCGCGCGGAGACCGAATTGGCGGCCACGGAATCCGAAGCGGCCGCCCTCGCGCGCCGGAGATCCGAATTTGAGAACGGATTGGCGGTTCTCCTCGGTGAATTCGCCAGCCAATTCCGCCTGGCTTCCCTGGGGCCCGACGCCACCGCTTGGACGCCGCTTGCCCCGGAAATCCCCCCGGGCCTGCCCTCCACCCTTCTGGAGCGCCGACCCGACGTCGCCCAAGCCGAACGGGAGCTTGCGGCGGCCAACGCCCGCATCGGCGTGGCCAAAGCCTCCTACTTTCCCGCCATTTCCCTCACCGGTGGCGCCGGGTACATGAGCGCCGAATTCGGCAATCTTTTCGATTGGAGCAGCCGCGTTTGGAGCGTCGGTCCCAGCGTCTCCATCCCCATTTTCGCCCAGGCCCGAAACCGGGCCAACGTCAATCGCGTCCGCGCCGCGTTCGCGGAAACTGCCGCGCGCTACCGCGGCCAGGTCCTCGTCGCCTTCGCCGAAGTGGAGGACAACCTCTCCGCCCTGACGCACCTCGCCGAACAAGCCGCCGCCCAGGACCGGGCCGTCGCCAGTTCCCAACGCGCCGCCGACCTCGCGCGCGAACGCTACCAATCGGGAATCTCCAGCTACCTCGAAGTCGTGGACGCCAACCGGGTGGCCCTCGGAGCCCAGCGCATCAGCGCCCAGTTGCGCGGACAGCGCCTGATAGCCAGCGTGCAGCTGATCAAATCCCTCGGCGGCGGTTGGTTTCATTCAAGGGAATAGCCGGAAAAAACCGGGTTGACGGATTTTTGGCTTTTTGGCCTAATGCTCCAAACCAAGCCCAATGAATCCATCCAAAGCCACGCTTTCTGCCATTTTCTTGGCGCTCAGTGCCGCCCCAACTTTTGCGCAGTGGACCCTCGATCCACTTTGGACTCTCACTCCGGGCGACCGCTCGTACCTGCCCGCTGTTGGCGACAACAACCAGCGCGGGCTCGGCTACAATCCCGCCACAGGCAACCTCCTTTTGGTCAGCCGCACAGGCGGTCTGTTCGTCCATAAGATCGACGCCCTGACCGGCGCGGACCTCGGCTCCTCCCTCAACACAGCGGGCATCACCGGCGGGACGTTCGCCCTTAACATGCTGCGCGTGGCGGATGATGGCGCAATCTACGGGGCAAACCTCACCACGGATGCCAACACCAGTCCACTCAAGGTTTATCGTTGGGCCGACGAAAATGCGGCTCCTGTCCTGGTTTTTTCCGGTGACCCCTCCAGTAACGACACCACCCTTTACGGAACCGCGCACAACCGCAGGTTTGGCGACAATTTTGACGTCCGCGGAAGCGGCAGTGGGACTGAGATTCTCCTCGCCTCCCGCGCGGGGAAGGCCGCCACCATCCTGACGACCGCCGATGGCGTCAACTTCACCTCCAACTACGTTGTCACGGATGCGCCCGCCGCCTCGATGGGCTTGGGCGTCGCATTCGGAAACGGCAACACTTTTTATGGCGACGCCACCGGGACTGCGACAATCCAAGTCACCTACAACGTCGGCACGGCGTCGGGCGCGGTGTCCGCAACCTACGGATCGGCTCTCCCCACCGCCGTGGGTCCAATCGGTTTCGACCCCGCCAACAACCTCTTGGCAGGTGTCAGCCTCAATGCGACACCAAACAAGGACACGCTCGTCCTGGTGGACATTTCAACCGGAGCGGCGGTGTTGCAAGACACCAAGACCTACCCATTGGACGCGGCCAATGGCAACGGCGTCGGGTCCGTGGAATTCGCCAATGGCAAGTTGTATGCCTTGGATGCCAATAATGGCATCATGGCATTCAGCGTTGTTCCGGAACCTGCCACCGTTGCCCTATTGGGCATTGGCGCCGCGGCGCTCGCGTTGGCTTCCCGCCGCAAAAAATAGGCCACGATTTCCCTCCCATCAGCCGGACCAATGGGTCCGGCTTTTTTTTCGCCGGAGGCTCTTGGAAAAAACGCTCAAGTCTCTCGCCAACAAGACGATTGGTACAGGGACTTGATCCATCGTGACCATGATGGCCGGATGCCCGCCGGTTCCTCTTCGCCGGAGCAGGATTTTTCTGCCCGGTCCAGGACCGGAGGCATGGCTCCCCCATGCCCCCCCAATGAACAGGTTCGCGTCGACGCCTTGCGCGCCTCGGGAATCCTGGACACCGACCCGGAGGAGACCTTCGATGAACTGGCCAGGCTCGCCGCCAAAGTTTGCGGGGCTCCCATCGCACTCATCAGCTTCATTGATACCCACAGGCAATGGAATAAAAGCGCGGTCGGTCTGGAGGTTCACGAAATACCGCGCGGGCAATCGATCTGCGCACACGTCATTCTGGGCGGCTCTGGCATCTTCGTTGCCGACTGCAAACACGATCCCCGCTTCCAAGGCAATCCGTTGGTCGACGGGCCCACCGGCATCCGCTTCTATGCCGGCGCCCCGATCATGACGGACACTGGGCTCCCTTTGGGTGTCGTGGCCGTGATGGATCGCAGCCCCAAACCCAACGGGGAATGTTCCCTTGAATCGCTTCGCACCATCGCGAGGCAAATCTCCACCCTCCTTTACGTGCGCCGGTCCGACATCGAATTCCGCGCGGGCCAAGCCCGGACCGAATCCGCCCTCCGAGAATCGCAGGCCATCTTCCATTCGCTCGTGGAGAATTTGCCCCAGAATATTTTCCGAAAAGACCGCTCAGGCAGGTTCACTTTCGCCAACTCCAAATTCTGCTCCTCTCTCAATCGCCCCCTCGGCGAAATAATAGGCAAGACCGATTCCGATCTCTTTCCGCCGGACCTTGCCGCAAAGTACCGTGAGGACGATCTCAATGTCTTGGAAAGCGGTCGCCCTCTCGACACCATAGAAAAACATCGCGCGCCGACAGGCCTGCTCTATGTCCATGTCCTCAAAACGCCCCTGCTCGATCAAAATGGGCAAGTCGTCGGCATTCAGGGGATGTTCTGGGATGAAACGGAGCGCTTCCTCGCTCGGGAAGCGCTTGAGGACGAACGCGGCCTTCTCCGCGCCCTCCTCCAAAACGTTCCAGACCGCGTTTATTTCAAAGACATTCATTCCCGGTTCATCCTGGTCAGCGCGGCCTTGGCCCACGCCGCTGGACTTTCGTCCCCCGACGAAGCGGTTGGCAAATCCGACTCCGACCTATATTCGCCGGAACGCGCCGCGGCAGCCCGTAAGGATGACGATGAAATCCTCCACACCGGGCGGCCAATCATCGGAAAAATCGAGTCCGAGACATCTCCCACCGGGGAGGAAACCTGGTGCCTGACCACCAAAGTTGCCCTTCGCAACCAAGCGGGCGCCATCCGCGGCACCTTTGGCGTTTCGCGCGACATCACCGACCTCAAGGCCGTCGAACGCGAACTGGCGCACGCCCGCGACGGAGCATTGGAATCCGCCCGCCTCAAATCCGAGTTTCTGGCCAACATGAGCCACGAAATCCGCACCCCGATGAACGCCATCATCGGCATGACAGGCCTACTGCTGGAAACGAGCCTCAAGCCCGACCAGCGCGATTTTGCCCAGACCATCCGACTCAGTTCCGATGCCCTGCTTGCCATCATCAACGACGTGCTCGACTTCTCCAAAATCGAGGCGGGCAAGCTCAATTTCGAGATGATCGATTTTGACCTGGTCGACCTGGTCGAAGGCTCCGTCGACCTTCTCGCGGAACGCGCCCAATCCAAACGCATTGAGTTGGCTTCCTGGATTCACGACGGCGTTCCCTGCCACCTCCGGGGCGATCCCGGCCGAATTCGTCAGATTCTGACCAACCTGATCGGCAACGCGGTCAAGTTCACCGACGTCGGCGAAGCAATCGTCGAGGTGAGCCGCGCCTGCCCTGCGGACGCTCCGCCGAGAATCCGCTTCTCCGTTCAGGACTCTGGCATCGGCATCGTCCCGGATGCCCACCGCCGTATCTTCCAAGCTTTCATGCAGGCCGACGGCTCGATGACCCGCCGCTTCGGCGGCACTGGCCTTGGCCTGGCCATCACGAAGCAATTGGTCGAACTGATGGATGGAACAGTGGGATTCTCCAGCGAGCCTGGCAAGGGATCCACCTTCTGGTTCGAGCTCCCTCTCGCCCCCGGTCGCGGAAATCCGCTGGGAGTTCCGGCCGAGGTGAATCCCAACTTCGCCGCTTGCCGGATCCTCGTGGTGGAACGCAACGCCTGTGTCCGCCAAATCCTGCGCCGCCAAACGGCCGCCTGGGGCATGCTGAGCGACGGCGCCGCCACCGCCGAGGAGGCCTTGGGGGCCCTGCGCACCGCGGCCTTCTCCGGCAGCCCGTTCAACATCGTCCTCCTCGACCAGGAACTCGGGGGAGACAATGGGGTCACCCTGGCCAACAAGATAAAAGGCGATCCCGGCATCGCGGCCACCAAAATCGTCCTTCTGATTCCTTTGGGATTCCCACCCGCCGAACGTCTTTGGCGCGATTTGGGGATTGGCTCCTATTTGGTCAAACCGGCCAAGCGCTTCCGCCTTCTCGAGGCGCTCACAGTCGCGCTCCTTGAACCAGCGCAAACCCGCCCTACGTCAGAGAACGCGGGCGCCGCGCCCCTCATCCATGGGCACGACCTCAAAGCCGAGGTCCGGATTCTCCTGGCCGAGGACAATCCCGTGAACCAAAAAGTCGCCCTCCGCCAGTTGGCCAAGTTGGGCTATCAGGTCGACGCGGTGAACAACGGCGCGGAGGCCGTCCGGGCCATCGAACGCCACCTCTATCCCGTCATCCTCATGGATTGCCAGATGCCGGAGCTCGACGGATACAAAGCCACGGGCCGAATCCGTGAAATGCAGGCGGCCAGCCCGTTCAAATGGTCCCACCGGCCCTACATCATCGCCATGACCGCGAACGCCCTCGCGGGCGACCGCGAAACCTGCCTGGCCTCCGGAATGGATGATTACATCAGCAAGCCCGTCCGCATTGAGGACCTTGACGCCGTCATTCTCCGCGGCCTTCAATCAGCTCGGAGCGGCCAGTCCAACGGGGCGGAATCCGCCCCAAGCCCCGCCTCCGTTGATCTTGTCGCCCTCGACAACCTTCGCGCCTTGCGCTTGGACGGCGGCGCCGATCCCCTCGCCGAATTGGTTGACCTGTTCCTCAGTGACACTCCCGACCGCATCCAATTGATGCGGTCAGCCCTTCAACGGGTCGACAGCGCCGCGTTGGAGGCCGCGGCGCACAGCCTCCGCGGCAGCGCCAGCAACCTCGGCGCCCGCAATATCGCCACCGCCTGCGTACGCTTGATGCAGCACAGCCGCAAGGGCGAGTTCGCCGCCGCCGCCAAGCTCCTCCGCGCCATCGAGGCCGATTTCAGCGCGGTCAAACCCATATTGATCGAGGAACTCTCGCGGTGAGCCCTGGCCCCTTAACTTTCATCCAACCAGCCCTCCATGCTTAAGCCTCCGTGCGTCCTCATCGTCGAAGACGACCTCAACGTCCAACAGACTGTGCGCGCCGGTCTCGCCACCGAAGGCGCCGACGTCCTTGCCGTCACCACCGGGGAAGCGGCCCTCCAAGCCCTCGATGCCCAACCCATCGACCTGATCCTCCTCGACCTCGGCCTGCCCGATATGGATGGCTTCGAGGTCCTGACCCAGGCCAAGGCCGACCCCAACCTCGCTTCCATTCCTGTCCTTCTGCTCACCGCCCACGACACCACGGACGAAAAGGTCCAAGCCTTCGACGCGGGCGCCTCGGATTACATCACCAAGCCCTTCGATGTCCCGGAACTCCGCGCCCGAGTCCGCGCCGTCCTTCGCGGCAAGCGCCTTCAGGACAGCCTCGCCGCCACCAACCGGGAGCTCGAGACCGCGCGGGTCGCCGCTGAAAGCTCCACCCGCGCCAAGTCGGAATTCCTCGCCCAGATGAGCCATGAAATCCGCACCCCGATGAACGGCGTGATTGGCATGGCGCGCCTCTTGATGGAGTCGAACCTCACACCGCCCCAGCTTGAGCTGGCCGAGACCATTTTCAGCAGCGGCGACGCGCTTCTCACCATCCTCAACGACATCCTCGACTTCTCCAAAATTGAGTCCGGCAAGCTCGAGCTCGAAAACCACCCCTTCGAGCTCGCCACTTGCGTTGAGGATGTCCTAGACCTCCTCGCCGCCAAGGCGGATGAGAAGAAACTTGAGCTCTCCTTCGAAATTGACGACACCGTCCCCCCCGTGGTGATTGGTGATTCGGCGCGCCTCCGCCAGGTGCTCCTCAACCTCGTCAGCAACGGCCTCAAATTCACCGCCCAAGGCGAAGTCAGCATCGGCCTCCGGGCCCAGCGCGCCCCCTCCCCCCCCGGCTCCCCGCCTCTCTGGCGCCTTTATTTTTCCGTCCGCGACTCTGGCATGGGCATCCCGGCCGAAAAATTTGGCCTTCTCTTCCGGTCCTTCAGCCAGGTGGACTCGTCCACAACGCGCCAGTTCGGCGGCACCGGCCTCGGCCTTGCCATTTGCAAATCCCTCATCACGCTGATGAATGGCGAAATTTCCGTCGAGAGCGAACCGGGCAAAGGCTCCTCGTTTAATTTCAACATCCTCGTCGAGGGCGCCCCCATCCCCGCCCTCGTCAACGAGAACCTCCAACCAGGCGCGCTCGTTGGCATGAGGCTGCTCATCGTCGATGACAACTCGACCAACCGCCGCATCCTCTCCTTCCAGACAACCAAGTGGGGCGTCGATTGCGAAGCCGTCGAAAGCGGCGCCCGAGCCCTGGAGCTGTTGCGCTCCGGCCATGTTTTCGACGCAGCCGTCTTGGACATGCAAATGCCGGGAATGGACGGGCTCATGCTGGCGCAAAAAATCCGGGAGGAATTCCCTGCCTTGAAGCTCCCGCTGGTTCTCCTCACTTCCATGGGCCTCTGGGCCGACACGCCCCGCGACCAGGCCGCCCTGTTTGTCTCCTGCGTCAACAAGCCGGTCAAACCCTCCCAACTTTTCAGCATCCTCGGCCTGACCCGGGCTCCCGCCGCCCCCGCGCCGTCCCCCCTCGTTCCCCTCAACGAGGTCAAACCCAACCTCGCCCAGCGCTGTCCGCTGGAAATGCTTCTCGTCGATGACAATCTCATCAACCAGAAAGTCGCCCAGCGCCTCCTCCAGCAGGTCGGATACAAGGCTGACATTGCTGGCAATGGCCTCGAGGCGCTCGAAGCGGTCCGTCGCCAGCGCTACGACATGGTCCTGATGGATGTCCAGATGCCGGAGATGGATGGCTTGGAGGCCACCCGCCAAATCCGGTTGCTCGATTTGCCCTGGCCCAACCCGTGCATCATCGCCATGACCGCAAACGCCATGCACGGCGACCGCGAAAAGTGCCTCGCGGCCGGGATGAACGACTACGTCAGCAAGCCCATCCAGCCTGAGAAATTGGTCCAAACCATCGAGCAATGGGCCGTCAAAATCCACTCCGGCCGGGCCACCCCCGCCCAGGCTCCCCAACCGCTGCGGGCGTCGGCGGTCGCGGCCCCGCCCGCGCAAACCACTCCACCCCCCGTCAATGTCCAGCGGCTCGAGCAGTTCACCGATGGCACCCTCGAAAGCGTCCGCGAACTGGTGGACCTTTACCTCGCCCAAAGCGCCGAACAAATGGACGCCCTGCGGAGATCCATCGCCGCCGCGCAGGCCGAAACCATCCGACGGCTGGCCCACAAGGCCGCCGGCTCCAGCGGGACGTGCGGCATGGATTCCCTGACCGCCCTGCTCAGGGAAATCGAGCGCGCCGTGGACGGCGGCCGGCTTCCGGAAGTTCCCGGCCTATATGCCGCCGCCGAATCCGAATTCCTGCGCGTCCAGCAATACCTCGACCAATACCTCGCCGCCCGGGCCCGTTGATCCCCCTCAAGGAACGTGCAGGTAAGCGGACTGGACCGCGCCCGCGCCATACTTGGCCTCCAGGCGCCTCACGATGAAATGCCCCCGGGCCATGTTCTGGAAATGGTCCAAGAACAGCACATTGACAATGGCCCCGCCCGCCGCCCCCACCACCGGAACCGCCTTCGCCGCCGCCTCCTCGGAAACCACAATGCCAAACCGCGACGCGATTCCAGAAATCAGTTTGACGACCGCCGGCGCCGATTTTTGGGCCGCCCCATGGCCACTCAGATGCGCCGCCGCCTCTTGGATCGACTTGCTCAACGCGGCCCGCACAGCCCAGTAACTGCTTTCCGTCGCGTCATCTTTCTCCGTCCGCCCACCCAGCGCGAACACCTCCAGGCAGGTCAGCTTCACGGTCATGTCTTTGAGGTCGTGCCCTTCGCTCCGGGCGATGTCCGCGATGGAGCGCAGCATGATCGCGGTTGAAATCGGCAACTCCACCGCCAGGGTCGCGAAGCCAAAAACTCCCCCCAACCCGCCCGAGGCTCCCGCCAGCATTTTGTGCATGAACTCAGAGGCCCGCCGCGGCGGCCCTCCCATCGTCATCAGAGCCCCGTCCAATGCCTTCTCCAGCGCCACCCGCACCGTTTTGTTCAACGCCAGGTTCCAGCCTTTGGGCAGCATCTTGAACCCTTTTTCAATCGGCGCCCCCAGCAAGTTGCCCACGCGCGCCGCGAACCCCGGATTCTCCAGCAGCGATCGCGCGAACTTCAGGTCGGCCAGTTCGCTCGCGGTCAGCGGGGTGTAGGCAACGGGCTTCGCGCGTTCTGTCATGCGGCCAAAGGTCATCGAAAACCCGCACCCGCGCAAGCCGCCTCCCACTTTCTACCCGCCCAGCTTCCGCAGCAGTTCGATCACATTCTCCCGCCCCCCTGGAAACACCAGGTCCGGCGCGATCTCCGCCAGCGGCTTCAGCACAAACTCCCGCTCCGCCGCCCGGGGATGCGGCAGCGTAAGCTGCGGCGTGCTCCGTAGTTCGGAGCCAAAAACGATCAGGTCCAGATCCAGCGTCCGCGCCTCGTTTAACTCCTTCTTGGGCGTCCGGCCAAATTCCCTTTCCAATTCCTGCAGCTTGGCCAGAAGGCTCTCGGGTGTTTCGCCAGGAAACGGTCGGATTGCCACCACTCCATTCAAAAAATCCGGCGAACCGGGCGGGCAGTTCACCGGCCTGCTCCGCATCCAGCGCGACGCCAATGCCGGCGTGGTCGAAAGCGCCTGCAGGCGCGGAAGCGCCGCCGCCAGCGTCCCCTCCGGGTCGCCCAGGTTCGATCCCAGCGCGATGTACGCCAATCGGTTGTTCTCGTCAGCCAGCGCCATGCCTCATTCGTGCTGGCGTCATCCTGCCCCCTTCCCTTTTAATTCGCAACCGGATGATCACCGTCCTTCTGGTTGGAGACGAGAGCCCCGCCGTCATCGCGCATCGCGCGATCCCAGTCGCCCTTGCGCTTGCGGCCAGCGCATTGGAAATCACCGCCCGGCCAACATGGCTGGCCACGTCCGACATCGAATGCCCGCAATGCGTCGGACGAACCCGGCCCGACGCGGTCTGGTGTGTCCCCGGCAGCCCCTACAAAAACATCGATGGCGCCCTCGCCGCCATTCGCTTTGCCCGCGAGAATCAAATTCCGTTCCTCGGCACCTGTGGCGGCTTCCAACACGCCTTGATCGAAATCGCCCGCAATGTGTGCGGCCTCGCCACGGCCGATCATGCCGAATCAAATCCAGAATCCCCATTTCCCCTCATCGCCCCGCTGCAATGTTCCCTCATAAACGAAAGCGAGGACATTCTTCTCCGGGATGGATCCCGCCTGCGCAGCGCCTATCGTTCCGGCCAAGTCCGCGAAGAGTATCAGTGCCGCTTCGGCCTCAACCCTGCCCTGCAAAATCAACTGAAAGATCCCCACCTCCATTTCACCGCCCATTCCACGAACGGCTCCATCCGAGCCTTTGAGCGGACCGACCACCCCTTCTTCATCGGAACCCTTTTCCAGCCGGAACGCTCCGCCGGCTCCGGCAAGCCCCACCCCTTGGTCGCCGCCTTCTTGGAGGCGGCAATCTCGGAACGGAACGGCTCGGCTCGGAACAACCCCTGACGTTGGCCGTTTGGACCAGCCGCCTCTGCGCCTCCGGCGGGCGGTCCTTGCTGTTTCAGCGGGGGCTGTGTAAACCCTGTGCATGCGTTTTATTGGAAGCGTCATTGAAAAACTTCAGCGGCATCCCAAGCGGATCGTTTTCCCGGAAGGGACCGAGCCCCGCGTCCTGCAGGCCGCGCGCCAATTTTACTCCCTCCGACTCGGGGCCCCCATCCTGCTCGGCGACCGAACCAGCATCAAGGACGCCGCCGAAAAACTGAACGTCTCGCTGGAGGGCGTCCGCATCATCGACCCGGTTGAAAGCGACGAGTTGGAGAACTTCACCAAACGGTTCGAGTTGCTCCGCCGCTTCAAAGGCATCAAGGAGCATGAAGCCCGCGAAACCATGCTCAAGCCCAACTATTTCGGCGCCATGATGGTCGCCATGCACCAGGCCGACGGCCTCGTCTCCGGCACCAACGAATTCACCGGCGGCGTCCTCCGGCCCCTCTTCCAGATCATCAAGGTCGCCCCCCCCATGAGGACCGCCTCCAGTTGCATGATCATGGAGGTCGAAGACACCCGCTTCGGCGAAGGCGGGGTGATGTTCATGGCCGATTGCGGCGTCATTCCCGATCCGACCGTTGACCAACTCGCCGACATCGCCGTTTCCACCGCCGAACTGGCCCGCCAACTCTTGGGCCT
>CAZSXX010000015.1:0-25262 GCA_964611245.1 uncultured Verrucomicrobiota bacterium | reverse complement strand
GTGGCGCAGACGGTGTCGACGGTTTATGACGACATGGGCCGGCCCTGGAAGATCACGCAGGCGGACGGGACGGTGGTGACCAATCTTTACACTTTGCGGGGCGAGCCGCAGTTGAGGCCGGGATAGGCGGGAAAGGTAAAATGCCGGCTGCGCGTTCGACCAGTTCGAGGCGCCGTTTTTGCAGGAGTGGAACCAGAGCGGCCAGGCGGGCGGCGGTGCCTGCTGACCCGAGGACTGATCTTCCCGCCACCATCAGATTGCCGATAGATCAACCGGCTTCATTGACCCCCACCGCTCCCGAAAGTGGGCCCTGGATTTGCGGGAGTTGCCGCCGCCCGGAATGCCTTTTAACCTCCCGGCATGTTCCTGTTGCGGTTGGCATGCCTGCTCTGCCTTTTTCCCTCAATTCCGGCGGCGGACATGGAGTGGCAACGCGACAAATCCGCCCGTTGGGCCAGGGTCACTGTCCCCGAATCGGCGAAGCCCGGTTTCACCACCGTGCGTCCCTCCGAAACCGGCGTCCTGTTCACCAACACCATCCTCGAGTCCCGGTCCCTGACCAACCAGATTTACCTGAACGGTTCCGGCGTCGCGGCGGGCGACGTCGATGGGGATGGCCGCTGCGACCTTTTCTTCACCGCGATCGACCGCCCCCTCGCCTTGTTCCGCAACCATGGTTCCTGGCGCTTCGAGGACGCCACACGGCAGAGTGGTCTGCCAATGATGAACCTGGCCGCCACCGGCGCCGCCCTGGCCGACCTCGATTGCGACGGGGACCTCGACCTTGTCTTCAACACCGTTGGCCTCGGAACCCACGTTTTCATCAATGACGGCGCCGGCCATTTCTCCGCCCGCCCGGTCCTGAACGGCAAATCCGGGGGAATGTCCCTCGCCCTGGCGGACGTCGACGGCGACGCGGACCTCGACCTTTACATCGCCAACTACCGCACCGCAACCTTGCGCGACGAGCCAAACACCCGCTTCTCCATCCGCATGGTCAACGGCCAGCCCCAAGTGGCGGCCGTCAATGGCCGACCTGTGACCGACCCCGACCTCACAAACCGCTTCACTTTCCTTCTCTCCTCCCAAGGCGCGCGCGGCGCCCTGACCCACGAGGAAAACGGCGAGCCCGACGCGTTCTTCCGCAACGATGGCAAGGGAAACTTCACCCCAATCCCCGCGGCCGAAATATTCCTCAATGCGGACGGCTCCCCCGCGCCCCTGGAGCTGGACTGGGGCTTGTCCGTGATGTTCCGGGACATCAACCAAGATGGCGCCCCCGACCTCTACATCTGCAATGACTTCCGCAGTCCGGACCGCCTCTGGTTGAACGATGGGCATGGGCATTTCCGACCCGCCTCCCCGCTGGCCCTTCGCCACACGAGCCTCTCCTCCATGGGTGTCGATTTCGCCGACATCAACCGCGACGGCCGCGACGATTTTTTTGTCGCGGACATGCTCAGCCCCGACCGCGTCCGCCGCCTCACCCAAATGGGCGACGCCCGCCCAATAGCCCACGTGATCGGCGAATTCGAGAACCGACCCCAATACGCCCGCAACACCCTCTTCCTCAACGGCGGCGATGGAACCCACCAAGAAATCGCCCAATTCGCGGGCCTCGAAGCCTCCGACTGGAGCTGGACCCCAATCTTTCTCGATGTCGACCTCGACGGCCTGGAAGACTTGTTGGTGAGCAACGGCTTCGAGCGGGACAACCTCAACATCGACGCCCTCCGCCAACTCGAACTGGCCAAAGCAAACCGCTCCATGACCGCGCTCGAACAGCTTTCCCTCCGCCGCCTCTTCCCCCGCCTGGCCACCCCCAACCTCGCCTTCCGCAACCGAGGGGGCCTTCGCTTCGAGGAAGCCGGCCGCGCCTGGGGTTTCGACGCCGCGAGCGTTTCAACCGGCATGGCCCTCGCCGACCTCGACAACGACGGAGACCAGGACATCGTCATCAACAACGTGAACGACGCGGCCACGCTGCTCCGCAATGACACCCCGGCGGACCGAGTCGCCGTGCGGCTGAAAGGGCAGGGGAACACCCGGGGGATCGGGGCGCGGGTGGAACTGGCCGGCGCCGGCCCGCCCCAAGCGCAAGAGATGATCAGCGGCGGGCGTTACCTTTCAAGCGACGACGCGACGCGGACCTTCGCCGCGGCGCGAGGCACAATGTCCCTTCGGGTGCGGTGGCGTTCCGGGGCGGAGAGCTTTGTTGACGGGGTGGTGGCGAACCGGATTTATGAAATCGATGAGAACGCCGCCGCGCCGGTGGCCGAGGCCCCTGCGCCCAAAGCGGAAAGCCCGATTCGTTTTGAGGACGTCAGCGGGAGGCTCAACCACACCCATCATGACGAGCCGTTCGACGATTTCGCGCGGCAGCCGTTGCTCCCGGCGAAGCTCAGCCAACTCGGCCCGGGCGTGTCCTGGTTCGATTTGGATGGAGACGGCTGGGAGGATTTGCTGATCCCGGCCGGACGCGGCGGAGCCATGGGCGCGTTCCGGAACGACCGTGGAACCTTCGCGGCCCTCACGAACGGCGCCTGGGGCGGATTGATGCCCCGAGATCAAACCGCGGTGGTGGGAATGCGGCAGGGCGGGGCGGTGACGCTCCTGGCGGGCTCGGCTAATTACGAAGACAGGCTTCAAACCATGGGCGGGGTCCGGATATTCAACGTCACAGGCGGGCGGGCGGAGGATTCGTTGCCGGCCCCCGAAGCCAGCGCCGGGCCACTCGCGTTGCTGGACATCGACGGTGACGGCGATTTGGATTTGTTTGTCGGTGGGCGGGTGGTTCCCGGAAAATATCCGGGCGGCGCGCCGTCGTGGATTCACAAAAACACGGCCGGGCAGTTTGCGCGGGACGAAGTGAACTCGGGGGCGCTGGCGGGGGTGGGCATGGTGAGCGGGGCGGTGTGCGCGGACTTGAATGGCGATGGCTGGACCGACTTGGCGCTGGCTTGCGACTGGGGGCCGGTGCGCGTGTTCATCAACGAAAAGGGGCGGCTGCGGGAGCGGACGGAGGAGATGGGTTTGGGCGGAACCGAGGGGCTTTGGAACAGCGTGGCGGCGGGCGATTTCGACGGGGATGGCCGGATCGACCTGGCGGCGGGAAACGTGGGCTCCAATTCGCGATGGGAGGGTTTTCGCGCGCATTCCCTCCAGCTCGCGCACGGGGATTTCGATGGCGATGGGATCCACGATGTCATCGAGGCGTCCTTCGACCCGCGCCTGGGCCGGGTGGCGCCGATCCGGGGCCTGGACGCGCTCGGCAAGGCCATGCCGCCGCTGCGGGAGCGATTTTCCACAGCGGCGGCCTTCGCGGAAGCGGGTGTCGAGGAGATCATTGGAGGGAAATTGTCGGCGACGAACCGGCTCTCCGCGCGCCGCCTGGAAAGCACGGTTTTCCTGAATCGCGGCGGGACCTTCGAAGCGAAAACGCTTCCCTCGGCGGCGCAGTTCTCGCCAGTCTTTGGCATTGTGGCCGCCGATTTCGACAATGACGGGGCGCTGGACTTGTTCCTCGCCCAGAATTCGTTCGCCGTCCCCCCGGAGGTGGCGCGGCAGGACGCGGGCTGGGGGTTGGTCCTGCGCGGCGATGGCTCGGGGAATTTCACCCCGTTGGCGCCGGGCCAATCTGGCGTGCGGATCGCCGGCGAGCAGCGCGGCGCGGCGGCGGCGGATTTTGACCACGATGGCAGGATCGATTTCGTCGTGGGCCAAAATGGCGGCGAAACCAAACTGTTCCGCAACCTCAGCGCGCGCCCCGGCCTGCGAGTGAGTTTGCGCGGGGGCTCGATGAATCCGGATGGCGTCGGGGCAATGGTCCGAGTGCGGGGCGCGACGAATGGGCCCTGGCAGGTCGTGGCGTGCGGGGCCGGGTATTGGTCGAGTTCAGCGCCGACGCTCGTGGTGGCTCGGCCCCCCTTGGGCTCTTCCTTGGAAATCCGCTGGCCCGGGGGCGAGACCCAATCCGTGCCTGTGCCACCCGACGCGCAAAATGTCGCCATTTCGAGGGGAGGAAAAATTGAAAACGTTCCGTAGGATCATTCATTTCTTCGCCGCGCTCGCCTCCGTGGCCATCATCGCCCCCGCCGCCGAACGCCCGCTGGCGGAGGTTTTTTGCGCCACTTGCCACCTTTTTCCCGCGCCGGACCTGCTGGACCGCGCGACGTGGACCAACTTCACCCTGCCGCGCATGAAAATCCGGAGCGGGTTGGAGCCGCGGAAGGTCGCGGACCATCCCGAGGCCGAACTGCTGCTCGCGGGCGGGGCGTTTCCATCAATTCCATTGGTCACGACCAATGATTGGCGGGGCATCGTGGAGTATTACACGACGAACGCGCCAACGGCGGCGCCCCCGCAGAAACCGAAGGCCCGCATTGAAATGGGATTGCCGGGCTTCCGCGTGGAGGCGCCGCGTTTCAGGGAAAACCCTCCAGCCACGACTTTGGTGAAAATCAGCCCGGCCGAGCGCCGGCTTTATTTTGGCGACTCGGAGGCGCGCGCCTTGAACGTCCTCGACGCGAACCTCCGCCTTTCGCAAAAGCTGCCGGCGGGCAACGCGCCCGTGTCGCTGCACCACTCGGGGTCCAACGTGTGGGTGACCATGATCGGGAGCTTCCTTCCGTCCGAGCAACAATTCGGGGCCGTGATGCGGGGGCGCAGGGAAGGGGGCGAACTGGCGGCGCCGACGGTCATCCTGAAACGGCTGCCCCGCGCCACGCACGCGGCGTTTGGGGATTTGAACGGCGACGGTCGGGAGGATTTCGCGCTCAGCATGTTCGGCAGCACAACCGGGCGTTTCAGCTGGTTCAACGAAAACGAATCCGGCGGTTGGACGGAGAATGTCCTGTGGGAAAAGCCGGGCGCGGTGCGGTCGGAAATCCGGGATTTCAACGGCGATGGAAGGCCGGACATCGCGGTTCTCATCGCGCAGGAAACGGAGTCCCTGATGATTTGGCTCAACGACGGAGGCGGGCAATTTCGCAGCGTCACGGTGTTCCAGGCGCACCCGCTTTTTGGCCACACCAGCTTCGAGTCCGGGGATTTCAATGGGGATGGGTTGGTCGATTTTCTCGTGACAAATGGCGACAATGGCGAATACCCCTCCCCCTTGAAACGGTACCACGGCATCCGCATCTACTCCGGCGAAGCCAATTATCGCTGGCGCGAGGCGTGGTTTTACCCCTTGAACGGGGCGTTCGCCGCGCGCGCCAGGGATTTCGACCTCGATGGGGACCTCGACCTCGCGGCCATCTCCTTCTTTCCCGACTACAAGGACAATCCGCGCGAGAGCTTCGTTTACCTGGAGAACCGCGGCGGGAACCAGTTCAATTTCGTCGCGCGCACCTTCCCCAATTGCGTGGCGGGGCGGTGGCTGACGATGGACGTCGGGGATCTGGACGGCGATGGGGACGACGATATCGCCTTGGGCTCCTTCATCAATGGGCCGAGCGAGGTCCCGAAACATCTGCACGACGTTTGGGCCACCAACGGGCCATCGATCCTGCTGCTGCGCAACCAAGCCCGGACGGCCGTCACGCCCCAGCCAATTCCTGGAGGCGCCGGCGCTCCGGCTCGGTGAGCGGCGTGACGCTGAGCCGCGAATTGCGCAGCAGGGCCATGTTTTTCAGCGCGGCGTCGGCCTTGATTTGCGCCAGCGACACGCGTTTCGGCAGCGTTTTGACCGGGGCCAGGTCGACGGCGGACCAATCGCCCTCTTTGGCCGTCGGGTCGCGGTAAGCCGCGGTGGCGACCTTGGCCAAACCCACCAACTCCTTCCCGGTCACGCTGTGGTAGAAGAAAACGAGGTCGCCAGTTTTCATCGCGCGCAGATTGTTCCGCGATTGATAATTGCGGACGCCCGTCCATGCCGTCTTGCCGTCCTTGAGCAGGTCGTCCCACGAGTAGGACGCGGGCTCCGATTTCACGAGCCAACATTGTTTTGCCATAAATCAAGCCTCCGACCGCAGCACTTCAAGCGGCGGCCTCGAGAGCAGGCCGCGCGCCCCGAAGAAGCCCATCAGCATGGTCACCGCGCAGACAACGCCCACGGCCACCGCGCTCGGCAGGATGGCCAATTGATACGGCGCCTCAAAGAGAAACCGCGCCAGGGCCCAACTCGAAGCCGTGGCCAGGAGCACGCCCGTTCCACTCGCCACAAGGCCAAGGAGGAAATATTCCACCAGCAAAATTTGACCAACCTGTTTCCGGGTCGCCCCCAATGTCCGCAGCAAAACCGCCTCGCGGACCCGTTGGAAGCGTCCCGTCAGGATCGCCGCGGCGAGCACGGTCAACCCTGTGAAAACGGTGAAAAGAGCCATGAATTGGATGGCGAACGATATCTTCGACACGATGCTGTCCACCGTTTGGAGAATCAGCGCCAGGTCAATGGCGGAGACGTTTGGGTACTTTTGCACAACCGCGCGCTGCATCTTCGCGGAGGCCTCCGCATTTGGAACATGGGTGGTCAGGATGCTGAACGACGGCGCGTCCTCAAGGACACCGGATGGGAACACGACAAAAAAGTTCGGCTGCATGCGGCGCCAATCCAC
The DNA here is from genome assembly GCA_964611245.1 of uncultured Verrucomicrobiota bacterium. GTDB lineage: Bacteria > Verrucomicrobiota > Verrucomicrobiia > Limisphaerales > SXQI01 > CAZSXX01. Next base: position 18,705 of record CAZSXX010000015.1, on the reverse strand, counting down.
CTTCCGCAGGTGCGCCACGCGGGTGCGCATCGGCACACCTTGGACGTCGAACTCGATCTCGTCCCCAAGCTGCAGCTTCAAATCCTTCGCGATCTCCGCCTCCACCGAAACCGGAATCAGGCCGTCGCCGGCCTGGGTCGAAGGCCATTGGCCCGCGACATTCTCCTCGGAGTCGACCAAACTGTCCCGATAAGTGGACCGGTATTCCCGGCGGAGCGCCCAACGGGGAATGGACCGATCCCGTTGCGCCTCCGCGGTGGTGATCCCCCGAAGCGAAGCGATCCGCATCGTGACCAACGAGGCCTCCTGGAGGATCGGCAAGCCTTGCTCCTGGAGGATCGCCGCCACACCCGCGCGCTGGTCGGACTGCACATCAAAGAGGACCGCGTTCGCCTTGTCCGGCCCCTGGGGGACCAAATCCGAGATCAGGTTCCTTTGGATCAGGAAAAGCGTCAGGATCAGGAAGGTCCCCAGCCCCACCGAGAGGGTCAGGAGCAGGGTTCGATTGTTTGGCCGGAACAAATTTGCGGCGCCCTGCCGCCAAATGTAGGGCCAGCGCGGGGAAACCGCCCGCCGGGCCGTCCAAATCACGAGCTTTCCCACGCCCGCCAAAAGGGCAAAAGCGGTGACCAGCCCGGCGAAGAACGAAACGCCGTGCTCCCATTTGCGGCTCTGCGAAACGGCGAACGCCAGCACGCCGCAGCACAAAAGCGCGACCAGCGCGGCCTGCATTGGATCAAATTTGGCGGAGGCCGCCTCCACGCTGGCGCGGATGGCCGCGAGGGGAGGGACGCGGCGGAGCGGGAGCAGGGGCAGCAACGCGAACGCGCCGCAGATGCCAAACCCGGCCATCATCGCCTCCGCAACGGCGCCCCACACAATGTGATGCTCGATCGGCACGGGCAGAAAATCCCCGACGGCCATCGGCAGCAAAGCTTGGACAAAGATTCCGAGCCCGGCGCCCACGACCGCCCCCGCCAGCCCAAGCGCGACGCCCTGAGCCAGATAAATCGCCATCGTGCGGCGGGCGCTCAACCCCAGGCACCTCAGAATCGCCGCGGCGCCAACCTTTTCGCGGGCGTGGACATGCACCGCGCTGGCCACGCCCACCGCGCCGAGCAGCAGGGCGATCAATCCGCCAAGGCTCAGGTAGCGCTCCAGGTTTTCGGTGGCCCGGCCGAGGTCCTTCTTGCGCTCGGCCACGGTTGTGATGTCGACGCGCAGCGGCCGGAACTTGCGCTCCAGGCGCGCGTTGATTTGGTCCGCGTCCTGGCCAGGCGGGAGCCGCACATAGGTTTTGAATCGGGCCAGGCTGTCCTCGCCCAGCAGCTTGGTGCGCTCAAGGTCCTCAAATGGAATGTAAACACGCGGCGCAATCGTCGAAAACGCCACCGTTTCGCCGGGGACTTTCCGGAGGATTCCCGCGATTGGAAACTCGGCGGATCCAATTTTGATGACATCGCCGACCGCCGCGTCGTACTGGGTCATGAGGCTTTCCTCCACCAGCGCCCCCCGCCGCGCGCGAAATTCGGCGGCGGCGGCGGTTGGCTCGGTTTCGAACTCGCCATAAAAAGGGTATCCCGCCTCCAGGCCACGCACCTGCACCAACCGCGTCCCCCCGCTTTTCTGAAAAAAGACCATCGACGAGAAAAGGGACTCGCGGGCCCGCGCGCCGCCCAGCGCCGCGATTTCCTCGTTCACCCCGGCGGGAAACGGATCCCGCGAACTGAAGACAAGGTCCGCCCCCAACAGGGATTTCGCCTGGGTGTCGATGGTGTCCTTCAGGGCGTCCCCAAACGACCGGATGGCGACCAAGGCGGCGATGCCGAGCACAATCGACGAGGAGAAAAGCAGCAGGCGCCGCCAACTCCTCCGGCTGTCCCGCCAGGCCATCAGCAAAATCCATTTCACTGCGCGGTGTCCTCCACCACCGCGCCCCCTTTAAGCCGGATGATCCGATGGGTCAACTGCGCGAGCTCAGGATTGTGCGTCACCAGCACCAGCGCGGTTCCCGCGGACTTGTTCAAGCCAAACAGCAATTCCACCACATGGCCCGAATTCTCGGAGTCAAGGTTCCCGGTGGGCTCGTCCGCGAACAGCAGGCGCGGTTCGTTGATGAACGCGCGGGCCAAGGCGACCCGCTGCTGTTCGCCGCCGGAAAGCTGCGCCGGATAATGGGACCCGCGTTCGGCGAGCCCAACCTCCGCGAGAAGCGCGCGCGCCCGCTCAAGGACTCCCTTTGTCCCCCGGAGTTCGATCGGCACCATGACATTTTCAAGGGCCGTGAGCGTCGGCAGCAATTGAAAGTTCTGGAACACGAACCCCACCGTTTCATTGCGGAGCGCGGCGCGGCCATCCTCGTCCAAGCCCCCGAGGCTGCGCCCCGCGATCGCGACCGAGCCATGGGTTGGCAAGTCCAGCCCGGCGCAAAGCCCGAGCAGGGTTGTCTTCCCGCTGCCGGACGGACCGACAATCGCAAGCGAATCGCCCTGTTGGAGCGAAAACGAGACCTCCTTCAGGACGGTCAGTTCGCTGTTTCCACTTCGATACGCCTTGGTCAGGCGTTCCACTTCCAAAATGACACTCATGAACGCGCAGAACTTCCCCTGAGCGCGCCCATCCGGCAAATGAAATTCGGCTCAGCGGCGGGCGAGCCATTCCCCCCGGATTTCCGGAGCCAAGTTGTCGTCCATCTGCCGCATGACCAATTCCAACAGCGGCTGCAACCTTCCCCGACCCGTCACCGCGACCATGGTTCGGCCGTTCAGAACGAGGGTGGCGATTCGCAGGTCCCCGGTGGCCCCGTTTCCGAGTGTGTAAACGGCCACGGCGGTGTCATCCTGCAACACCCGCACCATGGGTTCCCAGCCGCGCGCGGCCATCTGGGCTTCCGCCGCGGCGAGCGTCCGGACCCGGTCGGGCTCATGGATGGATTCGTGGACGCTCACCTCAATGGCGCGGACAGCCTCCAAGGCTTTGCTCGCCTCGACGGGCACATCGAGGAACGGCAGCGCCATCCGCGCCAACAGGAAGGGCGCGGAGCCAACATTCAGCTCAACCGTTTTCTTCCAGCCAGCGCCTTCCTGGCCGATGGCGGAATTGCGGAGGGCCCGGGTGTCCGCGGAGATGTTCAGGATCGCGAGCGCGAGGCAGACGGGCGCCGCCACCGCGATCAGGAACGAGCCCAGGAAGATGCGGAGCAGCCATGTTTTCAGCGATGCGCCAGAGCTCGAGGGCACGTTCATTGTCGCGGTGGGTTGATGCAGCCTTACGATTTGGATTTCTCAACCTCTTTCGTCTCCGGAGCGGGGCGCGACGGTATGTGCTTCAAGGGATAAATATTGAAGCGCTCGCCGACAATGGCCAGTTTTTCGGGCTGGATATTGCCGATCACATTGACAAGCACGACTTGGTCCCCCTCCACGACCGTGACGCAGATCCCCTCCACCGTTTTGGCGTCCTTCGTTTTCAGGGACACGCTCACGTCCTGGTTTTTTTCCACCGCGCTCACAATGCGATCCCACCCCTTCTGGTCAAGTTTCTCGCGGATGCCCGCGACTCGTTTCAAAAGGTCCTCCCGATTCTCGGTGGTGAGGCCGAGGACATTGACCCGGACTTGCTTCAAGCCTTCGATCACGGAGGCGACCTCCGGTTCACTTCTTCGGGTCAGGGCGGTGATCATGGCGATCAAGTTGCTTTTGATGTTCACCTCCACAAACTGGGAGTTTGGGGAAGGATTGAGCGTCCCAAAATCAACAAATCCGGCCTCATCGGCGGCGGAGGTTGAAAGGAGCGTGGCGCAAAGGGCGCCGATGGCGGCGACGGAACGGATTTTATTTTTCATAAGAATTTCCAGACGATCGGCCCATTCGAGCCTCAGTCTGGAAACACGCGGGGAGGGGCAAAGGTTGCAGCGTTCTTACGCGGCGGCAGGCTGGGGGCCTGAATCGCCGGGCTTGCGCCAGACGTAGCGGAACATCAACACCCGCAATGCCGCGGTCAATGGGATCGCCAGAATGCCGCCGGTGATGCCCCCCAGCAGGGTCGTGCCGACCAGCACCGCGACGATAATGGTCAGCGGATGCAGCCCAACACGGTCACCCATGATTTTCGGGGAAATCACGAAGCCTTCCAGGAACTGCACGAGGCTGAAAAGCCCGATCACCAAAAGCGGATGGGTCCAGTCCCCAAACTGCACCCCGGCGAGAATCAGCGCGGGCACAATGCTCACCGCCACCCCAAGAAAAGGGACGATGCTGAGCAACCCCGCGGTCATCCCGAGCAGGAACGCATAGTTCAATCCCATCGCGAAAAACCCAATCGTCAACATGACGCCGTCGCACAGGGCGACAAGGACCTGGCCGCGGAAAAACAGGATGAGATACTCGTTGATCGCCTTGAGAATGAACACAGCCTCCTCCTTGATGCGGGATTCCTTGATCGGAAGGTAATTGGTCCAGTGGCTTTCAATGCCGCGTTTTTCGAGGAGGAAATAGAATAGGTACACAGGGACCATGGCAAAGCCGATGACCAGGCCAAACAGCGAAGCCGCTTTGGTCAGTTGGGAAACCATCCACCGGCCCGCCTCCGGGGCGGCTCGCTTGAGCCAATTCTGAATGTCGGCCCCGATGTCCCCATCCCATGCGACCTTGGCTTTGGCTCCCCAGGCGCTTTTTTTGAGCCAGCTCTCGACCTTTTGTTCAACTTTTTCGGCTAGGTCCGGCACTTGGCTGACGAGTTCCTGCGTTTCAACGATAAGCCGGGGGACGATCGTCGACATGCCGATCAAGATGGTCATCAGCGCCAAAAAGAAAACCAGCAGGATGGCCCGGACGCGTGGCACTTTATTCCGTTCAAAGAAGTCCACCAGCGGGTCCAGCAGGTAGGCCAGAATCCCGGCCACGGCGAGGGGGAGAAGGACCGAGGAGAGCCGCTGTGCGACCCAGCCCAAGCCCCACAGAAGGGTGGCGACGAAGGCCAGGAACAGGGCCGTCGCGAGCGCGGTAATTCCGAGCCAAAGGATCCGCGCCTGCGTTTCAGTCGGTTGCGGAAAGGTCATCGCGGGCAGTTTTCGCCATCCGGCTTCTTTTCGAAAGTATAATCCAAAGGCCAGGTTCGAATCACCCGGCTCCCAGCCGGATCGACTTCTCCGTCGCCGCGCGCACGGCGCTGATCAGGCAGCCGCGGAGGGCCCCTTTTTCAAGCTCATGCAGGCCGTCGATCGTCGTCCCCCCCGGGCTGGTCACCATGTCTTTCAGTTCGCCGGGATGGAGGCCCGTTTCAAGGGCCATTTTGGCCGCCCCGTACAAGGTCTGCGCGGCGAGTTTGGTGGCGACCTCGCGCGGCAATCCGGCGGCAACTCCTCCATCGCTCAGGGCTTCGATCATCAAATAGGCATACGCGGGGCCGCTGCCGCTGAGGCCGGTGACCGCGTCCAGCAGCGGCTCTTTGACCTCCACGGCCAAGCCGACGGCGGCGAACAGCGTGTTCACGGTCGCGGCGTCCTCGGCGGTCGCGCTCGGGCCGAGGGCGAAGGCCGACGCCGACGCCCCGACCAGCGCGGGGGTGTTGGGCATCACGCGGACGATGCGGGCTCCCCCGCGCAGGCTGGCGGCAAGGGCGGCCAGTTTCACCCCGGCCGCGATGGAAACCAGCAAATGGCGGTCCTCCCACCGGCTGGCAATCCCCTGCAAAACGCCGGCCACCTGGCCGGGTTTGACCGCGACGATGAGAATGTCCGCGAAATCGATGACCTCCAGGTTCGAACCGGTGGTCCGGCAGCCAACCTCCTTCGCAAAAACCCCTCTCGCCGCCTCGCTCACGTCGCTGGCCATGAGGCCCTCCGGCCTGGCCACACCGGCATTGATGATTCCTTTGGCCAAGGCGGAGGCCATGCGGCCAGCGCCCAGAAACCCGATCCGCCAAGAATTTCCCATGCCTTTCCCTTAGCAGTTCGGCTGGATCGGCGCGATTGAAAAGGTGTTTGGCATCCCGCCGAATGATCGAAGGCCAGTTTTTGGTCTGGAACAGCCAAGGATTGCGAAGATGATGGCACGCCTGAAATGCGAATCTTGGCCGATGAACGCTTTGGGCTGGAGCCGCATTTTTCATCCAACGGATTTCACGGTCGGCGACGAAGGAGCCTTGGTGCATGCGCTCAAGCTGGCTTTGTTGAACCGGTGCGAGCTGGACCTGATGCACACCGGGACCGATGGCGGGGAGCTTTCGTGGCGGGATTTCCCCCAGATCCGCAGGATGCTGGCGGAATGGGGCGCCGTGCCTCCAGGCGCTTCGCACAAAGAGTGCGCGGCGCAACTGGGGCTCGACGTCAAAAAAATCCAGAAAACAGGCCCGGACCCCGTGGAGTCGATCGTCGCGCAGGCCCTGGAAACCGAACCCGACCTCCTCGTCCTGGCCACGCACCAGCGCCAGGGGCTGGATCGGTGGACCCATCGCTCAGTCGCCGAGCCTGTGGCCCGCAATGTCGGTGGCCTCACTCTCTTCGTTCCCCGCCGCGTCGTCGGTTTTGTCTCCCGGGAAACCGGCGCGGTTCGGCTGCAAAACGTCGTCATTCCCCTGGACCACTCCCCCCGTCCGCAGATGGCCGTGGACGCCGCCTTGGCCGTCGCCAACGCGGCCCACGCCGCCGAGGTCCGATTCACCCTCCTTCACGTGGGGTTGGAGGAGGACATGCCCAAAGTCAATGTTCCCGAGGTGGCGGGGTGGCATTTTGAGCGGACTGCCTGGCAGGGCAACGTTGTGGACCATATCCTTGCGGTGTGCGAAGAGCGCAACGCCGATCTCATCGTCATGGCCACGCATGGGCACGATGGTTTCCTTGACGCGCTGCGGGGCAACACCACGGAGCGGGTGTTGCGGGCGGCGAAATGTCCCCTGCTCGCCGCTTTTGCCCCGCCATGACACCGCTTTCCGCCCCAGCCACGCCTGTGGGCTTGAATGAGCGCCCTGCTGCTCCTATTGTGCGGCCAACAATATGACGTTCATCCATCGCCTCCTGGTTTGCGCCACCCTCTTTGCCGGCGCCGCCCTTCATGCCGCCGACAAACCGGTCCGCGCCTTGATCGTCACCGGCGGTTGCTGCCACAACTACGCCTTCCAATCCCAGGCCATCACTCAGGCGGTCAACAAACTCGCCTCCGTTGATTGGACTATCCTCCAGCATCCAAGCACCGGGACCCGCGCCGAACTCAACCTTTACCAAAACCCGGATTGGGCCTCGAAGTACGACATCGTCATCCACAACGAGTGCTTTGCGGACACAACCGATCCCGATTACATCCGCAAAATTACCGCCGGCCACAAAACAGGCGTTCCCGCCGTCGTGATTCATTGCGCCATGCACACCTACCGGGCGGCCAAGATCGACGACTGGCGCGAATTCCTCGGCGTCACCAGCCGCCATCATGACCACATGTCGCGCTACAAGGTCAACCCGGTGGACTCATCCCACCCCATCATGAAGGACTTCCCGTCAGTTTGGACCACTCCCTCGGATGAGCTCTACATCGTCGAAAAACTTTGGCCAACCGCAAAGCCTCTGGCCACCTCCACCAGCGAAAAGGACGGCAAAGCGCACCCCGTTGTTTGGATCAACGATTTCCACGGCGTCCGGGTTTTTGGGACCACATTCGGCCATTCCGACGACACGTTTCGCGATCCTGTTTTTCAAAATTTGCTGGCCCGAGGTTTTCTTTGGGCCGCATCCCGGCCGGAGAAAAAGTAGGTCCCAGGCGCGCATTGATCCCTGATGCCAAAATCAGGGTGTTCTCCGACAGAATCGATTTGCCACGAGTCCGCGGATTGGTAGATTGTCCCCATATATCGTAAGGGATTCCCCTACGATTGTTGCCTGTAAAAGGCCTGTTCGCTTGAAGACAATCCAGCTGTCAGTCGCTGCCATCCTCTGTTCTTGGTCCTGCATCGCGGGAGAAAAAAGCACGCTCTCGCTCACCATCGAGAATGATTCCTTCTTTGGCACCGACCGGTATTACACCCAGGGAACCCGCCTCCAGTACCTTCACAAGCCCAATGACCTGCCCGCTTGGATCGGCGCGGGCCTGACAAATCTTTCCAATCTGGGCATGACTGTCGACCGGACCCGCATCGGCGGCGCCATCAGCCAGGAACTTTACACTCCATCCCGCCTCCGGCCCGGTTCCTTGATCCCCAACGATCGCCCGTACGCCGGATGGCTTCACGGCAGTTTGATCCTCCGCCGCAGCGGGTCGTTTGACCCTGCCCCCTCGCTGCAGGTCCAGGATGAGATCGAACTCAATCTCGGCGTGGTTGGCCCCGAGTCATTCGCGGAGGACACTCAGAAATGGTGGCACAGTGTCTGGGATTACACCCAGCCCCAAGGCTGGCGGAACCAACTGCGCACCGAGCCCGTTTTTCAAATCTACCTCAACCGTGCCTTCCGTTTCGGGGTCGAAACGGAGACATTCTGGGGCCTTGAGTGCATCCCTCATTTCAAGACCGCCCTCGGCTCCGTTTACGATTATGGCGAAATGGGCCTGACCCTGCGCGGGGGCTTCAACCTCCCCAAGGACTTCACCCGCTCGCCGCTGGAAAGCTACTCCGCCCATCCATCGTCCAACCCCCCGTCATGGTCCGCCTACGTCTTCACCGGGGCCGACGCCCGCGTGGTCGGCCACAACATGTTCTTGGACGGGAACAACTGGCGGAGCAGCCATAACATCGAAAAAGAACTCTTCGTCGCCGATCTTCGCCTGGGTGGCGCCATCCGCTGGAATTATCTGGAGTTCGTCGTCTCGATGGTCCACCGCACGCGCGAGTTCAAAGGGCAGGTTGCGGACGAAAACTTTCTTTCCGTCACGACGCAGTGGCATTTCTGAAACCTACTGGTTCAGGACATCCTCCGCGCACGTCAACGCCTTCATCATCGCCGGAAATCCCAGCGTCGTCGTCGCCATCAGGATGACGTGGCGAATCTCCTCCGGAACGCACCCCGCCTCCACGGCCCGGCGCACATGGCTGTGGATCGCCCCCTCCAATTGGCTCCCCACCGCGATCGCCAGCTTGACCAGCGCGCGCGTCTTTGCGTCCAGGGGCCCCGCCTCCGCCGTGGCGTTTCCCAGCGAGTCATAGGCGGCGAAGACTTTCGGGAACTCCTTCTGAAATCGCAAAAATCGCCCGGGCAATTTCCCGGGCGCCGGTGTTTTGGAAGGCTTCATATTTTCAGAGTGTCACAAATTCCAGCTCCTGCTTGTGGGGAATCAACCCCCGCTCGTGCGCCAGCGTCAGGAAGCGGCGGATCGACTCGCGTCCCCGATCCCCATAATCCAGCGTCCAATGGTTCACATACATCCCCACGAATTGGTCGGCAAGTTCGCGGCCCATGTCCCGCGCATATTGCAGCGCGTATTGAACGGCCTCCGCCCGATGCTCGAGGCTGTGTCGAATGCTGGCCTCCAAGATTCGCGCAATTCTGGCGCGGTCGGGTTCCGCGAACCGTTTGTGGATCACGTTGCCGCCCAGTGGCAACGGAAGCCCATCCTGCTCTTTGCCCCACCACACCCCCAGATCCTCGCACAGGACGAGTCCTTGGTCACGGTAGGTCAACTGGCCCTCGTGAATGATCAACCCGATGTCCGCTTGGCCAGAGCGGACCGCCCCGAAGATCTGGTCGAATGGGACCACCAAAAAATTCAACTCCTTCGCCGCCTTCCCCAAAAAAAGCTGCAAGGCCAGGAATGCGCTGGTCATCGTCCCCGGGACCGCAATTCGCAGGCTCGCGATCTCGTTGCGCGAGAACGGCCGTTTGGAGACAAGCATCGGTCCATAACCATCCCCCATGCTGGCGCCGCTCGGCAACAACGCATACTGGTCGCTCACGTAAGCGTAGGCGTGGATTGAGATTGCGGAGATGTCCAACTCGCCCCGGGTGGCCCGCTCGTTCAAGGTCTGGATGTCCTGCAGCACATGCTCGAAACGCAGCCCCTCGGTCGGGATCAAGCCATGCGCCAGCGCGTAAAACATAAACGCGTCGTCCGGATCCGGCGAATGTCCCAAGGTCAATGTGCGGTGCGATGCATCCATTGCCCCCAATCATGGAAAAAGCGGGCCTGAATGAAAATTCAAAATCCAAATTTTCGGAATGGGATTCCAATGGCGGCTCTTTATGCTACCTTTGGCCATCCATGTCGAATCGTTGCTTGGCCGGTTTGGCCTTCGGTTTCCTGGCGGTTTGCGGCCAGGCGGCGGTGGTCATTAACGAGATTCATTATGATCCTGACGTCAAAACAGAGCTGGTCGAGTTCATCGAACTCCACAACACCGGCCCCGCGGCCGCCGACCTTTCTGGGTGGTCGCTGACCGATGCGGTCGATTTCACTTTCCCAGCCGGGGCCTCGATTCCCCCGGATGGATACATTGTCGTCTCCCAGAATCCCACCCGCTTCAACTCCAAGTTCCGCGTCGCCTCCCTCGGGCCATGGGTTGGGAGCCTCCGCAACGAGGGCGAAGAAATCATCCTCCGCGATCGCCTCGGTGCGACCGTGGACAGAGTCGACTACCAGCTCGGGTTTCCATGGCCGACCGTCGGGGAGCCCCCGGGCTTTTCCATCGAGTTGGCCAACCCGGCCTTTGACAACGACCTCGGCGGCAATTGGCGCGCTTCCGGCACCGCGGCCGCCGCCAACTCCGTCACCCTGATCCCGCGTTCGTCCACCTGGAAGTATTTCAAGGGAACCCGCGAGCCTTCCAACCCCCTCGGGCAATGGCGCACGTTGGATTTCCCCGAAGACGCCTCATGGGTGACCGGCACAATGCCCATTGGCTACGACCCGAGCGTGGCGATGAACACACCGCTGCCCGACATGCGCGGCGGTTACTCCACGGTTTACTTTCGAAAGGCGTTCACCGTCAGTGACCCGGCGCAATTCACCTCCCTGCAACTTCAGGCCATGTTCGACGACGGTTTTAAAGTGTGGATCAACGGCCGGTTGGTCCTGAACCCAAACATGCCTGGGTCCGAACATCCTTTTAATGGGCTCGCGTCAGGTTCCGCCCGCGAATCCAGCGACTACGTCACCTTCAACCTTCCTCCCCCTGCGGAGTATATCGTCCAAGGCCAGAACATCATCTCGATCCAAGCGGCGAATGTATTGCTGGCGGACAGCTCCGACTTTTTCCTTGATGCCGCATTGATTGGACGAACCGGTTCCAGCGGCGTGGCGCCCAGCCCAATGGCCCGCAATAATTCCTTCACGTCGAACCTCCCGCCCGCGCTCCGGCAGGTCAATCACGCCCCCAACCAACCCCGGGCCGGGGTTCCGGTGGCCATCACCGCCAAGGTCACCGACCCCGAGGGAGTCGCGGCCGTGAGCGTCCTATTCCAAACGGTCGACCCCGGCAACTACATCGAACGGACCGATGCCGCGTACGCCACGAACTGGACGGAGATCGCGATGAGGGACGATGGCTCCGGTGGCGATGAATATGCGAACGACAGCATTTTCACCGCCCTGCTTCCGGGTTCAATCCAAGCCCATCGTCGGCTGGTGCGCTACCGAATCTCCGCCTCGGACACAACCGGCAAAACGGTCGTGGCGCCGTACGCGGAGGATCCCGTCCCAAATTTCGCCTATTTCGTTTATGATGGCGTCCCCGCGTGGAGCGGGGCGATTCAGCCCGGCAGCACGGACCCGGCGCGTGGGGCCCCGGCGCTCTATCCGGAGTCCGTCATGCGCAGCCTTCCCGTCTATCACCTCATCTCCAAAAAAACGTCCGTCGAAGCGTCCACCTGGATCGAGCGGTACACCGGCGACGAATACAAGTGGTCTGGAACGCTGGTTTACGACGGCAAAGTGTATGATCACATTCATTACCGGGCGCGGGGTGGGGTCTGGCGCTACGCCATGGGCAAAAACATGTGGAAGATGGATTTCAATCGCGGCCATGATTTCCGGCCGAAAGACAATTGGGGCCGCGAATACCGGGTCGGTTGGACCAAGCTGAACCTTGGGGCCAGCATCCAGCAGGGGGATTATGGGCACCGCGGCGAGCAGGGCATGTTCGAGTCAGTTGGCTTCCGGTTGTTCAATCTCGCGGGCGTCGAGGCCCCTAAATCCCACTTTGTCCATTTCCGGATCGTTGATGAACCGGAGGAATCTGGCGCCAGCCAGTACCTCGGCGATTTTTGGGGACTGTATCTGGCCATAGAGCAGGAGGATTCGCGTTTCCTCGATGAACATGGCCTCCCGGACAGCAATTTCTACAAGATGGAGAACGGCTTCGGGACGCTCAACAATCAAGGCCCCACCGGGGCCACCGATGGGTCCGACCTTTCCTCTTTTCTGACCGCCATCCGCACCACGCAACCGGAGCCTTGGTGGCGGTCCAATTTTGACCTCAATAAATACTACAGTTATCGGACCATCGTGGAGGGCATCCATCACTACGACATCGATGGCGATCCCGGGAAAAATTATTTCTACTACACGAACGACCTGTCCGGCAAATGGGAGGTCCACGCCTGGGACCTCGATCTGACCTGGGCGGACGGGATGTACGGCAGCGGAAACGAACAGTTCAAGAGCCGGGTCCTTCCCATTTCCAATTTGGGGCGTGAGTACCGCAACCGCGCGCGGGAACTGCGCGACCTCCTCTTCAACACGGACCAAGCCCACAAGTTGATCGATGAATACGCCGCCATGATCAGCGCCCATGCCGGCGGCGCGTTCGTCGCCGCGGACCGGGCCATGTGGGATTACAACCCGGTGATGCGCTCCGCTTACGTTAACCTCAGCAAGTCCGGCCATGGCCGGTTTTACCAGGCCACTCCCGCCCGGAGTTTTGCCGGCATGGTTCAGATCATGAAGAATTACGTCGTGTCGCGGGGTTCGCTCCTTGACTCCCAAGCCACCGAACAGGGCCGTCCATCACGGCCCACCATCAACAACACCAGTCCCGCCACCAACCCCGCCAACCGGCTTTCTTTCGAATCCTCGGCTTTCTCCGGCGCGTCTGCGTTCGCCGCGATGCAATGGCGTTTGGGCGAGATCACGCCCGCTTCCGCGCCCGTTTACGATCCCAACAACCCGCGCGCCTACGAAATTGAGCCCGTTTGGCAGTCTCCCGAGTTGTCGCCTTTTTCGAGCCGGATCGAAGTTCCCCCGGGCGTGGTCCGTGTCGGGAAAACCTATCGGGCCCGTGTCAAGTTCAAGGACGTGGTTGGACGGTGGAGCAACTGGTCGCCGCCGGCCGAATTTGTCGCGGGCGAACCTGACAATGCGGCCGCTCTGGTCGAGAACCTTCGCGTCACTGAACTGATGTTCAACCCAGTCGCCGGCAGCGACCTCGAATTCGTGGAGTTGTTCAACTCCAACGAGTCATTCACCCTCGACCTTTCGGGCGCCAAGTTCACCTCCGGAATCGATTTCACCTTCCCGCCGGGTTCCTACCTCTTGCCCGGGGCGCATTGCCTCGTCGTCCGCGCCTCCGCTGCGGACAGCTTTGCCGCGTTTCGCGCCCATCACGGCATCCAAGGGTCCGTGCCGGTTTTTGGGCCCTATGCGGGGGCGTTGAGCAACGACGGCGAGGAGGTGACGATCAAAACCGCATCCTCGGGCGCGGTCATCGCTTCCTTCAGTTATGGCGATTCAGGCCTGTGGCCCGTGGAAGCAGACGGGGCGGGACATTCCTTGGTCCCGCGATACTTGCACCTTCGCCAATCTGACTCTGACTTCAGTTACCCAGGCAATTGGCGCGCGTCCGCTTTCATCAAGGGCTCCCCGGGCATCGCGGACCCTCTCCCGGCGCGCAGCCTCGCCATCAACGAGGTCATGGCCAACACCCGCTTTGGGGATCCCGCGTTTCCCGGCTATGATTCCAACGATTGGATTGAGTTGGTCAATCCCACAGCGGGCGCAATCGAATGGCAAACACTCTTCCTTTCCGACGATCGCGCGAACCTCAAGAAATGGGCCCTGCCAGCGGGGTCATTGGGCGCCGGAGCGCGCGTCGTTTTTGACGAAATCACCGGGTTTCATTCCCCGCTCCCCTCCGGGTTTGGGCTCAACCAAGGTGGCGAGGAAGTTTTCCTTTCACACCTTCCGGGCGATTCGCGCGACCGCGTCTTGGACGCGGTCAAATTTAAGGGCCAAACGGAATCCGCTTCATGGAGCCGCCTTCCGGATGGGAACGGCTTTTGGCGCGCGTCCGCCGCGACCCGAGGGGTTCCCAACGGGCCCCCCAGCCCAAGCGTCGTCATCAGCGAGATCATGTATCACCCCGCGACGAACGCCACCGAAACGGTCGACAACATTTCCGATGAGTATGTCGAGGTGCACAATCCAACTTCGGCCAGCGTGGCGCTTTTTGGCGGTTCCGGAACTTTTCGGATCGATGGTGGGATTGCCTTCCAATTTCCGGCCGGTTTGGCGCTCCCCGCCGGGGAATCACTCCTCCTCGTGAACTTCAACCCGACGAATTCGGCCATGTCGAATGCGTTCGCCGCGAAGTTCAATGTCCCGGCGGGCACGCGAACCCTGGGCCCCTTTGCCGGCAAACTCAGCAACGCAAGCGACCGCGTGGCGATTGAACGGCCCGAGGCCCCCAACACTGCGGGCGATCCGTTTTCATGGTTCATCATCGATGAGGTCACCTATGGGCTCCGCCCCCAATGGCCGGTTGGGCCCAACGGCGGAGGCTCGGCGCTGCACCGCGTTTCTTTCGCCGGCCCCGGCAATGACCCCGCCAACTGGGCCGAAGGCCCGGCGGACCCCGGCCGGATCGTGGGCGCGGCCGACGACCGCGACGCCGATGGCATGCCCGATCTCTGGGAGTTGGCCAACCAGTTGAATCCCGATTTTGCCGGGGATGCGTTTGAGGATCCCGATGGGGACGGCCTCACGAACCTTGCTGAATTTCAAAGCGGATCGGATCCGCGGAACGCCGCGAGCAATTTGCGCATTGCGGCGGCGGAAATCCAGGCGGGCCAGTTCTCCGTCCACATTTACGCCGTGGCGGGGAAAAGATATCTGCTCGAACGCTGCGAGAACGCGAACACATTGACGTGGGAGCCTGTCCGCGAATATCAGCCCGCGAATTCCGGCTGGATCGACCTGAATGATCCCTCCGGCATCGCCTCGGGCGGCCGTTTTTTCCGCGTCCGCCTGCTTCCCTGATCAGCGGCCCGCCAGGGGGCGGCCCTCCCGCCGCAGCGAGCTCTTGTTCAGGTCGAGCTGGATCTCCGTGACCATCGCCATCAGCCGCCGTCCATACTCTACGAAGCTTTCGCGCATGTGCGCGTCGCTCGACTTGACCGCGGCGTCGTGGAAAACGACGGCGATGTGCGGCTCGATGGAGATTCCGGCGTCGTACCCGGTCGCCAGCAAGTCCTGCAGGATCGGGCGCACCTTGCCCATTCCCTCCCCCGGCATATTGTAGTCGGCGTCGTTCTTGGACGGGTTCCACGTCGCGTCCTTCACATGGACATGGGAGATGTGCTCCCGGACGTTGGCGTAAAACTCCCACGGATCTTGTTTGGGCCAAGGCTTGGGCTTGGAACGGTCATCGTTGAAAACAGGGTTGGCCGTGTCGAACACCAGCTTCAGCCCGGGGACTTTTTCCAGCAGCTCCAGCGTGAAGGGCCATCCCATTCCCCCATAATTCATGCAGTTTTCATGCACCGGCTGGATGCCCTCATCCAGGAACAGTTTCGTCACCTCCCGCAGGCGCCGGAATCGTTCTTCACCCATTTGGTCCTCCTCCGGGCGCACCGCGAAGCTCATGATGCGGACAAATTTCGTGCCCAGCCGCCGCATGCGCGGAATCGCGCGCTTTGCTTCTCCCAGGGACGAATCGAAGGGCTCGTCGATTTTCTTGCCCCAATTGGCGATTGCCGATCCGAAACAGCAAACCTTCACCCCGGCCGCGTCCAGTTTCCCGGCCACGATTTCGAACGCGGCGTCGGGAATGTCGTGCAGATTCCCTTTTGGAAACCCAGGAACCTCGACGTTCCGCATTTCAAGGTTGCTCCAGCCCAGTTCCTTGACCGCGGCGATTTGTCCGTCGATCGTGTTCGCCGCTTCGTCCCCAATGCCGGTGAAATACATAATTTATCGAGTGAAGGATTTGGCGAAATCTTCGGCGCTGGCCGCCACCACTTTTTTCTCGAACTTGGATTCCGCGATCTTCTGCCGGAGCGCTTTTTCGTACGTCGCCGCATCCATCGGCAGCGCCACGGTTTGGTCGGTCCATGAAGAGTAAAGCGCCGCGTTGGCGAACTCAACAGAATGAATTCCCTCCCCCCCCGGCACGAGCAGCGGCGCCCCGTCCAAAATTGCGTCCACGAAGTTCGCCATGACGGTCGCGTGCTGGGCCGGCGTGTTCTCCAACGGAATCTCGATGTTCCAAATCTCCGGCCGCGCGAAACCCGTTTTCGCCGTCTTGCTGAAGGCGCGCATCGGCGATTCATTCCGCGTGAAGGCCAGCCTGCCGTTCTCCAGGACCAACCGCCCCCGGTCCCCCGCGATTTCAAGCCGGTTGGACCCCGGCGACTCTCCCGTCGAGGTCACAAACAGCCCCGTCGCGCCGGAGGCGTACTCCATGTAAACGGTCACATTGTCCTCAACTTCGATATTGTGGAATCGGCCAAATTGGCAGAAACCCCGCACTTTGGCCGGCTTCCCCAGCAGCCAGTGCAAAAGGTCGATCTGATGCGGGCATTGATTGAGGAGCGCTCCGCCTCCCTCCCCCTTCCATGTCGCCCGCCAGCCCCCGCTCGCATAGTACGCTTCGGTTCGAAACCAATCGGTGATGATCCAGTTGACCCGCACAATTTCCCCCAGCTCCCCCTCATCGATCAATTTCTTGATTTTTTGGTACCGGGGTTCGGTCCGAAGCTGGAACATCGCCCCGAAAACGTTGCCGGACTTCTTGTGCGCGGCCATCAACCGTTCGCAGTCCGCTTTGTGCACTGAGATGGGTTTCTCAACCATCACATGAAGCCCGTTTTCCAGCCCCAGGACCCCAAGGGTCGTGTGTGAATAATGAGGCGTGCAGATCAAAACCGCGTCCACCGCCTTGGAGGCGATCAGTTCCTCGCCGGTTTGGAAAACCTGGGCGTCCCTGAACTTGGCCGCCTTTTCCGCGTTGGAGGTCGCGATTGCCGCCAGGGTGCAGCGTGGCACTTTGCCCTGCGCCAAATAATCCGCATGGTACCTCCCCATGTTCCCCATGCCGATGACTCCCACTCTCACAGATTCCATGGCAGGGACGGTAACCACTTGGGCCGCCCATGCGCAAGCGGGGCCCGCGTTCCTGGGGCTACGGCGAGACGGCCAGCCGTTCCTCGTTCCGTTCGGCCGTCATCAGCACGCCATCAATCTTGTAAGGCTTGAGCATGAAATGGGTCGCCGTTGAAATCACCCCCTGGATCGTCGCGAGCTTTTCGGAGACAAATGTCGCCACTTCCCGAAGGGTGGCGCCCTCGATGAACACCAGCAGGTCATACCCTCCGCTCATCAGGTAGCAGGATGTCACCTCGTTGTACTTGGCGATCCGTTCGGCCAGCCGGTTGAACCCGCCCTCCCTTTCCGGAGTGATTTTCACTTCGATCACCGCGCGGACAATGTCACGGCCCAGTTTTTCCTCGTTCAGGATCGTCCGGTATCCAAGGATGACCTGGTCGTTTTCAAGGTCCTTGACCCGCGCCGCCACGTTTTCCGGGCGGTCATTCAGCATTTGCGCCAACTGGGTCGCCGACAGGGAGGCGTTCTCGCGGAGAAGTTTGAGCAGCGGGTCCATTTATGTGCCGTAATTGAATCGGGCCGACGGGCCGCCGTCAAGGATCGTCGCGGCGGGGGACGGCAAATCTACTCGCGTTTTTTGGAAGTGCGCGGAAAACTCGGCTGAGACGGGTGACAACCATGCAAACACACGAATCCGAACAGCTCGACGAAATCATGACCTGCCGCCTGGGCGAATCCCGCAAGGCCGTCGAGCCCTGCACTGTCGTCATTTTTGGCGCCAGCGGCGACCTGACCGCGCGCAAGTTGATCCCCGCGCTCTACCACCTGTTCTCCGAAAAGGCGCTGCCCGAGCCATTCCGGGTCATTGGGTTTGCCCGCCGCGAGAAGGACAATGCCCAATGGCGCGCCGAGCTTCGCGAGGCCCTCGGCCAATTCTCCCGCACCAAGCCGGTGGATGACGCGGTTTGGAGCGCGTTCGCCGAGAATGTCTTCTATTGCCAAGGCGATTTTTCCGACCGGGAAGCCTACAAGAAACTTGCCGCCGACCTTGATGGATTTGGAAACGCCCAACTTCGCCACAACCTCCTTTTCTACCTCGCCACCTCCCCCAGCCAATTCGCGGAGGTGGTCGAACACCTGCACAACGCGGATCTGTTGCACCGCGATGAGAAGGGCCCCCACTGGCAGCGCATCGTCGTGGAAAAACCCTTTGGCCACGATTTCGGCTCGGCGGAGACCTTGAATGCGGACCTGACCCGCTATGCGCACGAGAAGCAGGTTTTCCGCATCGACCATTACCTTGGCAAGGAAACGGTGCAGAACATTTTGATGTTCCGGTTCTCCAACTCCATTTTTGAACAACTCTGGAACAGGCAGTCGATCGACCACGTCCAAATCACCGTTTCCGAAAAGCTTGGGGTGGGAAACCGGGGCGGGTACTACGAGGAGGCTGGGGCCATCCGCGACA
>CAZSXX010000014.1:16126-25886 GCA_964611245.1 uncultured Verrucomicrobiota bacterium | reverse complement strand
ACGTCGGTGGACACGGCCGTGGCGGCAATGAAGGCGGGGGCGCACGATTATTTGATGAAGGGAAACCTGGCGCGTTTGGTTCCGGTGGTGGAGAGGGAGCTGCGGGAGGCCGAGAATCGCCGCTCCAAGCGCCGAACGGAACACGCATTGCGCGAGAGTGAACTGAGATACCGCCTCCTGTGGGAGACCGCGACGGACGCGGTGTTGCTGCTGACCCCGGAGGCGGTCGTCGAGTTTGCCAATCCCGCCGTCGAACCAATTTTTGGGTACCAACCGGCGGAACTGGTTGGCCAGAGCGTGGATGTCCTCCAGCCCTTTTTCCAGTCGCTCAATCCCGGGGTCAATTGGAAGCGCTTCCTGCGCCTTGGTTTCGGTGGGACTTCCCCGGGGGCGATCGAGGCGACGGGAAAGCGGAAGGATGGCCAGGAAATCTGCGTGGAGATCGTGTTCAGTGCGCTTGAGCTTTCCGGCCGGAGGCTTTTTGTCTGCTTCATCCGCGACATCACCGAGCGCAAGCGGACGGAGCGGGAACTGATGGCCAATCAAGAGCAATTCCGGGTGGCCCGTGAGATTCAGCAGCGGTTGTTCCCCAAAGCGGCGCCGAGAATCGATTATTACGATATCGCGGGGGCGACGTATCCCGCGGAAGCGACGGGTGGCGACTATTTTGACTACCTCCCCATGCTGAACGATTGCACCGGGATTGTGGTGGGGGACGTTTCCGGCCATGGAGTGGGCCCGGCCCTGCTCATGGCCGAAACGAGGGCGTATTTGCGGCTCTTGGCGAGGAACCGTGAAGATTCGGCTGAAATCCTGGCCCGCACCAACCGGGTGCTGGCGGAGGATGTGGGATCGGATCGGTTTGTGACCATGCTGCTGGTTCGCCTCTGCGCGGCGACCCGCATCATCACCTACGCCAACGCGGGCCACACCCCCGGTTATGTGCTGGACTCGGCGGGCCAACCCAAGCATGTGCTTAAACGCACGGGGCCGCCTCTCGGACTGCGCGCTGACGCCTCCTTCGCGCCCTCGCCCGAGGTTCACCTGGAGCCGGGAGAAATCCTTCTGCTCCTGACGGATGGATTTGAAGAGGCACTTTCGGCGGAGGACGAGTTTTTTGGAATGCAGCGGGTGCTTGACCATATCAGGCGGCACCGCGACAAACCGGCGGGCGAGATCGTGCGCGCCCTTTACGAGCACTTCCGCACCTTCACGGCGGGGGAGGCCCAGTTGGACGATCTGACGATCATCATCGTCAAAGTGGGGCCCGAGAAAATGGCGGGTTAGCGCGCGCGGGCGGGCGCGAGGATGACCTCCAAGCCCTCACGGGCGGCATCGATCTCCATCGTCCCGCCGAGTCGGCGGGCCAGCGCGCGGGCCCCGTCGACCATGCTGGTGATTTTTGCGTCGTTGTGGGTTGGGTCGTGATGAAAGAGGTAGAAACGCTGCACGCCCGCTTCGACCGCGAGGGAAACAGAATCGTCCACGCAGCTGTGTCCCCAGCCAACAAAGCGGGGATACTCCTCACAATCGTACTGGCAATCCATGATGACGATTTCCGCCCCGCGGATAAATTCGCACAGCTTTTGGTCGCGCTGGCGGGCGAAGGCTTGGGCTTCGGTTTTTTCCCCAGGCTCAGCTTTGGTGGAGCGGAGGCGCTGGAGCAGTTCGTTGTCTGGTATGTAAACGACGACGCCGGCGCTGGTGGCGATTCTGAAGCAGGCGCAGATGCCGGGGTGGTTGGTGAACATGGCCGCCACCTTGACGGAGCCGAGGGCGAAATTTTTGTCCTTTAATTCCTCGATGGTGATGTTGCCGGGCATCTGCTTCATGCTGATGGGAAAGTAGGGGCTTTCCATCTGGCTGGAGAGGGTCGCTTCGATGCTCTTGCGGGCGCCTTCGAACGCGAGGACACGAATGTGATTCTTGGGATTGTAGGCGACAGGGAAAAACGGAAAGCCCTGAATGTGGTCCCAGTGGGTGTGGGTGATCAAAAGACTGAGCTCAATGGGATTGTCTCCAAATTCCTTGGCGAGGGACATGCCAAGTTCGCGGATGCCGGTCCCCGAATCCAGGATGATCAACTGGCCATCCGCGCGAAGTTCGACGCACGAGGTGTTGCCGCCGTAATGGACGGTGGAGGGGCCCGGAGTTGGTATCGAGCCGCGGACCCCCCAAAACCTGAGCCGCACGCCGGAGCCGCCGCTGGCCGAGGACAGTGGGGGGCGGGCGGGGGAGTGGTTGGCGCCGCCAAACTGAAAGGACCCGAGAATCCTCAGGAGTTGCTCAGGTCGGACGGGCTTGACCAGATATTCGTCCGCGCCGGTCTGGAGGGCGTTGATCCGGTCGGAATCATAGGCGCTGCTGGAGGTGACAATGATCTTTCCGTTGGGGAACAAAGAGGGTTGCGCGCGCAAGGCCCGGCAGACTTGGAAGCCATTGGTCCGGGGCATTAGAAGATCGCAGACGACGACGAGGGGCTTTTCCTGCAACGCAATTTTGAGGCCGGTTTCGCCGTCGGAAGCCTCCAATACCTTCCATCCGTTTCGCTCCAATTCTTCATGGACGAGCAGGCGGAAGGCTTTCTCATCGTCTATGATGAGGATCTTTTTCATCAGGAAAGTTTCGGGACGATGGCACGAAAGCCCTTCAATCACAAGGGGATTTGCGATTCCGGATCAGGCCATCTTAACCTTGATCCGATGGCCGCCATGGCGGAACCGGTTCAGCTTTTCGACCACGGTGGGGGCGTGTTCAGTGAGGACATCCACAAACGCGTGGCGCTCGCGAATGTCCATTTCGCCGACGGCATCGGGCGGAAGCGCGGCTTGCGCGTTGATCAGGGCAAGCATGCCGGCGCGGTCCACCCCGGATTCGGAGCCCAGGCTGACGAAAAGGCGGCTTTGATTCTCCGGGAGGCGGCGCTTGGGTTTTGGAGTCGCGGGCGGGCGCGCGGGGAGGGGCTTGTGGACAATCGGCTCACGCGGAGCGAGGGCGGGCCGGGGCGCTTCCGGACGGGGGAGATCCGCGGGGGGGCGGTGGTCCGCAGGCACACGCGGCGGAAGGGGCGCCTTGGGGAGAATGGCTGCGCGTGGGAGGATCGGCGGGGGGGGGGCCGTGGGGCGGGGGCCAATGGCGGGACGGGCCATCGGCGCGATGGCCGGACGGGCGTCGCGCGGGTGGGCCGGCCGTTGCTCGCGCCCGGAGCCGCGGCGGTCCTCGCGGGGCGGAAAGGCGGCCTCCCCGGCGGGCTTGGGCTCATCCCGCTGGATATGGTGGATCAACGCGGAGGCGATGTCGGTGGAGGAGAACCCCTCCTCCAAGAGGACTTCCAGCAGGTGGTCCTGCTTTTTGAATTCGCGGCTCTTCAATGTGGAGCGCAGCTTGTCCAGAAACACGGACATGCGCGCCTCCTCGACCTCGTTGGCCGTTGGGGGCTTGGCCCGGTGGATCTTCGTCTTGGTGTAGCGCTCAATGTGGCTGATTTGAAAGAGCTCGCGCCCCGCCACAAACGAGATTGCGCGCCCGCTTTTGCCGGCTCGGCCCGTGCGGCCGATGCGATGGACATAATCCTCGACGTCGTAGGGGAGGTCGTAATTGAAAACGACTTCGACATCGTCGACGTCAATGCCCCGGGCGGCGACGTCCGTGGCGACAAGGAATTCGAGGCCGGAGCGGCGGAACTTCTGCATCACGCGGTCTCGCATGCCCTGGCTCATGTCCCCATGGAGGCGGTCGGCGGAGTAGCCCTGGGCGTTCAGATGGTCGACCAATTCATCCACCATCCGCTTCGTATTGCAGAAGACGATGCCAAGCTTGAGGTCGTGGATGTCGATCAGGCGGGTCAGCAACTCGACTTTGAAGCGGCGGTCAACCTCGTAAAATGTCTGCTCGACCGTCGGGACTGTGACGGATTTTTGCTCCATCTTCACGCTCATGGGATCGCGCGAGTGGCGTTTGATGAGTTCCTGGATGGGTCGCGGCAGGGTCGCGGAAAAGAAAACGGTCTGGCGCTCGACGGGGACCGATTTAAGAATCAATTCAATGTCGTCCCGGAAGCCCATGTCGAGCATGACGTCGGCCTCGTCGAGGACGACCATTTTGACTTGGTCCAAGGCCAAGGTGCCGCGCCGCATATGGTCCATCACGCGGCCCGGGGTGCCGATGACGATCTGGGGGCCCTGCTTCAGGCCGGCGAACTGCCGCTCGTAGGACTGGCCGCCGTAGATCGGGAGGGCGTGGACGCCTTTCTTGAACATGGCCAGTTGGTGGACGTCCTCGGAAACCTGGACGGCCAGCTCGCGGGTGGGGCAGAGGATGATGGCCTGGACGGCGCGGCGCTGCGGGTCGACCTTCTCGATCGCGGGAATGGCGAAGGCGGCGGTCTTGCCGGAGCCGGTCTGGGATTGGCCGACGACATCGCGGCCGGTCAAGATTGCGGGGATCGACTCGGTTTGGATCGGCGTCGCTTGCTCAAAGCCCAGCTTGTCAATTGCCCGCAGCGATTCCGCTGACAAGCCCAGTTCTGAAAATAGTTTCCTCATTATCAAATGCAGACCGCGGGCGCGCGCTCGATTCAGGGCGCCGCCATCCATGTTCCTACCCCTTAAATGTGGCATCAGCGAGCAGAATCGCCGGAAATGCTTTGGCGGGGCGAGCGGCGGCTTGCTGAAAAGCGGGCTTCGTGTATTGATCTGGACAGCGGCCGGTGTGGCGAAATGGCAGACGCACAGGACTTAAAATCCTGGGACCCTAAAAAGTCGTGTCGGTTCGAGTCCGACCACCGGCACCACAACGACTTACGCAGGAGATCAGTTCTTTGCCGTGGTTGGAGATCGACCACAGTCTCGGCTCATCATTCGTCTATCAGCGTCGGTTTTGAATTTAGCGACTATTCTGTTCCCGGGCATCAAGCAGGCAAGCTCCCACATCCAGCTGTCGGCCTGTTGAATCAATTGCGTTTTCTGGCGAACTGAAATCTTCGGCGGTGTGCAAGGAATTCGAGGCCCGATAGTCGCTTTGGAAAAAACAGGCGAACTCACCATGCCTGAATCATGGCTTCGGTGGCGCGTTCGTGATGATTTTTGTGCCTGGAACAATGACAAATTTCTGAATGGTCTGCGGCCGGGGAGGATTGGCCGCGGCGCGTTCGGCAACGTCAGCGAGACGCTCCCGGGCCTTCGCCTCACGGAGAGCTGCCTCCGCCTTGATCCTCTCGGCGGAAGCCTTTTCGCGTTCCGCCGCCTCCATTGCGCCCTTTAGACGGAGTTCAGCCTGCAGTTGGGCCTGCGCCGCGAGGAGTTCACGCCTTTGGAATGCTTCGACAAAAGTTCGCTTGAGAACGCCGGCATCATAGCCGAGTGACCGGATGACTTCGGGATGCAGGTCGTCAACATCGTAAAGACGAGGACCTTCGGAGGTGTGAAAGGCCATTTTGGTGAAACCAAGAATCTCCCGAAATTGGGCGTCGCGAGCAATGGCTTGGTTCTCTGAGCCGTATAGCACGGCAAAGAAGTACGTTTTTCGACCGGCTGAATTTGTCATAACGACTGGGCGGATGGCTTCAAGTTGCGGGCTTGGTGCGCTCGGCTCCAATACTTGGTTGGTGGCTACATCATTGACCGGGGGTTGATCAATCATCGACTCGGCCGCATTGAGACGCGCCATGAGGAGTCTCCGTTCCGCGCGGAGGCTTGCCGCTTCGCCGCGGAGCGACAGATAGGCAGAAACGCTGATGGCGGCCCCGAACGCGACAGCCACAAGACCGAGAAGCGCGCCCGTAAGGTAAATTGATCTTCGCATAGGTTTACACTTTCATTCGTTTTGTCCGACAAAAGCGACGAATTCGACATTGGAATTTTTGGAATT
Source organism: uncultured Verrucomicrobiota bacterium (assembly GCA_964611245.1). Lineage (GTDB taxonomy): Bacteria > Verrucomicrobiota > Verrucomicrobiia > Limisphaerales > SXQI01 > CAZSXX01. The sequence goes on along the minus strand of CAZSXX010000014.1, from coordinate 20,018 downwards.
CAGTGACTCCGAAAACACTCGACGAACTCTTCGAGAGGCCGATGATTTTGACCGCGACTCGAGTTCAGTTCCCGCACGTAAAGCGAGAGTCGGAACACGTCGGGAGCGATTTCGGTGAGTTCCATAATTGTTTGACGTTCATTGTGGCTTCAATGGGTGAAGGCGCGGTAGAAACGAATGGGGGAGTAGGTTGCGTCGCTGTCAATGACTTCAACGGAACGATTGGTGAGCGTGAGTGTCTGCCACAGTTCCCATGCTTGCAGGTTCGTGCTCCGCAGCAGGCTGGCCTCCTGTCCAACGAGTCCCTCCAACAGGAAGCGGAAGACGCCGGTCGCCGGGCGTTGCGGCGCGAGCAACCGCACGGGCTGGGTGGAAGGAATTTCGATGATTTGCAGGCCGGCATCTTCATCCGCCACGTAAGCCAGGTTGCCGACCACGGCGACGTCAAAGGCCCTACCCGAAGTGTCGGCAGTGGCGACGAGACGAGGTCGCGCGGGGTCGCTGATGTCAACGACGTGCAGACCGGCGCCCTCCGCGGTCACGTAAACGCGATTTGAAATCACCGTCAACCCGGCCGCCCAGTCGAACGTGTCGAAGCGGCTGAGAAGTTCACAGCGTCCGGGATCGCTCACGTTGAGGATCACCATTCCGCCTCGAGCGTCTCCGATGAGGGCGAGAGGCCCCGCAATTCGGACGCGTCGGGCGTTGCCACCGGTTTCAAAGCTCCCGGCCCACTGCGGTTGAGCGGGGTCGCGGATGTCGAGGATCAGCAAGTCGATGTCATCTGCGACGTAGGCATAATTGCCGGACACCGCCACGTCCAAGGCATTGATGGCGCCCTCGTATTGGCCTAAAAGTCGTGGTTGCGACGGATTCGTGACGTCAACAATCTGCACGCTGGGGCCCTTGGCGAGATAAGCTCGGTTGTCTTTGACGCAGACGCCGAAAGTGAAACCGTCATTGAAAGCATTCGTGATCAATATGGGCGCGGCTGGGTTTGCCACGTTGATAATCTGCAGACCCGCTCCGAAGCCGGCGACATAGGCGTGCTGACCGGAGACGGCAACACCGTAGGCATCTCCCCCCGATTTGACTCCGCCGATCCACGCGGGTCCGTCCGGATTGCTCACGTCAATGATCTGCAGGCCGTTTCGACCGTCAGCGACATAAGCCAGTTGGCCCTCCACCGTGAGGCCAAGCGCCCGACCTGCCGTCTCGAGAACGGACAACGAACGCGGAGCGGCGGGCGCCGAGATGTCCACGAGTTCCAAACCCGCAGCGCCCACGGGCAGACAAGCGAGGTTCCCGGCCACCGCGATGCCCATGGCCGCGCCCGCGGTGTGCGCGTCGCCGATCCGGCGTGGCGCCGTCGGTGTGGTGAGATCAACAACCTGAAAGCCGCCGGCAAATTCGGCGGCAATGGCGTATGGACCCGCGCGGGTCACGCCGCGCGTGGAATGGAAAGAATCCACGTGGCCAACGAGGCGTGGTTCGGCGGGGCTGCTCACGTCAATGATCTGAAGGCCTGCGAAATCATCCGCCACGCACGCGATGCCATTGGTTACGGCGACCCCGATGGCGTAACCGTCGGTCACGACGCCGCCGACAAATCGCGGCGTCTCCGGATTGCTCACGTCGATGATTTGAAGTCCCGCTTCATCGTCCGCGACGTAGGCGTAATCGCCCGCCACGGCGATGCCGCTGGCATAGCCCGGAGTGTCATACCTGCCGACCTGCCTTGGATTGGCAGGCTCGCTGACATCAATGATCAACAGCCCACCCTCATCGGCCGCCACGAACGCACGCGTCCCGACGACCGCGACATCCACCGCCAGCGTTCGCGTCGTGAGAGAGCCGACGCGGATCGGGTTTGCCGGCTGGGTGATGTCAACGATCTGCAGGCCGCCCCGGAAAGAGGCCACAAAGGCATGAGCGCCCGACACCGCGATCCCGTAAGCGGATCCTTCGAGGGCCAGATGGCCGACGCGCCTGGGTTTTTGCGGATTTGAGACGTCAACAATCAGGAAGCCGCTGCCGACGCAAGTGTAAGCGAGCCCGTCGCGCAGGTGAACCGCATTCGCCTCCCCCCGCGGATGCCCTGGCCAGGCCCCACGGAGGATGGGACTCGAATCCACGGCTCGGACAGGGATGTTCACAAAGGCGCAAACGACGCCGACCAGTAAACGCTGCGTGAGGAAACGACATTTGTTTTTCATATCAATAGCGCGAGAATTAAACCCGAACGAGTGATGCGGTAAATGGAACGAAAGGGGGCATTCAAAACTCCATTTGACCCGCATGGCGCGGGATCAGAATTCTTCCAGCAAGCGCCCGGCGCACCCCAAGGCGCCGTCGATTCCGTTTCCCCGGAGCGCATGCCAGAAGGTCACCGCTTTGATCCCCGGGCTTGGAATCCAGCCCCTCCGTAACGTCAATCAAGCTCATGTTCGGAACAGGTGTAAACGGATTGACCGGACGTCCTGTTCACGGCGGTCAGTAAAGGATCGACGACATCCAGGTGCGGTCCGGCTCCTCATACGGCCCGCGCGTCATCAGCGTCATGACCTTGAGTAATCGGCAGCCGGAGCGGAGCGCAGCCCGGTAAAGGCTCGTCTGGCGGAGCGGGAGAAAAAACTTGTTCATGCCCGGCGGGGCGTGCCGCGAAAGCTGGCCAATGAGCGCGAGGGCGTCCGACTCCGTTTCTGTCACGCCGTGACCGAGCTTGCCCGGACCGAGATAGCCGCGGATTTCCCCGCTCGTTTCGCGCACCAGGAACGGAATGCCGTTTTCCATCCACTGCGCGATCTCGCCGCCGCGGTTCACTTTGTAGAGGCGCGCGGATATTTGCCCGAGCGCAGGCAGGTCGGATGCAGTGGCCAGTCGGACAGTCGGATCGACTTCGGCGCACGGCGGCGCGATGATTACACCGACTGTTTCGCGCACGTCGAAGCCGAGCGATGCGTAGAGCGAGAGCGACGCGGTGTTGAATGAATCCTGCATTAATCGCACGCGTTCGATGCCGCATTGCTTGGCATGGTCAAGCGCCGCCTGCATCAACTTCCGCCCCACGCCCCGGCCCTGGAACGCGGGATCAATTGTGATCGGGCCGACGCCGCCGACCAAATCCGCAAGGAGGAGAAAATTGGATCCCACCAATCGCCCATCCTCTTCGGCCGCGACACCGAAGACCGTCGGCGAACTGCTCATGAGGCCGACGACTTTGACCGCAGTCTCGATATCTGGAAAGTCCCGCGCAAAACCATGCCGGTCGTGGATGCTGCGAAATGCCTCGAAACAAATGCGTCCCAATTCAGGCACGTGTTGAGGTTCGGGTTTGATGAGTTCAATCTTGTGCATAGGTTTATCTTCACTTGGCTCATTCTGGTTTGCCCAAGACTTCGCGCATCACCTCGCCGAGGTCGCGCAAGGCGCGCGAACCGTCGCCGACGAAAGCCGAGCCGTGCATGGTGGCGAGCGTCTTCGGCTGCCATTCCGACAGCTCGTGGAGGATTCTTTCCGTCTTCGAGGTGAACGGCTGGTAATCCATAAGCGGGCCGGCCTGATACTCCGTGATGGCCTTGCGGACCCGGCCAATGATGTCCAACTGGGTCAGCGGCTCCACATCGCCGTCGTGATGGAACAGGTCAGAGCAGAAAAGCGTGCGTTGCGTTTCCTCAAAGAGCACTCCGGCATCCCAGCCGTGTGGTAAGTGGGGCGTGGGGCGAAAACGGAAGCGATACTTGCCGGTGCTGAAAGCTTCGTCGCTCCTCAGGCCGCGTGCGGGACGATTCGCAAAATCGCCCATGTTTACCAACGCGCCCACGACGCTGCAAACCGCTTGCGCCTGAGGCGCGATGGCGCACAACCGGGATCCAGCCAACACCTGAGCATC
>CAZSXX010000014.1:5458-16116 GCA_964611245.1 uncultured Verrucomicrobiota bacterium | reverse complement strand
GCAAGCCAGTCGTTCAGCGCGCCGCATTCGTCCACCTCGAAATGGCTGAAGCCAATCCAACGCAGGGTCGCCGGGTCTATGAGACTTGCGACCGCCCCCCGCAACTGCGGGAACATTCGTCTCATGCCTGTGTGGTAGAGCAGCGGCTCGTCATCGCGCACGAGGAAGTGGTTGAACTGAAGGTTTAATTCCGGCACGTAGAGCGACAGCCGGAACACGTCGGGGGCAATTTCAGTCGTAGTCATAATGGTTTTATCATTGGTCGATAACAGGTGGTGTCTCGTCGCCAATCCTTGCCCGTTTCCCAATCCGGTTCTCCGCCAATGAGGTAAATACAGTCCACCAGCGCGACGCAACCGAACCGATTGCGACGGTCGGGCAATAGATCGGTTCGTTCCCAGTGGTCAGCGCCAGGATCGTAACGCTCGACCGGGGGGACGGCGCGCGCGCGACCGGCGATGGCATAAACATGCCCACCTAGCGCGGCCGCGCCGAAGAAGCCCCGCGCCGCCAGGAGATCTGCTTTCCTGGACCAGCGATCAGTCACTGGGTCGTACTCTTCCACAACACTGAGAGGATGTCCGATGCCAAAACCACCGAGGGCAAGAATTCTACCGCCCTCAACAACGAGGGCGTGGCCATGGCGGGGCGTGGGCATGGCGGCACGAACGCGCCAAACCTCCGTCCGCGGGTCATACTCCTCGACGGCGCCGGTGTTCCGGACGCCTCGACCCATTCCGCCCATTGCATAGATGCGATCGCCATCAGCGACAGCAGCGAGGCGATTTCTTGGTGTGGGCATCGGCGCGGAGCGGCGCCAGGTTCGATTCGCCAATTCGAAAACCTCGACGGTGTCGTGAAAATCGTTGGTGCCGCTATGTCCACCGATGGTGAAAAGGGCGTTGGTCAGCGCGGCGAAGCCAAAGAAGTTTCGCTCGGTGATCAGGTTGGTTAGGGACGTCCAACTTCCGGCCGCCGGGTCGAACTCCTCCAGCGCCCCCCCAATTCCGTCCACAGCGTACACCTTTCCTCCGGCTGTCGCTGCCACGCAGAGTTCATGGGGCGTATTCAATTGCGCAAGTTTCGTCCAGCGCTCCGGCGCGCCTCCGGTCCCGTCCGCAGCCCCAACGATTGACCCCGCAAAGAATCCTCCGACGATGGCGGCGAGAGCCCCGCGGACTGCGAGTGTGCGGTTGAATGGGGTTGGAAATCCGAGTCTCATGCGATTTCTCAGTCGATTATTGCCCGATAATATACGTGCGGCGATCGCATCGGATTGGTGTCGGTTATCTCCACCGTCCCGCCGTTGAGGATCACGGTTTGCCAAGGCTCCCAGGTCCGGAGGTTCGTGCTCCGTTGAACGGCCGCTTGTTGTCCGGAATTTCCTTCCAGCAAGACTCTGAACGCGCCATTGGGCAACCGGTGTGGAGAAATGAATCTTACCTGTGCATTCGGGAGATCGAAGAGTTGCAGACCCTCATGGTCGTCGGCCACATAAAAACGATTGCCGGCCAACGCCACGCCATAGGCATTCCCCGGGGTGTCGCATGTGTGGATGAGACGAGGCCGCGTCGGGTCGCCAATGTCGATGACGTGCACGCCGGCTCCTTCCGCGGCGACGTAAACACGATTCGAGACCACCGCGAGACCTGCCGCCCAACCGATCGTGTCGAAACGGCTGAGGGGCACGCAGCGGAGAGGATCCGTCACATCCAGAATCACCAGGCCGCCTCCCGCATCTCCGATGAAGGCAAGATGGCCCGCCAGTCGAATATACCGGGCGAAGCCGCCGGTCTCGAAACTCCCGTTCCATTTAGGGTTAGCTGGATCGCTCACATCGAGGATGAGCAGGCCCGACGGGCCGTCGGCCACGTAGGCATACCTGCCGGAAACGGCGACATCGAGGGCGTTCCAGGACTCCGTGTATCGACCCAAGTGTGTTGGCGCGGAAGGATTTCGGACATCCACGATTTGCACGCTTTTGCCTTTGGCGAGATACGCCAGACCATTCTGGAGCGTGACATTGTAAACAGGCCAGTCGTCGAAGACATTCGTGACCAGGACCGGAGCGGCCGGATTGCTGACGTTGACAATCTGCAAACCGTCCCAGGCGGCGGCAACGTAGGCATGTTGTCCCGCCACAGCAACCCCATAGGCCTGATCCCGGCCAGCGACTCCGCCAAGGCCGACAGGACGCTCTGGATTGGCTACATTGATGATCTGGAGACCGTTTTTGCCATCGGCCACGTACGCCAGGCTGTCGCGGACCGTCACGCTCAATGCGGAGCCTCCCGTCTGGAAGACCGATAGCGTCCGCGGAGTGGACGGAGCGGCGATGTTCACCAGTTCCAAGCCCGCTTCTTCCACGGGCAGATAGACTACGTTGCCGGCCACGGCGATGCCCGTTGCCACACCCGCGGTGTAGGCGTCGCCGATGCGCCGTGGAGACGAGGGGTCGCTCACATCGATAATCTGAAAACCACCGACGCCGTCGGCCATGAAGGCGCGGCTGCCGACGACCACAACGTTGCGGGTGGAGCCGAGGGAACCGACGTGGCCGACCTGCCGGGGATGGGCGGGATTGCTTACGTCGATGATCTTCAGTCCGCCGTAGTCGTCCGCCACGAAAGCGAGGCCGTCTTTGACAGCGACTTCGATGGCGTAATCGCTGGTGGTGATGCTTCCGGCAAGACGAGGCATGGCGGGGCTCCCCACATCAATGATTTGAAGCCCGGCCTCGTCGTCGGCCACGTAGGCGTAGTTGCCGGCAACAGCAATCCCGGAGGCGTACCCCGGCGTGTCAAAGCTGCCAACCTGTCGCGGATCGACGGGATTGCTGACATCAACAATCAACAGGCCCGCATCATCGGCCGCGACAAATGCCAGAGTGCCCGCGACGGCGACATCCACGGCCATCGTGCGGGTGCTGAAAACCCCGACGCGAGCCGGACTAGTGGGAACGGACAAATCAACGATTTGAAGCCCCCCTCCGAGACACGTGACATATGCAAGCGTTCCGGACAGCGCAATCTCGTAGGCGTAACCATCCAGCCTCGCTTGGCCAACGCGAGTTGGCTTTTTTGGATCGGAAACATCGAGGATCGCCAACCCGCCGCGGCCAATGCAAGTGTACGCGAGTCCATTCCTTACGCTGACGGATTGTGCGGCTCCTCGCGAGTGGCCCGGCCACGCTCCCCGCAAGATCGGGTCGACGACATGGGCGCCAGTGGCCGGCCCTTCCAGCGCGGCGCTGCTCCGCCCTGTAAAGAGAGTCATCAAGGCTCCGATGAAGACAAACATCAAGTTCACTCGGAGGCGGGGTGGCAAGACCCCACGATAGCGGACACAGTTGGCAATTTCAGTTGGCATGTTCATAGCAGTAAATAACGATTCGATGGCGCTGATTGACGGCGGGCATGGAGTAGACCCGGATGAAGCCCTCGCTATCTCGCCACTGATAGCGCCAGTCGAAATCGCGTAGCTGTCCGTCGTCAGGTGCGACTGTGCCATTGTGATGAATCGAAGCGCCCGTCCCAAAAATGCGCTTGAGCGCCTCCTCGCGAAGTCTGGAGACCCATTCTCCGTGGCGAACGGTTGGGAGTCTCACTTCGAAATCGCGCATGAACTCAACGTTCCGGCCCCGGGAGCCGCCGTGCCGCAACGAGTCCTGGACCATCTGGGCGCCCAAGGGGGTGTTGATGGCTTGGAGAAATCCATCCGATGTTAAAACCTCCGTGAGACCGGAATGCGTGAACGGAGGTGTCTTGCATCCCGTGCCCATTGCGGCGATCAGAATAAGCATTGCCGCATTAATTGATGGCATTCTTGTGTTCATGGTTCGTGTTCCGCTGTCAATGCGCCAGGATTTCACTCAGGTGGCGCGGTTGATTTCGTGTTGATCAAGGTGTCCCAAGTTGAGAAAGGGTGAGGACACGGTAAAAGCGCTGGCGAAGGCGGTGCGCGCGATCGAACCGCGAGATGATCTCACCAGTGCCCGGCGCTGGAGAACCGAGATCGAACCAATTGGTTGATTCGGGGCTTGAGGACCACTGAACCTGGTAAACAAAGTTGGTTGCGGAACTCCACGCGATCTCAACGGCTGGAAAGATTTCAATCGGCGGAATGACTTCGACCACGCCACTGATGGGCAACCCCAGCCGCTGATCGAGGTTCTCCCATGGCCGCCAGCGGCCAAATCGCGTCACGTTTGGCCAGGTGATGTAAACATAATTCCATTCGCCGGTGGGATCGGCCGGTTCTCCGGGCCACCAAAACTGGAACTCCGAAGGCTCGCCGCTGATCCATGTGTAAACGCCCTGGTTTTCAGCGTCATGAAGCCCAATCCACAGGGCGCGGGATACGTCGCCGACTTCTCCGAAGGTTTCGGCGACCCACTGGTTCTCGTGTTCGTCATTGATCGTTGTTAGATGTCCTCCCAAAGTAACGGCTTCCCCTTCCGCTTCGGTCCACGAACTTGGCGTGAGCAAGTAATAGAGATGTCCGTTCACTTGGTTTGTGACTGGCCCCGCGAGGACAGCGGCGCGGGAGCGCATCGGGAAAACAAGGCTCGTCAGCAGCAAGAGCGTGAGGGTGAGGTTTCGAGGGGAGGACCAGGTATGGAGTCTTGATTTCATGTTTACCGTCGACGCAAGTTTTCAGGCCTTCATTTAAGTTGTCTCTGCCAGGGCGGTGCGGATCATCGCCGTATCGGTGAATTGGCGGAAGCGAGTGATTCGACCCTCGCGCACCTCGTAAACATGGGCGAAAGCGGCGACCGCGGACTTGCCTGTCACTCGATGCGTTGCGCGGTATTCGCCGAGCGCAACAACGGCATGGCTCGCATCCAGCCATTCGGTGACGACAGCCTGCCAGGATTTCCACTCTGCGCGGAACTTCCCGAGGACATCGTTCAGCACGGCGTCGGCGCCCACGCGCCGGCCGCCGCCGGGGAAGCCCTCGTTTTGAATCCACTCGATGTCCGGGGCGAACAGATTGCGAATCATCTCCCAATCGCGCCGCCCACAGGCGTCATACAGGCTTTGAACTATGGCCAAATTGTTCATGGCGCAGTCATGATTTTCGACACGGGGAGTCGGCCCGCGCACTGACAACCAGCGGCGCGGCGGGCGGCCTCCCAAATCAACTCCTCCGGAATCGCGTCGTAGATTTTGCCGCCCCGGTGAATGGTCCGGCATTGCGACGCTTCGCCGACCAGGGTGGAGCACGAGTCGCAATCATTGGCGCGGACCTTCGCGTCGCCGAGAAGCGTTTCCAGCGGCGTTCCGTTGAAGAGAATCGCGTTTGACTCTTTGAGCCGCCGCGCCGGCAGTTTCGTTTCGACGAACTTGATATCAACGCCGCAGGACCGGCATCGGCGGCGCATTGCGCGCACGGTCCTCCGCAGCGAGCGTCCCGTGTCACCGCAGCGGGTGCAAGTGAGGCCGTCCATTTCCAGATGTTTCCATTCGATGGTCAGTGTTTTCATGGGATTAATTGCCTGTTTCCAGGAAGAGCGGCGAAGCGGCGCAACTCGCAGGTGACGGGGCCGCCCGGGGACGCCGGATCAGGCACGCGATTTCGCACCGGCGGGATCGAGTTTTGTGAGTGTGTGGCAGTCATGGCAGCAACCCAGTGTCACGAGGTATTTGCCGCGCGCGACCGGGTCGTCTGTGGGCGGCCTGTCCCCGCTGGTTCCCATTCCAAGGAGCAGGAGGGCTGGGACGGCGCAGACCGCGGCGGTCGTTGTAAGATGAAGTGGCTTCATATTGGTGTGTGATGTTGTGGTTATGGTTGAAATCGCGCCCTGAACGGACTTTCGGTCGGTTATGAGCAAGCGGGGCAACTGCTTTCCGCGAAAACCGATTGGGAGAGTGTCGGATAATCGATATATCCCTTCGGACCTCCCGAATAGAAAGTTGTCACGTCCGGTGGATTGAGGGGCGCGCCGGTCCGGAAGCGCTCTACCAGATCCGGGTTGGCGAGAAACGGCACGCCAAAAGCGACGAGGTCCGCTTCGCCCTCATCAATGGCGCGCGCGCCGGTCCGGGCATCGTAGCCACCGTTAATGATGAACGGCCCTTGGAACATGCGTCGAAGCAGAGGCGCGACACGCGGTAGATCGCTCGACATCGGACTTCCCGGCAATGGCTCGGTCACATGGAGGTAGGCGAGGCCAAAACGGTTGAGCTGCGCTGCCGCATGGCCGAAGGTCGACGGCGGATTGGTGTCGTGCATGTCATTGAACGCGCCGGTGGGCGAGAGCCGCACGCCAACGCACCCCGGATGCCACGCGCCGACGACCGCTGCAGTAACTTCGAGGAGGAAGCGCGCTCGGTTTTCCACATTGCCGCCGTAAGCGTCCGTGCGCCTGTTTGTGCCGTCGCGCAGGAATTGATCGATCAAGTAGCCGTTCGCAGCGTGAATCTCCACGCCATCGAAGCCCGCCTCGCGCGCGCGCGCCGTGGCGTTCGCGAAATCGGCGACGATGGCGGGGATCTCGTGTGGACTCAACGCGCGCGGCTTCGGGTAAGGCTTCTTGCCCGTGTAGGTGTGGACCTCGTCGCGAATGGCAATCGCAGAAGGCGCAACCGGCGGCGCACCACCTGGTTGGAAATCCTGATGCGACGAACGCCCCGTATGCCAGAGCTGGACGAAGATCCTCCCACCCTCAGCATGAACCGTATCGGTGATGCGCCGCCAGGCGCGAACCTGATCGGCGCTGTAAATTCCAGGCGTGTTGACGTAGCCGGCGCCTTGTGGCGAGACGATGGTGCCCTCGGTAATGGTGAGTCCAGCCGTCGCCCGTTGCCGGTAGTATTCGACCATGATGCCGTTCGGCACGCGGTCGAGCCCGGTGCGGCAGCGAGTCAGCGGGGCCATTAGGATCCGGTTTGGCAACTGAAATTCGCCAATGGTGAAGGGAGTATCGAGAGGGTTCATTGTATTTAGATTTCTTCGGTTCCTATGCAGCGTCGTCGCTTGGGATCAGTGAACGGCCGGTTGAGTCCGGCCGAACGCCATTCCACGCAGGCGGGCTCCAGCGCCTCGATCACGAGCATTCCTCCGCGGCGCGGTTGAAAGGATTGCCCGGCGCCAAGAAGGACATCCAGACCGAGCCCGGTTTGGGTGATCCAAAGCCTTCCCCGGAGGCAGGCAATGGAACCTGTCGTTTCGTCTCCAGACAGCACTTCGCCCTGGAGCAGGCAATGCTTGTTCGCCTGCGCCCCAGGAGTGTCGTAATGGAAAAAGTTGTTCATCGCATCGGGGGGGGAACCGGCGGCGGGCGCGGGTTGAAGTCACCTTGATCCCCGCGGTGACCGCCGCCGGAGGCGGGGTTTTGGGGGTTAGAAACTTTCCCAGTGCGCCATCTCCGCGGCGAGGAGGGCCTTTCGGATTTCCTTCGGCGTCGCCCGGAACCGGGGCCGGTGGACGCCGGGGCCGTGCTGGGCCCGGAACCGCTCGCGCGCGGCCGTCACCGCGGCGAATGGCGAACAATTGATGTTGTCCGCCTCCGCGGTGAGGTTAAATTCGGAGGTGGTGAAATGATCCATAGCGAGGGCGGTCATGTTGTTGGTGTGTGATTTTGATCCTGGGAAGCGCGGGCGACGCGGCGTGGCGGACGCTGCGCTTGTTTGCGTCCTTCCCGGGTTCGTTGGCCTGTCATAATTCTGTGAAATCAACTTCATTTTCACGGCACGATGAATACGCCGCTGTCAGCCGACGGTAAATGGAACGAAAGGACCAATGCCCCCAAGGGCGTTGTGGCCGACGCTGATTCCATGTTTCAACTGCTCTTCGAACGCAGCGCGGACGCAATTGTGTTGTTCGACCCTCAGTCCGGCGTGTTCGTTGATTGCAATGCGGCCGCCGTGTCCCTGTTGCGCGCCAGCTCAAAGGAGCAAGTGCTGGACACCAGCCCTGCCGACCTTTCGCCGCCGCTTCAATCGGACGGTCGCGTCTCTCGCGAACTGGCCGCTGAAATCACCGCGCTGGTGCAGGAGAAGGGGAGCCATCGTTTCGAATGGCTGGCGAGGCGGTTCGACGGCAGCGAAGTGACGCTCGAATGCCTGGCCACAGCCGTGCAGGTGAATGGACGCCGGCTTCACGTGGTGACGCCGCGCGACATCAGCGAGAGGAAAAAAGCGGAGGAGGAAATCCGAAAGCTGAACATCACGCTGGAACAGCGCGTGGCGGAGCGCACGGCGGAGTTGCGCGCCAGCGAGGCGCAGTTCCGCACTCTGGTTGAGCACGCGCCCGAGGCCATCGTGGTCTTCGACGGCGTGACCGGACGCTTTGAATCGGTGAACGAGAACGCGGTCCGACTTTTCGGCCATCCGCGGGAGTCCCTGGTCCGGCTGACTCCCCCGGACGTGAGTCCCCCGTGCCAGCCAAACGGTCAATCCTCCGCGCAACTGGCCCGAGAAAAGATGGAGGCCGCCTTGGCCGGCGAGACGCCGGTTTTCGAATGGGTTTGCCGCCACTCCAGTGGTCGACTCTTCACGGCCGAGGTGCGGTTGGTCCACCTTCCGGGCGAACGCTGCTGCCTGGTGCGCGCGAGCATCATCGACCAAACCGAACGCAAGCGAGCCGAACAGGTGCAGCGGGCCACGTACCAGATTTCGGACGCGGTGCACGCGGCGGAAGACCTCGACCGACTCTACCAACGCATACATCAAATCGTTGGCGAGATGATGCCGGCAAAGAACTTTTATCTCGCCCTGTTCAATGCGCGGACGGAGATGATTTCGTTTCCCTACTTCGTGGATGAGCAGGCCGATGGGTGGCCCGCGCCGCGGCCGGTGGGCACCGGCTTGACTGGCGTCGTCCTGCGCACCGGCAAGCCACTCCTGGCCACCCGCACCATGGCGCAGTGCGCGCGGCAAATGGGGGACACCGTGCTGCTTGAGGGCGTGGACGTGCCTTACGTCGAGGCCGGCGCCCCGGCGGCGGTCTGGCTGGGCGCGCCGCTGATGGCTGAAGGGCAGGCCTTTGGCGTGATGGCAGTGCAGGATTATTGCGATGAGAGCGCCTACGGCGAGCACGAGCGGCGGATCCTCGCGTTTGTGGCGAAGCAAACCGCGCTGGCCATTGAGCGCAAGCGCGCGGAGCAGGCGATGCGTGAAAGCGAGCAGAAGTTCCGCGCGCTGTTCGAGGCGACGAGCACGGGCGTGATCATCCACGACGAAGAGAAGTTTCTGGAGGTGAACCCGGCCATGGCGCGGATGTTCGGCTTTGACACGGCGGAGGACCTGATTGGGAAACATCCGCGCGACACTTCGCCGCCGTTCCAGCCCGGAGGGAGATCCTCCGCCGCGCTCGCCGCCGAGCACATCGCCGAGTGCATGGAGAAAGGGAGGGCGCGTTTCGAATGGGTTTCCCGCAACGCGCGCGGAGAAGACATTCCCGTCGAGGTGATCCTCACACGGATCGAGATGGGCGGCCGCCAACTCATGCAGGCGGTGGTCAACGACATCAGCGAACGCAAGCGGTCCGAGGCCGAATTGCGCGAGAGCGCGGAGCGGTTGCGCGAGAGCGAGGCGCGGTTCAGCGCAGCGTTCCGAGCCAGTCCCGTGTTCATGACAATCTCCAGGATGAGCGACGGGCGTTGGGTGGAGGCCAACGACGCGTTCCTGAACTGGAGCGGATTCAGGCGCGACGAAGTGGTGGGGCGGGACTCGCGCGAGCTCGGACTTTGGCCGGACCCGGAGGCTCGCGCGCGGTTCTGGGCGGAAATGAGGTCGCGCGGATCGGTGCGAAACAGCGAGTGCGCCATCCGCACGCTCCGTGGGGCGCTGCACACGGTGCTGCTCTCGGGCGATGTCATTGAAATCAACCGTGAGCCGCACGCCTTGCTGGTGGCGGTGGACATCACCCAGCGCAAACAAGCCGAGGCCGAGTTGCTCAAGGCTCTGGCGCGCGAACAGGAGCTCGGCGAATTGAAAAGCAACTTCGTCTCCATGGTATCCCACGAATTTCGCACCCCGCTGGGGATCATCCAGTCATCGGCCGAAGTTTTGCACGATTACTTTGGGCAACTCGACGAAGCCGAACGGCAGGAGCATTTGCTGTCCGTCACGAAAAACACGCGCCGGATGGCGGACATGATGGAAGAAGTCCTGGTGCTCAGCCGCCTCGACGCGGGCAAGATGGAGTGCAAACCCACGCCCATGGACTTGCGCTCGTTCTGCCGGCGACTCGTGGATGAAGTGAATTCCGCCACGTACCGGCAATGCCGGATCGAGTTGTCCCAGGGAGACCTCCCCGCCGAGGCGCAAGCCGACGAGCGCCTGCTCCGGCACGTGTTCACGAACCTCCTGACCAATGCGGTCAAGTATTCCGAGCCGGGAAGGCCGGTGTCGTTTGACCTGGCGCGTGATGGGCGCGACCTTGTGGCCAGAGTGCGCGACCGGGGGATCGGCATTCCCGAAGGGGACTGCGAAGAGCTTTTTCAAGCCTTTCATCGTGGACGCAACGTCGGGGCGCGTTCGGGCAGCGGGTTGGGGCTGGTCATCGTCAAACGTTGCCTCGATTTGCACGGCGGCCAGATCCACCTGGCAAGCCAATTGGATGAAGGCACAACCGTGACCGTGCGCGTGCCAATATTCGCCTGAAAAACGCCATGAAGAGGATTCTGATCATCGAAGACGAACCAGAGATGC
>CAZSXX010000014.1:0-5448 GCA_964611245.1 uncultured Verrucomicrobiota bacterium | reverse complement strand
TAACGACCATTTTGCGGCTCGAAAAATTCCACCCGCTCCCCGCCGAGAACGGACGCATCGGAGTCGAACTCGCGAAGCAGGCCAGGCCCGACCTCATTCTTTGCGACGTGATGATGCCGGAGTTGGACGGCTACGGCGTGATTGCCGCCCTGCGCGCCGACCCGGCAACCCAAGCTGTCCCCTTCATCTTTCTCACGGCCAAAGGCGAGAAGCCCGACATCCGCGCCGGCATGAATCTCGGCGCGGACGATTACCTCACCAAGCCCGTGGCCAAGGCTGACCTGCTGGCTGGAATTCGTTCCCGCCTGACCCGCGCCGCACAGCAGGCCAAGCCTGAGTTCAATCCAAACTTTGGTTCGGCGAAACCTCTGGAGGAAGCCCTCGGGCTGACTCCGCGGGTCGCGGAAGTCCTGTTGTGGTTGTGCCAGGGCAAAACCAACGGCGACATCGCAACCATTCTTGGCAACAGCGAATCCACCGTGAAGAAACACGTCCTTGAGATCTTCGCGGCGCTCGCAGTCGAGACGCGTACGGCCGCCAGCCTGCGGGCGTTGGAGGTGCTGAGTTCGCCGGCGGCAAAGAGGTAAGCCGTGGCCGATTCGGAAGTCCGACCGGCTTTGGACAAATCGGCCGGCGTGGCTCAAACCGCGCAAGCTTCGGTCGAGGCCTCGCGGTCTTCCGGTGAAGACCTCAAGAGGGCATCGGCTGGAGAGCAGGGGCGGTCCCCTCGTTCTCGTGGTCGAGGACAATCACGATTTGAGCCGATTCATTCGTGAAAGTTTGGCGAAGGAAGTCGCTTGGAATCCGCGCTCGACGGCAAGGATGGCTTGCGGAAAGCGATGGAGTCGAAGCCAGACCTGATTCTCATGAACGTGTTGATGCCGGAAAAGTGTCAATTTGCGCCTAAAAGTCACCGGCCTTTGAGGTGAAGAGTTGCCTAGGAAGGCCCCGGTTGGGGGACAGTCCGGGGCAATAAACCCGATCAAAGGGAATCAGCAGGAAACGGTCATAACCTTGGCCGAGAAAGGCTGGTCCAAGCGCCGGGTTGCGAGGGAACTGGGACTCCCACCGGTCACGAGCGCCACCCGACCTGCAAATTCTTGCATCCACGAACCTTGCGGTCCAGTTCGAGAAAAGTGCGGAACATTCCCCGCTTCGTTCCGAATGAAACCGCGCGTAGGGTCCGATTGCTTCAGCGATACAGCGGACACCAAAAGAGTCAAATCCACTTAAGGGTGATTTACGCGCTTTACGTTGATTTGATCTGGAAGAACGGCTTTTTTGAACAGGAATCGTGGCAAAATTGGACCCGAGTCCACCACCTGCACCAACAACTTACAGAAGCTGCGGTCGTTTGTTCAGATGTCAGTGCCGACAGCTTCTGTTCTTATGACCGCGGTTACGACAAACTTCGGGCGCCTTCAACCCGGTTTCACTTTCTATTTCTGGCCGCGAAAGCCCTGTAGGCCGTGCGAGAGCGCCTGCAACTGCTCCAGGCGCAAAAGCGGCGACGCTCTTTTGGCCGAAAACGGGGGCGTCGGAATAAAGGCCTTGCGCAAGAGACACAGAACTTTTCAAGTGCCTAGGCTCCTCGAGACTGGTATGGCTCTATCATACCATGCCAAACACACCGATCGATCCCTCAACACGCGCCTGCCATGAGCAGTTTGTCACCACGCATTGGAGTGTCGTGATGGCCGCCGCGGACGGCGAGAACCTCCAGGCAGGGGAGGCTCTGGAGAAGTTGTGTGAAACATACTGGTACCCCCTCTACGCTTTTGTGCGCCGCCTGGGTCACAGCTCGCATGACGCGGAGGATGTCGTTCAAGGCTTTTTCGCGCGATGCCTGGAAAAGAACTACCTGCGCAGCGTCGACCAGGCGAAAGGGCGATTCCGTTCATTCCTATTGCTGGCGTTGAAGCGTTACCTGGCGAAGGAGCGCGAGAGGTCGCACGCCCGAAAGCGCGGCGGCGGGCAGACGATGGTTGCGCTGGATGGACTCGCCGCGGAGCAGCGTTACGCGCTCGAGCCGGCGGAACAGTTGAGCGCCGACAAGCTGTATGAGCGCCGCTGGGCGTTGACGCTGCTCGAGCAAGTTTTATCCCGGCTTCGCGAGGAGCAAGCGGCTGCCGGGCGGCTCGAAGCTTTCGAGCAACTGAAGGAATTCCTTCAGTCGGGCGGACGCGGAACGCCTTACTCGGAACTGGCCTCCCGCCTCGCCGCCAGTGAAGGCTCGGTGAAAGTCGCGATCCATCGGTTGCGGCGCCGATATCGGGAGCTGTTGGACCAGGAAATAGGCCGGACCGTTGCGGCGGCGGAGGAAGTCGCGGAAGAACGAAACTATTTGAGGAAGGCGTTGAGCGGATAAAGGGCGTGTAACCTTTCGCCGCCGTTCAGTAAGTAGTGGATGCGAGATCAAAAGCGAACATTCTATGAAAACCATTCGGCTCTGCTCCAACTGCGCCTCTGCCCTCCCGCCGGACGCGCCTGACGGTCTCTGTCCGCAATGTCTGCTCCAGAGCGATGCGCTCACGGAGGGAAGCGAACCTGGTTTCAAGCCGATCGTAGGACCCGTGCCGGGAGGCCTCTTCGGCGGCTATCGCATCGTCCGTCTGCTCGGCGAAGGAGGCATGGGATCAGTCTTTGAAGCCGAGGATCTGGAAAACAGCCGCCGGGTGGCGTTGAAAGTGTTGAGGCACGCCCCAGAGTCACCGACCGCGCGCCAGCGGTTCCTGCGCGAAGGACGACTCGCGGCGGCGGTCAATCATCCCAACAGCGTTTATGTTTACGGTGCGGAGGAAATTGACAACGCGCCCGTGATCACCATGGAATTTGTGCGGGGCGGCACGCTTTCCGAAGTCGTCAAAGCGCGCGGGCCAATGCCCGTCGCCAAAGCGGTCGATGCCATCCTGCAGATCATCGCGGGCCTGGAAGCCGCCGCCGCCAAAGGCGTTTTGCATCGCGACGTAAAACCCTCGAACTGCTTCGTCGATGCCGATGGCACAGTGAAAGTTGGCGATTTCGGCCTTTCCATTTCGACGATCGCACGCGATCCGGTCAACCTGACCATCTCCGGCGCGATTATGGGCACCCCCAGTTATGCTTCGCCAGAACAACTGCGCGGCGACGAACTGGACGTCCGCTCCGACATCTATTCGGTGGGGGTGACGCTTTATTTTCTGCTCACAGGCAAGACGCCGTTCAACGCCGACAACATGGTGAAACTCGTGGCGACCGTTCTCGAGAAGCCCGCGCCGTCCCCGCGCCTCCTTCGCCCGGAGATTCCAAAAGCGCTCGACCAGGCCGTGCTCCGTTGTCTCGCGAAAGCGCCCGCGCAACGTTTCAAGGATTACGAGGAATTGCGCAAGGTTTTGCTGCCATTTGGCTCGGCGGAGAAGCCGGCGGCGGGACTGGGTCTGAGGACCGTGGCGGGATTGCTCGATTTCATGCTCCCGTCCATCGCTGTCCAGGTGGGCGTGGCGATTTTCACCGACGGTGGCGCGGCCCCGAACACGATGAAGGCGTGGCTGCCGGTCTTCGGGCAGGCACTGTACTTCGCATTGTGCGAAGGCCTTTGGGGCGCCGGGATCGGGAAGCGCTTTTGCGGGCTGCGCGTCGTTGATTTGAATGGCAATATTCCCGGTTTGGCCAGGGCGTTTGCGCGCGCGTCGATTTTTGTTTTTGCCCCGTACCTTCCCGTTTACGTTCCGTTTTGGTTGATCAATAGAGCAAACCCCGCAGGGCTCGGAACGGGGATGATGATTGTCGGGGCTCTGTCCATCTATGCGGCTCTTGCCCTGCTGTTCGCCACCGCCCGGCGCCGCAATGGCTTCGCGTCGGCGCACGATTTGCTCACCGGCACACGCGTCGTGCAAAGCGCCGGTCAGGAACGCCGTTCGCCCCAAACGCTGGCCGAGGAAGCCGCCCCGCAGACCATCGACACGCCAAAAGTCGGGCCGTTCCATGCGCTCGAATCGCTGTCGCTTTCCAAAGGTGAAGAGATCCTGCTCGGCTACGATCCGCGGTTGTTGCGAAAAGTGTGGATTCGGAAACAACCGCCCGGCGCGGAACCCATTCCCGCAAGACAGCGTGAACTCACCCGCAAAGGACGCTTGCATTGGCTGGCTGGGCGACGTTTGGGCGACGAATGCTGGGACGCTTATGAAGCGGTCGCTGGTCAGTCCCTGGCCAGCATCGTGGAGGCGCCGCAGCCCTGGAAATCCGTTCGCTTTTGGCTGTTCGACCTCGCCGAAGAACTCGACGCGGCCGGACAAGACGGTTCGTCGCCCGACACCATTGGACCGGATCGTGTTTGGATTACAGCGGACGGGCGCGCCAAACTGCTCGATTTTCCAGCGCCAGGCAAAGATGGCGTCGGCGCGGAAGGCGCGTCCAAACCAGGAGCGCAAGCATTCCTCAGCCAGGTCGCGTATTCAGCGCTGGCTGGGCGCCGGTCTTCGCCAGAATCTAACGAAAGCGTCCCGCCCGTGCCGCTGCCGATGCATGCGCGCGAATTCCTGCGGACGCTTCCGACCGCGCCGGATCTCCCCGCGGTGATCGCTCAACTCCGTCCAATGCTGGATCGGCCCGCCGCCGTCTCGGCCGGTCAGCGGCGCGGGATGCTGTATCTGAGCATCTTCGTGGCAGTCGTGACCACCCCGCTTTTGGCGTTGCTGTTACTCGGTGTAATGAAAGCAAAGAAGCGCGCCGAAACCCTGCACCAGCTCGACTTGGGGCCTCTCGCGGAATGCGCGACCTATCTGGAGCAACGGTCAGGGGAGGCGGCGGATGGCAAAGCGATCGAGGAACGCGAAGCAATGAAAATCTACGTGGCCGACCGCTTTCGGTTCATCACCAACGCCGCTTTTTGGACGAACAAAGTCGTTCAAGCCAAGTTTTCCGAGACACAACGCCGCCTGGCTGAACAGGCGGTGGCAACCCATCCGGCGCCTGACAAAGAAGAAGTCGCAAAGGCGACGGCGCTCCTCGGATCGGTCGTCCAGGGCCTCCGTGACGGACCGAAGGCGGTCGACGTCGAAAAGGTGAATGCCGAGCCCCCAAGATTCCATGAAAAGGACAGTGGAGAGGCCATCGTGGCCTTTTTCTCGCTTGGAGTTCCCAGCCTCATCGCCTCGCTGCTTCTTCGCCGCGGGCTGGGGCCTCGCCTGCTGAAAATCGAAATCGTGGCTGAAAACGGTCTGCCCGCGCCGAATTGGCGCACCTTTCTACGGTGGCTGTACGCGTGGCTGCCAATCATGCTCACATGCATTGCCGCTTACATACTGCACAGCCTCTGGCCATTCGCGATTTTCGCGTTCGTCCTCGTAGGCGCGATTATCTACAGATGCGTCCGGCCTGGGCGCCCGATCCGCGAACGTCTTTCCGGCACCTGGCTGGTCCCAGAATAATCCGAAAGCCGTGTAACCTTTCGCCGCCGTTCAGTAAGTA
>CAZSXX010000013.1:14644-25903 GCA_964611245.1 uncultured Verrucomicrobiota bacterium | reverse complement strand
GACGTTTTCCTGGGGCCCTCCTGCGTTCTCACCAATGTGACCAATCCCCGCTCCCAAGTGGTCCGCCACAGCCTGTACGAGCGCACGCTGATCCGCCGCGGCGCCACGGTTGGCGCCAACGCCACCATCGTCTGCGGGATCACGCTGGGAAGATATTCCTTCATCTCGGCGGGCGCCGTGGTTGTGAAAGATGTGCCCGATTACGCGCTGATGGTGGGTGTCCCCGCGCGGCAAAGAGGCTGGATGAGCCGCCACGGGCATCCGTTGAAACCCAACGCTCACGGCGAGTTGGTCTGTCCGGAGTCCGGCTACAAATATCAACTCGCCGATGGCCACATGCGCTGCCTCGACCTGGACGAGGAAGCCCCCCTCCCGGCGGGATTGGCCCAAGGGCGGAAAACCTACGACGAGTTCAAGGCGTCGTGACACCTTAGTTTATTTATGGCAGTTCCATTGCTGGACCTAAACGCGCAGAACCTCGCGCTTGAATCTGAATTGAAGGCGGCCTTCGAGCGCGTGCTGCGCTCGGGCCATTTCATCCTTGGCCCCGAAGCCGTCGCCTTCGAGAAGAACATCGCCGCCATGATCGGCGTGAAGCACGCCCTCGGGGTCAGCAGTGGCACCGATGCCATCCTCCTCGCCCTGATGGCGCTGGACATCAAGGCGGGCGATGAGGTGATTTGCCCCACTTACACCTTCTTCGCCACCGCGGGCTGCGTCGCCCGCGCGGGCGCCACCCCCGTGTTCGCCGACTCCGACCCGGTATCGTTCAACGTCGATCCCGCCGACATTGCCCGGAAAATCACTCGCCGCACCAAGGCGATCATGCCGGTCCACCTTTTTGGGCAATGCGCGGAGATGGACCCCATCCTCGCGTTGGCGGCGGAACGGAACATCCCGGTCATCGAGGACGGCGCGCAGGCGCTCGGCGCAAGTTATAAAGGGCGCGCTGCGGGCACGATGGGGACGTTCGGGACATTCAGCTTTTTCCCCTCCAAAAACCTCGGCGGCTTCGGCGACAGCGGCCTGCTGGTGACCAATGACGATGCCCTGGCGGAGCGGGCCACTCTTCTGCGCACTCACGGTTCCAAGCCCAAGTATTACCACAAATTTGTCGGCGGCAATTTCCGCATGGACCCGCTCCAATGCGCCCTCCTCGGCGTCAAAATGCCGCATTACGATTCCTACACGAAACGCCGCCAGGCCAACGCGGCCCACTATTCCGACCAGCTCGCCAAGATTCCCGGCATCGCGGAAAAAATCATCCTCCCCACGGCCCTCCCGGACCGCGGCCACATCTGGAACCAATACACCCTGCGCGTCTTGGGCGAAGGCCGCCGCGACGCCCTCAAAAACTTCCTCGCCGACAAGAAAATCGGGACCGAAATCTATTATCCCGTCCCCATGCACTTGCAGGAGTGCTTCGCTTACCTCGGGACGCCCAAGGACAGCCTCCCCATCGCCAGCCAACTCGCCTCCGAGGCCCTAAGCATCCCCATTTTCCCAGAGCTCTCCCGCACTCAACTCGATGAGGTGATTGCGGCCGCCGCCGCTTGGCTCGCGGAGTGAACCCCAAATGACTGATCCAATGAAAACAAAGATTATTGCCGAGTTTACCTCCAATCACTTGGGTGACCCCCGGGTCATGACCTCAATGCTGCAGGAGGCCAAGCGCGTCGGCGTCGACGTGGTGAAATTTCAATCCTGGAAAGCCTCCCAGTTGCGCAAGGATTTTCCGGATTACGACGCCACATTCGCCCGCCACAAAAGCGCCGAACTGACCGACGAGCAGCACGTCACGCTCGTCAAGGAATGCAAGGAGTTGGGATTGGAGTTTCTGACGACTTGCTTTGACCTGAACCGTGTCGATTTCCTTGCGTCGCTCGGCGTGCCAACCATCAAAGTTGCCAGTCCGGATGCGACCAGTTGGGCGTTGATTGATCGGTTGGTCGCCAAGTTCAACACGGTCATCATCTCCACAGGGCTCATCACGACGCCGGAATTGGAGGAGTTGATG
Organism: uncultured Verrucomicrobiota bacterium; assembly: GCA_964611245.1. Lineage (GTDB taxonomy): Bacteria > Verrucomicrobiota > Verrucomicrobiia > Limisphaerales > SXQI01 > CAZSXX01. The sequence continues at coordinate 23,886 of CAZSXX010000013.1, read as the reverse complement.
AAGCGCGTCGATCCAAAGCGGGTCGTTCTCCTCCATTGCATCTCCCTGTATCCCACCCCTCCCGAGCAGGTGAACTTGGCGCGGATGGAATGGATCCGGGGCCATGGGTTCAGGGTCGGGTTCAGCGATCACACGGAAAGCTGGGAGGCCGCGGCGCTGGCCATGGCCCGGGGCGCGGAGTATATCGAGAAACATTTCACCTTGAGCAAGGCCCTTCCCGGCAAAGACCAGCTCATGTCGGCCACACCCGACGTTTTCCGCGAAATCTGCCGTTGGCGGGACTTGATCCCCACAATGATGGGCGAGCCCGTTCGAAGCTTGACGGAGACGGAGCAAAAGATACGGACCGCTTACGTTGGAAAATGGGGGAACAACCAATCGGCTTAGTCCGGGACGCCCCCTTTCTCGCCATGCCGAAAAGAAAAATCTGCGTCGTTGTCACGGCACGCCCGAGCTATTCGCGCATTCGGACCGCCTTGAAAGCGATTCAAGCGAGCTCCAGCCTCGAACTGCAGCTCGTCGTCGCCGCTTCGGCCCTCTTGGACCGGTATGGCAACGCCCTGCAGCACATCGAGGCCGACGGTTTCAAGCCTGCCGCGCACGTCCACATGGTGATGGAGGGCGAAAACCTGTCCGCCATGGCCAAGACGACCGGGTTGGGCATGCTGGAGCTTTCCACGGCGTTCGACAACCTCAGGCCGGACTTGGTGGTCACTATTGCCGACCGGTTTGAAACGATGGCCACGGCGGTGGCGGCCGCCTATATGAACGTGCCGCTCGTGCATATTCAGGGCGGGGAGGTCACCGGATCGATTGACGAAAAAGTGCGGCACGCGATCACAAAGTTGGCCGACTTCCATTTTGTTTCCACCTCCATGGCCGCATCCCGCGTTGAGAAAATGGGGGAACGTCCCGACCGAATTCACATCACTGGCTGCCCATCCATCGACCTCGCCGTGGAGGTGCAGAATCGGCCCGCCCTTGATTTTTGCCCTTTTGAGAAATACGGCGGCGTGGGAGCGGGCGCGGACTTGGGCGGCGGTTATGTCGTGGTGCTCGAACATCCCGTGACCACCGAGCACACGGAGGCGCGTGCGCAAGTCGAGGAGACCTTGCAGGCAGTCCATTCCTTGGGTATGCCGGCCCTTTGGTTCTGGCCGAACGTCGACGCGGGCTCCGATGGCACATCCAAAGGCATCCGTGCGTTCCGGGAGCGCATGAAAGGCGACAAGTTTCACTTCTTCAAGAACATGAGCGGGACCGACTTTCTGCGCCTTCTCGTGAACAGCAAATGCCTGATCGGCAACAGCAGCGTCGGCATCCGCGAATGCTCGTTTCTGGGCGTGCCCGTCGTCAATATTGGCAGTCGGCAGCAGGGGCGGGAGCGCGGAGCAAATGTCTTCGATGTGGATCACCACCGCGGCAGGATACTCGAGGCGATCCTTCGCCAGATCCAACACGGGCCTTACAAATCTGATTCGATCTACGGAAGTGGAAATTCCGGCGTCGAGATCGCCAACCGATTGGCATCAATTTCCCCTGAGTTTTCAAAACGGTTAACCTATTGATCATGAATGCCGAGAACAAAAAAAACTGCTTTGCGCTTTACGATTACGGCGGCAGGAAAAAAGTTCAAGTTTCCCAGTGCAACCTTTGCGGTTTTGAGAAGTTTACGGTGATCACGCTGGTTGATCGCTATACATTTCCCGCCACCGCGTGTGCATGCCAGAACTGCGGCTTGTGCTTCTTGAGCCCGGTCATGACGCCAGCCGAGTACTCGGATTTTTACGCCAGGACGTATCGGCCGCTGGTCAGCGCATACCATGGGCGGCTGATCGACGCCCAAACAATTCAGGGCGAGCAAAGGGAGTACGCGGAGGCGCTTTCTTCATTCCTGTCTCCTTTTCTGGAGAACTCTGGCTGCAAAACAATTCTCGATGTCGGTGGGTCAACCGGGGTCGTTGCGCGCTCGCTCGCGCGCCGGTTCAAAATGTCAGCCACAGTGCTCGATCCGGCCGCGGATGAACTGGCTTGCGCGCAGGCGGAGGGGTTGACAATCAAACCGGGATTCATCGAGGATTTTGAATCGAAGGAGAGCTTCGACCTGATCCTCGTGTGCCAAACGATCGACCATTTTTTGGATGCGCGGGGCGGGATGGAGAAGATTCGCAGGTTAATCTCCCCAAACGGGCTTTTGTTTTTGGACATTGTTGATTTTCGGGCCGCCTATTTGCGCAATTGGTCGGTCGAGGAAGCCGTAAAAATCGACCACCCTTACTATTTTACGCAGGAAACAGCCGCTGCATTGTTGAAGCGCGTCGGCTTCGAAATTATCCGAGCCAATTTTGCCGGCGACCACTTGCATGTTGGTTACGTTTGCCGGCCGACAACCCCTGACTCAAGTGGTTCCATTCGCGCCTCCTCGGTGGACGAATTCTTTAGGGAGATTCGATTTGTCCAAAACACCCGGCAAAAGGTTCGCCTGTCATGAATGCCGTTGCAATAATCCCGGCACGGGGAGGCTCCAAAGGAATACCAAACAAGAACATCAGGTTGCTGGGGGGAAAGCCGCTCATTGCATATACGGCGGAGGCAGCCTTCGCATCGGGCCTTTTTTCGACGATCATCTTGTCCACTGACAGTGAGGAAATCTCCCGCGTCGGGAAGTCTGTTGGCCTCGAGATTCCATTTTTGCGCCCGCCTGAACTGGCGCTGGACACGACCCCAACCCTCCCGGTCTTGCAGCATGCAGTCCGCTTCCTCCATGCCCGGGGGGAGGACTTCGATTTCGTCTGCACTCTTCAGGCGACAACACCGTTTCGGAATGTCCAATCGATGCGCGACGCCGCCAATTCCTTGTCCTCCTCCCCGGATTGCGATTCTGCGGTGGCTGTCTCGCGCATTCCAGCCCACCTGTCGCCGGATTATGCGATGAAGATCGAGGAAGGCGTTCTGTTGCCCTTCTTGGAAGCTGGAAAGACGGTCACGCGGCGTCAGGACACTCGCCCTGCGTATACCCGAAATGGACAGTTTTACTTCACCCGAACATCGACCTTGCTCGATAAATGCTCCGTTTATGGGGATCGATGCTTGCCCATCGTCGTTCCAGACGGCCCTTCTGTTAATCTCGACACGCCCGAGGACTGGGCGTTGGCCGAGTTTTATTTGGAGCGCGGATTAATCCAACCCGTTTAGCCGCGCCCACTATCCCTCTCTTGAAACGCCTCAACAAAAACATCCTCGCAAATTACGGGGGGCAATTTGCGGCCGCTGTCACGGGCTTCCTGGTGATCCCGTTTTACATCCGGCACCTTGGGCCTGCGGGTTACGGTTTGGTTTCCTTTTTCCTCTCGATGCAATCGCTTTTGGTCATCCTCGACTTGGGGATGAGCACCAGCGCAAGCCGGGAAATCAGCCGCGTCACTGCTTCCGAGCACGCGGCAGGCGGCGCCCGCAACCTCCTCCGCACTTTGGAATTGTTTTACGCGGGGTTGACCGTCCTAATCTGTGCGGGGTTGGCCGCCTGCTCCAGTTGGATCGCGACCGCTTGGATTCAGGCGCCGACGTTCGATCCAAAAGACATCCAAACCTGCGTTCTCCTGACCGCCGGGACAATCAGCCTCCGATTCCCAGTCGCTCTTTACCAAGGTTTTTTTCGCGGGATGGAGCGGCAGGTAAGGCTCAACTTGATTTTCAGCTCAATCGCTGTCACGAAGGGCCATGGATCCGTGGCTGTGCTTGCTTTCGTCTCTCCAACAGTCACCGCGTTTTACAAATGGCAGCTTTTGGAGCAGGTCGTGGAGGTCGGCATCCTCGCGCTTGGCGCGTGGGGCACAATTGGTGGAGTGCGAGGTCCAGCCCGCCTTGATTTTTCGCTTTTGAAGCCAGTCTGGCGGTTTGCGATGAGTGTCGCGGGGATTTCTATTCTCGCCATCTTCATGAAACAGGCCGACAAACTGATTATTTCCAGAATGTTGCCCATCGAATACGTCGGATTTTACGCCACGGCGGGTTTGGCAAGTGGAGGAATCATCAAGGTTTATCAACCGATCTATAGCGCGATTTTTCCGCGCTTCAGCAAATTGATCGCCCAGAAAAACCTCGCCGGCGTCGAGCTGATTTTTCGACAATATAGCCAGTTGGTCGCGTTTCTGGCCGCGCCCGCTGCGGCGATCCTCATTTGTTTCCCGGAGCAAATCCTGCTGTTTTGGACCCGTTCCGCCTTGGTTGCTGAGCAGGGCTCTGCGGCATTGTCCTTTCTGACCGTCAACATGCTTTGCGCCGCGCTGCTGACCGTTCCAAACGCGCTGTTGTTGGCCAGTGGCAACACCCGTCTCCCGCTCTGCAACAATGCGATCATCACGGTCGCAATCATCCCTGGGGTAATTGTCGGAATCCTCCATTCCGGGCTCGCTGGCGCGGCATTCTGTTGGTTGCTCGCAGGAGCTTTGTCGTATATCTTCCTGCCGCAACTCATGTTTCGCCACATCTTGAGCGCAGAATGCCGCCGCTGGTATTTTAAGGACACTTTGCCCTTGGTGTTGGCCGGCTTGGCCCTGTTTCAAGGGATCAACTGGATCGCGCCGCCTCGCTCTGGAAGCCAGCTGCTGATATCCATCGTTTTCGGCTGTGCATTCTATTTGGCGTTCGCTTTTTGGAGGTTCCCAGGCATTCGCGCTTTTATCCAGCGAACTTCGCCCGATGGGGCCATCGAAGCCCGTGTGCGTGCAAGTGCAATGGGCGATCTGTGAAGTGCTGAAGTTTTTCTACATCTACATTTTCCTGCTTCACTTGGGTCCAGCCTTGAATCTCACGGGGCTCCTACCTGGTGGTCGGGTGTTCCCAATCACCACAGTTGCTCATTTTCTCATGGCGGTGATTGGGCTGAGCTATTTTGCGGTCTCAAAGTCGAAAAAGGATCCGATGACCAAACTGGATCTGTCGATCTTGGTTTTCATAATTTGGTCGATCATCTCCGTTGTTCTTTTTTTGCAGCCGAACAATCCAAGCGCAATCGGCGCCTATTTTTACGGCCTGCATTTGGCCGTTTTCCCGATGTTTGGATATTTCGCGATAAAAGTGCTGCCTCCCGCGGAGCAACGGAAGGTGATCGTTTTCGCCCTCTGGTCCAACATGTTCCTGATTGTTTTAGGCCTCTATCTTTGGTGGGCACGACCGGAATACTACACGGCGTTTTTGAGGGAGATGATTTTCAACCGGGCGGAGGACGTCGCCGATTGGGTCGTCTATGCGCGGTTGCAATCCTACCTAGGTTCAACCGTGGTCGGAGTTCTTTGTGCGATCACGATCACAATGGCTGGACTCCTCCGCCTGAACTTTGTGGCGACATTGTTCGTCTTGGCCGCGTGCCTCCCTGCCGTTGTGTTAAGTTCCCAGCGCGGTGGCATGGCCGGCTGCGCGATTGCGCTGGTATACTTGCTTTTGGCGCCCCGGAGGGACAAATTTGCTAAGTGGGGGGTACTTGCGGCTGCGGTAGCTGTGGTGCCCTTGTTTCTTTTTTATATCACTCAGGACACCGCCGGGGGATTGAATTTTTATCTCTCGCGCAAGGATGACTTCAACAATATGCTTGAAGGCCGTCGCGCCTACACTGTTGGATTTGACTATATCACTGCGTTTCCGATGGGAGTTGGTTTGGGTGGAACGATGAATGCCTCGAATGGCGCGGGGCTCTTGCAGTGGGACAAAGTCGTCGATTCCAATTTCATGCGGATTTGCGCAGACCTTGGGATTCAGGGCCTTCTGATGTTCCTTGTCATCCTCGGATTCGGGCTCCAGTCAGCGATTCGCCGCAACCGCAACGTTGGCCATGCCGTCTTGATCGGCATCTACGCGGTGATCTGCACCGGCACAAATGTGCTTGATGGCCATATCGCGCCCCAGCTTTTTTGGATGTTCCTCGCGATCGCGGACACCCCTCAAACAACCCCCTCGGGGGTTGAGGGCAGGGCAGAATCCGCTGCTGAAATCGAGGAAGAGGTTCCAGGTTGGCCGGTGGGGCTTCAGGTTTCTTCAACCGGCGCCAACAACACTCTATGACGGCAATAATCCTCGCGGGGGGGAAGGGCACTCGGTTGAAGCCGTTCACCATGACGATCCCCAAGCCGCTCCTGCCTTTGGGGGATGTGCCTGTGCTGGAGGTGGTCATCGGCCAGTTGGCGGCGGCGGGCTTCAAGCGAATCGTCCTTTGCCTGGGCCATATGGCCCCGATTTTCACAGCTGTTTTGGGCGACGGCTCCAAGTGGGGGGTGCAAATCGACACGGTCTTGGAGGAGGAGCCCCTCGGCACCGCGGGCGCCTTGCGCTTGGTCAAGAATCCGCCCGAGACGTTCTTGGTCATGAATGGGGATTTGCTGACGACGCTCGATTTCGGGGAGATGGCCCATTTCCACGCCTCGCAAAAAGCGGTCGCGACCATCGCCGTGAACCGCCGCAAGGTGTTCATCGATTACGGGGTGATCATCAGCGACAAGGCGTCCCGCCTTAAAAAATACCGCGAAAAGCCCACCATTCATTACGCGGTCAGCATGGGCATTTATATGCTTTCCAAGGCGGCGCTGAAGTTCATTCCAAAACAAGGTCGGTTCGACGTGCCTCAATTGATGCTGGCGATCAAGGACGCGGGCAAGAACGTCTCCTGTTACCAAACCGATTGTTATTGGCAGGACATTGGCCGGTTTGACGATTACCAGGCCGCCAGCGACGATTTCACCCGCGAGCCGGGCCGTTTTCTCCCAGCCACCAAGAATGCCTGATGTCCTCATCACCGGCGCGGCCGGGTTCACGGGCTCCATCCTGGCGTCCCGTCTCCGCGCGGGCGACCCGGCAATGCGCATCGTTGGCGTTGGCAGGACGCAGCCAAACCTTCCGGGTCCATTCACCCAATTTTTTGTGGCCGACCTGGCGGGCGAAAAGGCCGTCGCGGAAATTCTCGAATCGGCCCGGCCTCACTGGATTTTTCATCTCGCGGGCAAGCTGAAGGGAACCGCGACCGAATTGTTCCAGGCCAACCTTCAAAATACCGTTCAGCTCCTTGAGGCTGCCGCACGCGTTGTGCCGACGGCCCGTGTGCTCCTGGTTGGCTCCGCGGCGGAATACGGTTTTTCGCCCGAGCTCGACGGCGTCCCGATTCCCGAAACGCGGCCCTGCCTTCCCTTCGGCCCTTACGGCATCAGCAAGTTCGCCGCGACAATCGCGGGGCTGGATTTTGGCCGACGCACTGAGCTCCGCGTGAATGTGGCCCGGACATTCAACCTGATTGGCCCCGGCATTCCGCCCACGCTCCTGTTGGGCGCGCTCATTCAGCGGGTCAAAGAAGCCGTGAAAACCGGGGCCGAGACAATCACGGTCGGGAATCTTTCCGCGGAGCGGGATTTCATCGACGTGCGTGACGCGGCGGATGCCTACGCGACGATCATGCGGTCGGACGCGGCGGGGGAGGTCTTCAATGTCTGCACCGGGGTGGCCACTCCCATCGCGGCCCTGGTGGAAAACGCGTTGGCCCACAGCCCCGTTCCTCTCCGCTGGAGGGTGGACCCGGCGTTGGTGCGTGCGGATGATCCCAAATGTGTCATCGGGTGTGGGGCGAAATTGGCCAGCTTGGGATTTACCCCCCAGATCAGCGTCTCGCAATCCCTGCGCGACTCGTGCGCCGGTCTCGTTCCCTTGGCCGCTTAGTTAATTGATTTTATGGAAAAATGGCGCCGAAAAGTGCTTTTGACCCAGGTGATTGGCGCGTTGCCCGCCGGGGACCGGCTCATGGACCTGTACCGCTACCATTTTAGCGGACTCCGCACCCACAACCTGGACTCGCGCTGGTACAGCATCACCGAAATGCTCCAGATCATCCGTGAGGCCCGCATCGAAATCGCCGGCAAGGACCTCGCCGAGATCGGCAGCGGTTGGCATCCCCTCCTGGCTCCGATGTTTTATGGTTTGGGAGCCAAATCCATCCGCATGACCGACATTTCGCCCCATGTCCGGACGGAGTTTGTGGAGAAAACGGTCGGTTACCTGATCCAACGGGTTGCGGAAGTCGCCACCCTTTCCGGAGTTTCGGCGCCGGTCCTCGAAGGACGCTTGCGGGAATTGCTTCCCGGGGGTCGGGATTGGCGCCCGGTCTTTGCTGGGCGCGGCATCACCTATCAGGCGCCGCTCGATTTCACCGCCACCGGCTGGCCCGCCGGATGCGTGGACCTGATCTTCAGCAACTCCTGCATCGCCTACATCCCCGCCCCGGTCCTGCAGGCCATTCACCACGAATCCTTCCGAGTGCTCCGGCCCGGCGGATTCCTGGCCCACAACCTCGACCCGATCGATGTGCTCACGGGAAGTTTGAATTTCCTCAAGTTCTCGCATGGGGAGTGGGAGAAGGTTGGCTGCAGCTCCCTGCATTACCAGAATCGGCTACGCCCGGCCCAGCACTTGGCGATGGTGGTCAAGGCGGGCTTCTTGCCGCGCTACGAAGCCCGTTTGCCCTTCCCCAAACCGCAGGCCCTGAACCGCGCGGAACTGCACCCGGATTTCCGCGATCTGCCCGAGTCCGAGCTGCTCTGCTTCCATTATCTTTACGCGGCGCAAAAGCCAACAGGATGACGATCGCCATCCTGATGAACGCGGCCAGCCCTTGGTCGCGCTCGACCGCGTCGATGCTCGCGCGCCTTGGGCACCGGGTTCATGTCGTTGATTTCGCCGAGGCGCGCGGCTCCTACCACGCGACGGACGCCGGGGAATTGGCGGCCTTCCGCGCGTCGATGGCGGGCTTCCATTTGCTCGAGGGTTTCCCAGCCTCGAATGCCCGCTATTTTCTCGCGGTCCCGCGTTTCCGCGCCCTGCTGCGGAAAATTGTCCCGGACATCTTGCTGACGCTTTACGCCGGGGGATTCGCGCAGCTTGCTTTCCTCAGCTTCTTCCGTCCCTATGCCATCTTCGCCGTCGGCAGCGACGTGTTGCTCAACACGGGCCTTCGCCGCCGGATTTCCCGGGTCACGTTTGGGGCGGCGGCGGCGGTGTTTGCCAATGGCCAATTCCTGGCCTCCAAAGCGCGGGAGCTGGCTCCCCGCGCGAAAGTCACATCCCTCCTGCTCGGCGTGGACACCGCGCGTTTCGCCCCGGGCGTCCGGGAGGATCCTGTCCAGTTCATCTGCAACCGGGGCTTTCGCTTTCCTTACAACAACACCTGCATCATCGACGCCCTTTCGCGTCTGGGCAAAACGCCCCCC
>CAZSXX010000013.1:0-14634 GCA_964611245.1 uncultured Verrucomicrobiota bacterium | reverse complement strand
ATTTTCCATTTTGCCTCCGCTGGCCCGGAGCTGGAGGCGGCGCGGGAAACGGCGCGGCGCATTCTCCCCCCGGACATCCTCTGCTCCGTCAAGTTTTGGGGCGGTGTTTCCGGGGAGCAGATGGTCAAGTTGCTCCAAGCCTCCCGCTTTTTTGTTTCGATGAGCCTCTCCGATGGTACGGCCACCTCCCTTCTGGAGGCCATGGCTTGCGGGCTGTTCCCAATCCTTTCGGACATTCCACAAAACCGAGATTGGGTGGTCGCCGGAAAGGACAACGGGGTGATCGCGCCGCTTGGCAATCCGGAAGCCCTTGCCGCCGTCCTCCGGCAGGCTATCCATCAACCCGCCATGGCCGACCGCGCCGCGGGCTTCAACCGTTCCCTGATCCTGAAGGAGGCGGACGCCGAGCGGAACATGGGCCTCTTGGCGTCCACGCTCCAGGGTTTGGCCCGCCACGAACTCGCCCCAAAAAGAAAATCGAACCAGCCGTGATCTCAGCCGCCCAACTCGCCTCCATCGCCACCCGCCGCCGGGCGGACCTGTTCCAATCCGACATCGCCGACCGCGCGGAGGAGTTGCGGGAGCGCGTCGCCGGCAAATCGTTCCTGGTGGTGGGCGGCGCCGGGAGCATTGGCTCCAATACCATCCGCGCCCTTTGTCAGTTTCTTCCCGCCCGCCTCCACATCGTTGATCAAAGCGAGAATAACCTCGCCGAGTTGATGCGCGACCTGCGCAATTCCGGCGTCCCTCCCTCCATCGCCATCCGCGCCCTTCCCATCGATTTCGGCAGCGCGATCATGCGCCGCTTTCTGCGCGAGGAGAACAACCGCTACGACGCCGTCCTCAATTTCGCGGCCCTGAAGCATGTCCGCTCGGAGAAGGACGCCTGTTCGCTTCTCCAAATGATCGACACGAACCTCGTGAAGCAGAAGCGGCTCATGCGTTGGCTCGCCGAGGGCGGCCATTCGCAAAGCTACTTTTGCGTCTCCACCGACAAGGCCGCCAATCCCGTCAACCTCATGGGCGCCAGCAAGCGGCTCATGGAGCTCCTCGCGTTCGGGCGCCCCCCCACGCCGGATCTCCGCGTCACCTCAGCCCGTTTCGCCAATGTCGCCTTTTCCGACGGCAGCCTCCTCTACAGCTTCCAGCGGCGTCTTGAAAAACTGCAGCCTCTCGCCGCTCCCCGGGAGACGCTCCGTTACTTCGTGAGCCTCCGGGAGTCCGGCCAGATTTGCCTGCTCGCCTCGATCCTTTGCCCATCGCGGCATCTGTTGATCCCCCGGTTGGACCCGGCCTCGGACCTGCATCTATTGGAGGAGGTTGCGGCCGAATTCCTCAAGCTCCATTCGCTCCAGCCAAAAATCTATGCGGATGAGGCCGAGGCCTCCGCCAATGTCTCCGCGGATCTGGCGCGCGGCGGATACCCGCTGCTGCTCACCAGCCTGGACACCAGCGGTGAGAAACCCTACGAAGAATTCCTCGGCGCGGGGGAGTCCGCCGTCGAGGTTGGGTTGAAAAATCTCCTCGGCGTCCCGTTCCACGCCACCCCCGAATCGCTTTCCCACCTCGACGGCTTCATGCGCGAAGTCGAGGAGGCCCTCGACGACCCCTCCGCCCCCTTCGACAAAGCCTCCGCCATCCGGGCCATCGCCCGCATCCTCCCGGAATTCTCCCACCTCGAAACCGGCAAGTCCCTCGACGAACGCCGCTAAGCAATGAGCGACCCAAGACCCGTTCTCGGTTTCAACCTCCAGCATGGCTGGACGGTCAAGAATCTCATCTATTCCGGCGCATTGGCCCGCCTGAACGAGCACTTCCGGCTCGTTGTTTGGACCGGGCTCGATGTTCCCGTGATGGAAGGGTTGGCCCGCGAGTTTGGGGTGCAGGATTCTACTTGGCTCCCCGCCGTCCAAGTCAAGGAAAGCGCCGCCCGGCGTGCGATCCGCACTTTGGAGAAGGCTCTGTTTCTCCACATGAACGACATGGCCACGGAGAGGATTAATTTCAAGCGGGCGGGCCACCGTCGGCCAATCTGGCAGCGCGCCAGCGCGCCCGTGGTTCGACTCGCGGCCCAGACTCCCGCCGGGGTCGCCGCCTGGCGGTTCGCGCGCGCGCTCCGCTGGAGGTCCACCCCACGGGGCCTTTATCGGGCCTCGCTGGAGGCGACGAAGCCGGCCCTTTTGCTTTCGACTCATCCGGTCGACTCACGCGAGGATCCCCTCATGCGTGACGCGGCCGACTTGGGCATTCCTTCCGTCGCAAGCGTGGCCAGTTGGGACAACATCAGCAGCAAGGGGGTCATCCTTCCGGTGTTTAAAAAGGTCTTGGTCTGGAACGTCCTGATGCGCGACGAGATCCTCAACTATTATCGTGGCTCGTTTCCTCCCGACTCGATCGAGCCGATCGGTGTGCCCCGTTTTGACATCTACCGGCGCCCACTTCCAGAGCGGTTCGAGCGCGAACCTTTCCTGCGCGGGTTGGGCCTTGACCCTGCCCGCCGGTTGATTGTTTTCGCCAACAGCGCCCTCTCCAGCATTCCCCACCAACCGGAGGTGATCGAACACCTCTGCAACGCGATCCATTCGGGGGAGCTCCCCAACGACGTCCAGCTCCTGATTCGATGCCATCCGCGCGATCCTCTGGAAATTTACGAGCGATTCAACAAATACGACCGCGTCCGTGTCGCGTTCCAAACGGTGAAGGACAGGGATGTCCACAACTGGCTGCCTGAGAAGGATGACCTTTTGATTCTGGCGGCCACACTGAAGCATTCTGTCCTCAATATCAATCCAGGATCGACGATCACCCTGGAAGCGGCCGCGTGTGACATTCCCATCGTTTCGGTTGGCTACGATGGCGACGCGAAATTGTCGCCGGAGGAGTCCTTCCTCGCCAGCTACGATTTCACCCACCTTGCCCTCATGATGCGCTATCGCGCAACCTCGTTGGCCAAAAGCCGCGGCGACATGCTCGCGATGGCTCGGGCTTACCTGGACAATCCCGCCCTTCATCGCGCGGAGCGGCGCACGCTCGTGAGCGAGTGCCTGGCCTATGACCGGGGGGACTCGGTCGACCTGCTTCTCGACACGCTTCTGCGGTCGGTGCCTTCCCCATCCCTCGCCAACTGATCTGGGCCCGCCTCGGTGGCGCGCGAAGCGATGTGGGTTCCGTCGCCGCCGTTTGAGCTACTTTCCTCTCCTCACCCGGCCTTCGATGAAGGCGAGTCCCCCTCCAAAAAAGGCCGCGCGCTCCACCCTGAAAATGCCACGCCTCCGACGGTGGGTAACTCCGCGAAACGCCACGCCTGCCGCATGAATGTGGGCCTGTTGCGCGGTCGGCTGGAATCGTTATGATTCCCGCCAAATGCGCTGCGATGCCGCCCTTTCGATCCTGACGGACGCCCAACAGGCTGATCTCTTCAAATGGCTCTCCGAGGGCTCCTACTCCTCGGTCCAGGAACGCCTCGCCAAACCTCCGCCCGAGGGGTTTGGCCTTCGCGTCCACGCCACTTCCCTCGCCCGCTTCCTTCGCGAATATTCCGCCCGTCTTCGCGCCGAGGATTTCCTTCTGGCTCAACAGGATGCTTCGGCCGCCCAGCCCGATTCGTCCGAGGCGTTCCTGGCGGCGGCCACCTTCTCGGCCGCGCACGCCACCTTTCTTCACGCGGGTTCTTCCCTTAACCTTGCCACCTACCGGGCCGTCGTCCGCTCGCTTCAGCAGCACAAAAATGCCGCCCTCAAAAACGGCTTCCTGGAGGTTGCCCGCGAGCATGTTGCCATCGCTCGGGCGCGCCTGGAACTGGATCGCCAGGAGTTCCAATACAACGCCGCTCGGGCCGCCCTCAGTGTCCTTCCGGATTTGAACGCCATCGATCGGCTGGCGGGCATCGATGACGAGGACAAAATCTGGCGCGCCCGGCAACGCCTCTTCGGATCGTGTCCCCCGCCCACTTCGCCCGGCCCTGGCCCCGCCTCCCCGCCCGGCCAGGAGGCCGTTCCGGAGGCGCAACCCCCGCCGCCCGGGCCTCAAGGAGAGGGGCTTGCACAATAACACGATAAATGGGGGAGGGGGGGGCGCCAGTTCAGGCCTGTGGCCACCGGGCGGTCGGCCGCGCCCGCCCCGCCCTTCCAGCCAAGAAAGGCTTGTGGGGGCCCCCGCCATTAATTCAGAATGCGGGCTCACTTCAAACACGTCGAATTGATCATGCGCGAGCTCTGTTTGCTGCTCCTCGGCCTTCTTCTGGCCGCCCCCTGCCAGCCGGTGCGGGCGGCGGAGGACGATCCTCTGGCCGCCCTCGTCGGCGTTCTTCACGAGTCCGAAGATCCGCAGCTCCAATTGGACCTGCTCAAAGGCATGGCCGACGCGGTGAAGGGCCGGCGCGCCGTGGGGATGCCCGCCGGGTGGGCCGAAGTCGAGGCCAAACTCACCGGCAGCGCCAACCCCCAAATCCGCGCCCTGTCTCAGGGCCTTGGCCTGACATTCGGCAGCCAGAAAGCCTTGGCCGCCCTCCGTGGGATTGTTTCAGATTCCACTGCGGATCTCGCGGCCCGCCGCTCCGCTCTTCAATCCCTCATCTCCGTCCGGGACGCCGCGTTGCCCGCCATTTTGCGCCAGCTTCTGGGATCCCCTGACCTGCGCCCCGAGGCCCTGAAAGGGCTCGCCGCCTTTGAGGATCCCGCCACGGCCACGTCGATTCTCGCCGCCTATCCCAATCTCTCGAACCCGGAAAAGCGGGACGCCCTGAACACCTTGGCCTCCCGCGCCGCCTATGCCCGGCCCTTGCTGGCCGCCGTCGAGCGGAAACAAATCCCTGCCCAGGACCTCACCGCCGAGGTCGTCCGCCAATTGCGCAATTTGAGGAATCCAGAGGTGGACCAGCAGATTCAAAAGGTTTGGGGCGCCTTCCGCGAAACGGCTCCGGACAAAAAGCCCGAGATCGAGAAGTACACCAAGATTTACCGCGCGGGCGGCTCCACCCCCGGGGATGCCTCGCGCGGACGCCTGGTTTTTTCCAAAATCTGCCAGCAATGCCACGTGCTGTTCGATTCCGGCGGCAAGGTTGGACCGGATTTGACCGGTTCCAATCGCGGCGACTTGGGCTATATTTTGGAGAACATGGTCGATCCAAACGCGGTCATCCCGAATGATTACCGCACCTCCACCGTCGAAACCAAAGATGAACGCGTCATCACCGGCATCATCAAGCGGCAGGATGACAAATCATTGACGATCGTGACCGCCAACGAACAGATCATTTTGCCACGCAATGAGGCTGTGGCCATCCAGCACAGCGAAATCTCCATGATGCCCGAAGGCTTGCTGGCGCAGTTGAGCGACCAGGAGGTCCGCGACCTCATTTATTACCTCGGGCGCCCGGGCCAGGCCCCCCTTCCCGCAGGAACCAAATGATCACTCGTTCCCTATTGGCTCTTCTCTTGGCCTGCCTTTCCGCCGAGGCCCGCCTGACGCCCGGGCAACGCGCCCAGCTCCCCGCGCCCGCCGCCACCCAAGTCGACTTCCACCGGGACATCCAACCCTTCGTCGAAAAGAGCTGCGTCAAATGCCACGGCAAAGGCCGCGACAAAGGCGGGTTCCACTTTGAAACGCGCGAATCCTTGCTCAAAGGCGGCGATTCCGGGCCTGCCATCATCCCGGGCAACAGCGCGGAAAGTCTCCTCATCGAGCTCGTTTCCGGCCTCGATCCCGATTCTATCATGCCGGAAAAAGGCGCTCGGCTCACCCAGCACGAGGTCAGCCTTCTCCGGGCTTGGATTGATCAGGGGGCCCCTTGGGATTCCAGGATAACTTTCGCGAAAAAGCCCCCGGTCAATCTTCACCCACGAAAGCCCGAGCCCCCCAACCCGGCGCGGAATCCGGTCGATTCATTTTTGGCCACTTCGGTCAAAAGTCCAGCGGATGCCGGGAAAGGCTTGGTGGAGGACCGCGTCTTCGCGCGCCGCGTTTACCTGGATGTCATCGGCCTCCTTCCCACCCCACAGGAACTCGACGCGTTTGCCTCACGCGCGGGCGCGGACAAGAGGGGGGAATTGGTGCGCGAACTCCTCGGCCGGAGCCACGAATACGCCCTGCATTGGATGACGTTCTGGAATGACATGCTCCGCAACGATTACCGCGGCACCGGGTATATCGACGGCGGGCGCAAGCAAATCTCCGCCTGGCTCTATTCCTCCCTCGCGGCCAACAAGCCGTTTGACCAGTTTGTCGCGGAGCTGATCAACCCCGCCCCGCAGGCGGAGGGCTTCATCAAGGGCATTGTCTGGCGCGGCGTGGTGAACTCGAGCCAGACCCCCGAAATGCAGGCCGCCCAAAACGTGTCCCAAGTTTTCATGGGCGTGAACCTCAAATGCGCCTCCTGCCACGACAGTTTCATCGACGACTGGACGCTCGCGGACGCCTATGGGCTCGCCTCCGTCTTCTCCGAGAAGCCGCTGGAATTGGTCCAATGCGACAAGCCCTTGGGCAAAACCGCTGTCGTCCGTTTCCTGTATCCCGAGCTCGGGGAACTCGACCCGGCCGCCCCTCGGTCGGAGCGGTTGAAAAAACTTGCTGACATCGTGACCAGCCCCAAGGACGGCCGCCTGAGCCGCACCATTGTCAACCGTCTTTGGGCCCGTTTCCTCGGCTTTGGCCTCGTCGAGCCGGTCGATGAAATGGAGAAACCGGCGTGGAACCAAGACTTGCTCGATTGGTTGGCCTCCGACTTGGTGGGGCACAATTACGACTTGAAGCGGACAATCGAATTGATTCTCACCTCCCGCGCTTACCAGTTGCCCGCCGTGGCCGCCACGGACGCCCCTGCCAAGGACTTCGTCTTCAAAGGCCCTCTGGTCCGCCGCCTATCCGCCGAGCAATTTCTCGACGCCCTCGGCTCCATCACCGGAGTTTGGCATGGGGACGCCGTCCCGGACCTTGATTTTGCGCGGACCGGCGCGGAATCCGACCCCACCTTGCAGTCCATCCCAGGAAAGCCGCGTTGGATCTGGAGTGCTTCCGCCGCCGCCACTCAGGCTGAAGCCCGGACAGTTTATTTTCGCAAAACCGTCGACCTCCCGGACGGGGTTGCGGAAGCCAGGGTGGTCGTCACCTGCGACAATGCGTTCAAGCTGTTCATCAACGGCAAGGAAGCCGCCTCCAGCAAGGATTTCACCAAGCCCCGCCAGGTGGACATCCGCAAATTCCTGGTTGTTGGCAAAAACACCTTCGCCATCGCCGCCACCAACGACGAGGCCGCCCCGGGCCAGGCCGGTGTGAACCAGGCGAACCCGGCGGGCCTTTTCTTCCATGCCCGCCTTCGCGCCAAAAACGGCACGCTTGATTTTGGGAGCGACGCCTCCTGGCAATGGACCGCCGCGAAGGCGGAGGGCTGGGAGGGGCGCGATTTCGACGATTCATCCTGGGTCCGCGCCGCCGACCTCGGTTCGGCGAATGTGGGGCCATGGGGCCTGGGCGCCCGGCTCGCCGCCATCATCGCCAACCAGGATTTCGCCTCCAACTGCCGCGCCGTCCTCGCCAACGCCGACCCGTTGATGACCGCGTTGGGCCGGCCCAACCGCGAGCAGGTCATCACCACGCGGGCCTCCACCGCGACCACCCTGCAGGCGCTCGAATTGACCAATGGCCCGACGCTAGCCGCCCGCATTCGCGCTGGGGCGGCGAATCTCGCGGAGGAAAAGGACGCCACCGGCGTCGCGGAACTCATTTACTCCCGGGCCTTGGGGCGATTTCCCACCGCGCAGGAGTTGGCGGTGGCCGGCGAGATCCTTGGCTCCGGGGCCGGCCCGAATGGAGTCGAGGACTTGCTTTGGTCCGTTTGCATGCTTCCGGAATTTCAGCTGATTCGTTGAGGGAATTTTATGGCCATGACACGACGCGATTTTTTGACGACCGCCAGCGCCGCGACTTTGGGCGCGCTTTCGGCGGGTTACTCCCGGCCGGTTTTTGCGGATGAGCCGGCGCCCAAGGCGACCGCCGACACGGTCATTGTCCTTTGGATGGGCGGCGGCATGGCCAGCACGGAGACGTTCGACCCGAAGCGTTACACCCCATACGAAACCGGCTTGGATCCCAGCCGGGTCCTAAGCACCTTCCCTGCGGTCGACACGGCCGTGGACAACATCAAGTTTTCCGCCGGCTTGGAGAAATTGGGAGCGGTCATGGACCGCGGCGCCTTGATCCGCACCTACACCGCGGGCGACCTCGGATTCATCCTTCATTCCCGGCACCAGTACCAATGGCACACCGGATATGCCCCGCCCCAGACGGTGGCCCCTCCGCATCTCGGCGCGATCCTCGCCCGCGCCCTCGGGCCCGTGAATCCCGCGTTGCCCGCCTTCATTGACATTGGCCAGCGCTTTGATGTGGGCGAGGGCGAGGAGTTGAAGGCGTTCCACGGGGCGGGTTTCTACGGAAGCGAGTTTGGCCCATTCATCATTTCCAATCCGGAGCAGGCCGTCGAAAGCGTCCGCCCGCCCGCCGGGATGAGCCCGACCCGCTTCGAAAAGCGCAACCAGGCCTACCGGAAATTGCTCGCCGCCAGCCCGGTCGGCGATTTTGGCAGCGACTACCAAAAGGAATCCCTCCTCCGCTCCATGGATGGCGCGCATCGCCTTCTCAGTTCCCCGGCGGCCAAGGCGTTCGACCTCGCGCTGGAGCCCAAGGAAAGCTACGACAAATACAACACCGGGCGCTTCGGCCTCGGCTGCCTGCTGGCCCGCCGCCTTTGCGAGGTCGGCGCCCGTTTCATTGAGGTCACGACGGAGTACATTCCCTTCCTCAACTGGGACACCCACGAAAACGGGCACACCCGGCTCGTCGAAATGAAAAAGCAGATTGATGGGCCGATCGCCCAGTTGATTCTCGACTTGGAGTCCCGCGGCCTGCTCAACCGCACGCTCGTGGTCCTCGCCAGCGAATTCAGCCGCGACATGATGACCGAGGGCAAGCCCGACAACGCGGTCAAAAACCAGGTCGAGGTTCCCAACGTCATCAACGACCCAAAATTCTATGGCATGCACCGCCATTTCACCGACGCCGGAAGCGTCCTGCTCTGGGGCGGCGGCATCAAGCGGGGCCACCTCCATGGCGTCACCGCCGAGGAGCGTCCCTGCAGGACGCTCAGCGGGCGCGTCGTGATCGAGGACCTCCACGCCACGATCCTCAAGGCGGTCGGGATTTCGCCCAAGCACGCCTACGAAATTGAGAAACGTCCGTTTTACGTCACGCGCGACGGCTTGGGTCGGCCGGTGGAAGCTCTTTTCGGTTAGGGCCCCCGCGGAAGATCAGGCATCAGCCTGATGGCCTCCGCCATTTTTGCATGAGTGGAACGGGGAGCGGGCCGTTCCATTTTCGGGTGGCCGCCCGATGGAAAACCCTCAGGGGCCGGTTTAAATAAAGACCATCACGACGTTCCCATGGGGGGAGCGTTTGACTGGTAAGGGAAATAAAACCATGAGCTCCAAAATCACACCGCAAACCATTGAGAATCTTCGGAACGAACTGACCACTGTCCGGAAAGCGTCCCTGCACGCCACCCGGAAGGGCGACTTCATGAAAGTCGCCCGCCTGACCACGCAGGCCGCGCGCATCAACAAGTCCATCATGGATGCCGAGAGCCAGTTGCTCGCGGAACTTTAATCAGGGCCCCGCAGCCCGTTTGCCAGAGGCACACCCGGCGCGCGCATGCGCGTCCCCGGTGTGCCTCTTTGATTTTCCGGCGCGCCGCCGGGCCGCCCGGGCCGCCGCGCCGGATTGAAATCCTGTTTACACCCGGCCCCGGGCTGTTACTCTCTTTTTTTGGCGCGACTGCCAGCCTATGAAGAAGATCGAAGCGATTATCAAGCCGTTCAAACTGGAGGATGTGAAGGACGCGCTGGCGGAGATCGGCGTGGAGGGAATGACCGTCAGCGAAGTCAAAGGCTTCGGTCGCCAGAAGGGCCACACGGAGATTTACCGGGGCAGCGAATACACGGTTGATTTCCTCCCGAAAATCAAAATCGACGTGGTGGTCACGGACAGTCAGGTCGATCCAGCGGTCGGAGCCATCATCAAGGCGGCCAAAACGGGAAAAATCGGGGACGGCAAAGTTTTCGTCAGCGCGATCGAGAACGCCATCCGCATCCGCACCGAGGAAACGGGCGACGAAGCGGTCTAGCCGTTCCTCCGGTATTCCGCCTCCTTCAGGCGTTCTTTGCCCCCCTTCATTTTAGGGCAAAACTCACCTTTGATTTCAGGTTCTCCGCCGATTCATGGCGGATTGGGCCCCGCTAACCTGATGGCTGCCCAACTTTGGGCAATAAGACATCAGAATGAGGAAATCTTGCTTTCTGGCCTTGGCCATCACCGGATTGGCGATCTTCTCCGGGCCGTCCCGCGCGTTGGACTCCGCCGACTACACCTTCCTTCTGAGCGCGCAGGCTGTCGCGATTCCGCCCAGGGTCACCATCAGTTGGCCCGCCAAGAGCGTCCCGCAAATCCACATCCGCCGGAAGCTTCCCGCGGACAATGGCTGGGGCGCCGGAGTTGTCACGCTCCCTGGAACCGCCACGTCCTACACCGACACGTCCGTCGAGTTCGGAAAGGCGTACGAATACGAGTTCCAGGCGGTCATTGAAGAACAGCCCAGGCGGCAGGTCGCGTTTGGATACATTTGCGTCGCGATCCACACCCCGGCGGTCGAGCGTCGGGGCAAGGTGGCGTTGATGGTGGATTCCACCCAGGCCGGGGCTTTGGGCTCCGAGTTGGAAACGTTGCGCCGTGACCTCGTGGGCGACGGATGGGTTGTTGTCCGCCATGATGTCGCGCCGCACGATTCGGTCCAACGGGTCAAATCCATCATCAAGGCTGAGCACAGCGCCGACCCCTCCAACATGCGCGCGGTTTTTCTGCTCGGCCGGATTCCCGTTCCATACTCCGGGTTGATCAACCCGGACATGCACCGCGATCACCTTGGAGCCTGGCCCGCCGATGTTTTCTATGGCGACATGGCCGGGATTTGGACGGACCAGTCCGTCAACAAGAACGACGCGGGCTATGGGGAAAACAACAATGTTCCGGGGGATGGGAAGTTCGATCAGTCCACCATCCCCGGGCCGGTCGCCCTCGAGGTGGGCCGCGTGGATATGTCCCGGCTTTCGTCGTTTCCCAGGAGCGAGACTGAGCTGCTGCGGAATTACCTGAACAAGAACCACCGTTTCCGCCACCGCACGTTGACTGCTCCCTTGCGGGGCTTGATTCGGGACAATTTTGGCGTCATTTCCGACGACGCCCCGGCGGTGGACGCGTGGCGCGCATTCCCCTCCCTTTTTGGCCGGGAAAACGTCCGGGAGGTGGGTCCCGACCAATTCTTTTCCACGCTCGCCACGGACGCCTATCTCTGGGCCTACGCCGGGGGCGGCGGAGATTGGGAGAAAGCCGACGGCGTGGGCGGCACGGTGGACTTCGTGAACGGTGACCCCAAGGCTATTTTCTACCTTCTCCACGGGAGTTACTTCGGCGACTGGAACAACACGGATAATTTTCTCCGCGCGGCCATCGCCACGCCTAACTACGGACTCGTCTCGATTTGGAGCAGCCTTCCGCATTGGCATTTTCATCATCTCGCCGTGGGCGAAACCATCGGTTTTGCCACGCGCCTCATCCAAAACAATCGGGCTGGCCTTTACCGGAACCAAGTCGACCTTTCGGTTGGGGAAATCCACATTTCCATGATGGGCGATCCCACCTTGCGCTCCTTCCCGCTGGCGCCGCCGTCGAATCTTCGCGTGGCCGCCGGGGAGAAGATGGTCTTCCAGTGGGATCCCTCGTGGCAAAACATCGATGGCTACATTCTTTATTGGTCCGCCAATCCCGATGGTCCCTGGACACGGTTGAGCCGGGCCCTCATCACGGGGACTCGCTATGAGTACTCCCTGCCCGCCCCTGGCCGTTATTATTACATGCTCAAGGCGGTCGCCCTGCAAAACACGGGGAGCGGATCCTTCAATAATCTAAGCCAAGGCGCCTTCGCCGAGCACGAGACCGTGCCGCTGCCCACACCCCAGATATCCATTGCCGCCGTCAATTCCACCACGACCGAAGGGGGCCCACCCCTTTCCTTTCAATTGACGCGCAACACGAGGCTTGATTCCACCTTGTTGGTGAACCTTGAGTTTGGCGGCTCCTCGACGTATGGCGCGGATTACCAGTCCGCCACAACCCTCACTTTTCCAGCGGGCTCCGCGACCACCGACCTGCTCATTTCGCCGGTTCAGGACAGCCTCAATGAGTTTGATGAAACGGTCATTGTGACCGTTCTCCCGGGCGCCGGTTATAACCTCGCCGCGGCCAACCGGGCCTCGGGCGTGATTCAAGGGTCCGGCGAATGCAGAATTGTCCGGTCTGATCTTGGCGCGAACACATTTGGATTCACCGCGACCGGATTCGCGGGCCGGAATTATCGCATTGAATCGCGGACCCAAACCGAGCCATGGCGGCAGCGCGCCGCCGGAACCGCCGGCGGGGATGGCTCCGTGACCTATTCAGGCTCCCCCGATTCCGGCCCTTCGGAGTGGTTCCGCATCGTCTGGGAGTAGGCGTCAGTTCGCTTTTGCCATTAGCCCGGCGGCAACCTAGAATCCGCCGATGAAGCAGCGGCGGGCGAAGTTCCAGCGCAAAACGGGGGAGACCCAAATCGACATTGCCTTGGACTTGGACGGCTCCGGAAAGTCAACAATCCGGACGGGAATCCCATTTTTTGACCACATGCTGACACTGTTTGCCCGGCATGCGGTGATGGACCTGCGGTTGAAGTGCCTTGGCGATTTGGAAGTCGATGCGCACCATACAGTTGAGGACGTTGGCATTGCGTTGGGGCAGGCTTTCCTGGCGGCATTGGGAGACAAAAAGGGGATCAAGCGTTACGGCTTCTCCGTTGAGAAAGGGGCTCCCAAGGGCGAAGCGTACGTTCCGATGGATGAATGCCTGGCCCGCTGTGTCGTCGATTTCAGTGGACGGCCTTATCTTGTGTGGCGGGGATTGGATCGGTTAGCCTTTAAAACATTGACCGCGGCGGAAAAAGGGCAGGATATGTCCACTGCCTTCCGTTTTGGGCTGGCCCGGGAGTTTTTCCAGGGTTTTGCCAACGAAGCGCGCTGCAATTTGCATTTGGAGCTGTTATATGGGGAAGAGCCGCATCACGTGGTTGAGGCCCTGTTCAAGGCCTTCGCCAAGGCGGTGGACTTTGCCCGGTTGCGGGACCCGAGGATTGCCGGGGTCATCCCCAGCACCAAGGGGAAATTGTAGGGAAAAAGCACCCAGCGCTGAATAGACCCCTTGCCCACCCCGTCAACTTTAATGGCGCAAAAGCCTGATTACAAAACCGCCGCCGACACCGAACTGGTCAAACTGGCCCAGAAAGGTGACATGGTGGCGTTCGAGGAGCTGGTTGCGCGCCATCGCGACAAGATTTATGCGCGCGCGTTCAGCATGGTGCGCAATGAGGATGACGCGACTGATCTTTCCCAGGAAGCATGGGTGAAGGGCTGGCAACGGCTGCATCAATTCCAGGGGGACGCGAGCTTTGCGACTTGGATGACGCGGATCGTGATCAACCTTTGCCTGGACCAACTGCGCAAGCTCAAGCGGGTCCGCGCGGATTCGATCGACCAGATGGATGACGAGTCCGGCGGGGTCGAGCGGCAATTGCCGATCATCAACCCAAACCCGACGGAACGGCTGGAACGCGGCGAATTGCGGCAACGGATCGACCGGGCCCTGGGCCAGCTTTCGCACGAGCACCGGACGGTGCTGGTGCTGCATGAATTTGAGGAATTGGAATATAAAATGATCGCGAAGAGAATGGGATGCTCGATTGGCACCGTGATGTCGCGCTTGTTTTATGCGCGGCGAAAAATGGCGGGCCTGTTGGCAGGCCTCAAACGAGAAGATTTACGATGAACACAGAATCCAAACTGCGGTTGCAGGCCTACCTGGACAATGAGGTGTCCTCCAGCGAGGCCCGCCAGATTGCGTCCTGGATTGCCCGCGACGCGGAGGCCCAGGGGCTTTACGACGAGTTGCGCGCGACCAAGTCCCTGCTTGTGCCGGACAACGAGCAACCCGCCCTTGTGCCCGAATCCCGTGATTTTTACTGGTCCAAAATCCAGCGGCAGATCGAGCGCACCGAGCAGTTGCCCGCCGCGCCCCGCGCGGCCAGGCCGTGGTGGATTCGGTTGCTGGTTCCCGCCGTGGGCGCGGCCGCGCTCGCCCTGTTTGTTTTCACCTCCGTCTCCACCAACCCGGGCCGGGCCGTTGTCCAGAGTGGGCAGAGCGAAATCTCCCAAACCGACAGCTCCATCACGTTTTACTCGCCCAAACACCGCATGACCGTCGTGTGGATTCCGTCCGAGACCGACGCCGCAACTTCTGAAACGGTGGCGGATTGGGATGAGTTCGAATAATCTGGCCCGACTTCCTATGATTCGCGTCTTTTCTTTACTCTGCGTCACTCTGTTCCTCGCCGGCCTCCCCTCGGCAACCGCCGGGGACGAGTTGAACCTGCGCGCCAAGCTTATTTGGGGCTGCGACGACGACATGCCAACGGACCCCAACATCAAGCCTGTTTCGGACGAGGTCGCC
>CAZSXX010000012.1:15785-26562 GCA_964611245.1 uncultured Verrucomicrobiota bacterium | reverse complement strand
GTTGACGGCAACGAACGGTGGGTCGCGCCGATGTCCCCGGCGAACACGTCGGGCGGCTTTGGCTCCGGGACGTCGCCCATCATTGTGGGCGACAACGCGATCCTTGTCCGCGACCAGGCCGCCAACTCCGTCATCATGGCGTTCGACCTCAAGACGGGGAAAAAAGTCTGGCAGACCGCCCGCGCCGACTCGCCGACGAGCTACAGCACGCCCGTGATGTGGAGCCGGGATGGGCGGACGGACATTGTGGTGGCGGGCTCGCTGTTCATGAAGGGATACGACGGGGCCAGCGGGGCGGAGCGGTGGACGATGCGCGGGCTGCCCTCGTTCACCTGCACGACGCCGGCCGTGGCCGAGGAGATGATTTACTTTTGCGGGTGGTCGCCCGGCAAGGCGGATTCGCCTTGGCCCAGTTGGGCGAACACCTTGGAGCGCCACGACAAAAACAAGGACGGCCAGATCACGGCGGACGAGTTTTCCGACGGGGCGGCTTGGTTCAAGTCCCAGGACCTTGACAGCGACGGCGTGATCACGGTCAAGGATTGGGAGCAAATCGGCGGGCTGATGAGCAAGGGCGAAAATTCCGTGATGGCGGTGAAAGCCGGAGGGGCCGGCGATGTCACAGGCACCCACGTGGCGTGGAAGGCGACGCGCGGGATGCCTTATGTCCCATCGGCGCTTTATTACGAGGGCCGCGTTTACATGGTGAAGGATGGGGGCATGGTTTCCAGCCTGGACGCCAAGACGGGCGAGCCCGGATACCTCCAGGAGCGGATTGACGCGGGCGGAAGCTATTACGCCTCGCCGGTGGCGGCGGATGGCCGGATCTTTTTCGCCTCCCAGAACGGGCGCGTCACAGTGGTCAAGGCGGGCGGGACGAAGCCCGAGATCGTCCACCACGCCGACTTCAAGGAGGCGCTTCCCGCCACCATGGCGCTGGTGGAGGACAAGATTTACCTGCGGACCAAGACGAAGCTCTACGCGTTCGGCGAGAAGAAATAGCTAGAACACGAACGCGCGGTAGTAGCCCTCCGGACCCGCCTCGGGATCGAGGATCAACTCGACCAATCCATCCGCGCCGGCCGGCGCCACGGTGAGCGTTTGCCAATTGGGCTCCGCGAGGTCCGGCGTGAATTGGACAATGTATTCGCGCCAGCCTGGATTCTGGCGGAAGCGCAGCAGCAACCGGCCATCCGGCTGCTCGATCAACGCCACGGTGTTCACGGGTTGCGAACTGGGGGGCGGGGCGGCGAACAGGGTCACGGTGGCCGAGGCCAAATCGCCGTTCGCGTCCACGGACGTGTAGCGGAAACTGTCCGGGCCCGTCAGAAAGGCGGGCGGCGAGTAGCGGACGGTTGTCGCCATCAATGTCACCACGCCCCCCGCCGCGCTGGCGGGATCGACCGAATGGACTCGCAATGAATCGCCGTCGAAATCGTAATCGTTGCCGAGGAGCGCCGCATTCAGAATCTCGACGGCGGCGTCCGGCGGGTGTGAGCGGGTGTCGGCCACCGCGACGGGCACATTGTTGATCTGCGCGGCGTAGCCTTGGTTGGCGGCCACCGATTGCGGGGCGACGCTGCGGCCCATGACCGGGCCAATGGCGATGTCGTGGACATAGGTGCGGCTGGTGCAGCGGCCGCCGCCGCCGTTCATCGAGAAGATGGTCAGGCCATAATTCGCGCTGCCCGCGACATCGGCCCGGGTGGCGCCGGCGAATTCAGCGCACGGCAAGAGGAGCAAGAGTGGCCAGGCTTTCATTTCTCAATAGGCGAAAATGGTCCCAGCGGAGCTGATCGGGAAAAACTGGCCGTTCCCCAGGTGCTGCAGCTCAACCGCCGAATATTGGTCGCCGACCAAATAGCCTGCCGTCCCCACCGTGGTCGATGGCACGGTGGAGGCTTCGGACGTGTGGATCAGGCCGTTGAACACCGTGCCCGCGATCTTTCGTCCGTCGGGAGTCGAGGTGACCGCATACCAGCCCAATGCGCCTGTGCGCGGGGTCCAGGTGGCGCCGGCATCCATCGAGGTGTAAAGCGCGCCGGAGGTGGCGACTCCGGCCAATTTGTTGCCGTCCGCCGAGGAAGTGACCGACACCCAGGCCCGCGAGCCGGAGCCGTCGCGTTGAACCCAGTTCGCCCCGCCGTCCGCCGAGGTGTAAATGAAGCCGAGGTTCACGCCGGCCACCAGCCGCGACCCGTCGGCGGAGGAGGCCACGGAGGTCCAGCCGCGCGAGCCCGCGTTGACGCCGAACCAGCTCGCGCCCCGGTCCTTGGAGACGTAGAGGCGCTCGCCGCTCACCGCCGCGATGATGTTGGTGCCATCCCGGGACGCCGCGACGCTGACCCAGTTGCGGGTGCCCGCGGTTGGCGGCGCTGTCCAGGTGTTGCCGCCATCCGCGGAGGTGTAGATCGGGCCCGCAAAGGCCACGGCGACCAGGTTGGTGCCGTTGGCCGAGGAGGCGGCGCTCCACCAGTTCCGGGAACCCGCGATGGCCCGGGCGCTCCATGTTTCGCCAAAATCCGTGGACATGCTCAAGTTGCCGCCCTCCGGCGCCGCCAGAAGCCGCGAGCCATCCGCCGAGGAGGCGATTGACCGCCAGTTCGCCTTGGGGCTGACCTGCGGCGAGGTCCATGTCACGCCCGCGTTCGTGGAGAGGTAAATGAAGCCCGCCGAATAGGTGACCGCCGCCAGGCGGAGGCCATCCTCGGAGGTGGCGATGCCGGTCCACGCGCGGGAAGAATCGCGCCCGATCCACCGTGAGCCAATTCCTTCGGAAAACGCGGCGGACCGGATGGATTGGCCGTCGCGTTGCGCCACTTTCCAGGAGCCGGGGTTTGGGCCGGACACCCGCACGATGTCGCCGACGCGCAGGCCCGCGGTGGCTGGGAGGAGGATGGTCGTTTCGGCCGCGCCCGTGACGAGGTAACCGGTGTTCGGGACCGCATTGTTGACCCCGGGACCCGCTACCTGGAAGGGCGTCGAACCGCGGAGGCCGACCAACCCGGAGCCATCGCCGGTGAAGGATCCTGTGAGATTCACCGCCGTGGCGTTGTTGGTGATCAACGTGGCCGGGACCTGGTCGATGGAGACTGAGCCGGTGAGGATCGCCGCCGTGTCCGAGCGCTGGGAATTGAGGGCGAACCCAACCGCGCCCATCCGCTGGTCCGGTGAAAGCTGCTGGAAGCCGTGCGACCCGTCATTGAACCAAATTCGAAGCCGGACATCCGGGTTCTCAAAAATGCCGCCGGCGATGGGTTGGGTCATGCCCGGGATCGAGGTGTCGCCGAGGGCGGCGGAATAGAGGCCGTTGGCCACGTTCAATTGCAGAGAGGAGGACGGCTGGAAACTAGGCAAGGCGCCGGTGCCATCATGGCTCCAGAGGAGCGCCTGGCCATTGCCCTGGACCAGGGCGAACTTGAACCGGCCCAGCCCGGTGAACGCCACCCCGTTGGTCGTGACGCGGCCCTGCACGTTGATGGGCAGGGCCGTTTGGGCGAGGGACGGGCCCGCAGCGAGGGCGGCCAGCAAACAGAACAGTGGGCGGCGAAGCCACGAGAACCGCCGGATAATCAAAACCAAATTCATAAACAGAGCCGGGTAACATGCAAGATTTAGGCCAGAAAGCGAGCGCGAAAAAGATTGGGTGCTTTATCACGCCCAGGACGATTCCGCTGCTTTTTGCCTATGCCTCCGGGAGGCGGTCGTTAAAAATGGGGGCGATGTTCACAGGGATTGTTGAAGAGACCGGGCGGGTGGAGGCCATCACGCCGGGGACCAAGTCGATCCGGCTTTCGCTCCGCGCCGCGTTGGCTGCCCAAGGGGCGCGCTTGGGCGACAGCCTGGCCGTCAACGGGTGCTGCCTCACGATGGTCGGCATCAAAAAACGGATCCTCGAATTTGACCTGCTGAAGGAGACTTGGGAGCGGACCAGCTTCAAATCGCTGCAGGTTGGGTCCGCCGTCAACCTTGAGCGGTCGCTGGCGGTTGGCGACCGGTTGCACGGGCATTTTGTGACTGGCCACATCGACGCGGCCGGGGTGGTCAAGAAACTGGAGAGGCGCGGCGCCGATTGGCTGTTGGAAGTGGCCGCGCCAGCAGTGGTCATGCGGTGCCTTGTCTTCAAGGGCGCCATCGCGGTCGATGGCATCAGCCTCACGGTGGCCGAAGTCCTCCGGGGCCGGTTCCGCGTGTGGATCATCCCGCACACTTACGAAGTGACCGCGCTGCGGGAACGGAGCCCGGGGTCGCCGGTGAATCTGGAGGCGGATATTCTGGCCAAATACACCGCGCGGCTTTTGGGCAAGTGAGGCCCTTATTTGGCTGTGGTGGCCTGCGCGTCCAGCAGGCGCTGGAGGTATCCCAGCTCCACGTTCTCCGGCTCAAATTTCCGCCCCAGGTCCAACAGCCGGGCGGTGGCCGCGAAGTCCCGCAGCGCCAGCGCCGCGCGGGCGGCGGCCACGGCGAAGCGCGCCGGCTTCCACGCGCGTTTCGTGGCTGGCCCCGTTTCCTCGGCCAAAAGGAGCCGCTCGGTTTCCCGCACGGCGTCCGCGGTTTTGTCGGATTGCCTCAGGATTTCCGCCTCGGCCTGCAACAGCGCGGCGGGCGGGCCTCCCGCGGGACTCGCCGCCGCCGCGTATGAATTCGGGGGGCGGAAGATCACGGGCAGTTCCGGGTCGAGGTCATAGACAGGATGCTCCGCCAAGGGCCGGACGCGGGCGGCGCGCCATTTCAGGTATTTGAGAAGGTCCGGATTCGCGGTCGAGTAGTCCGAGTAAATTCCATGCAACACGGGCTCGGGCAGGGCTTGAAGGGTCCGGCGTTTGAGGGCCGGGGCGAGGGCGGATTGGCGTGTCCGTTCATCGAAGGTGAACAGCCGCTGCGCGCTCCGGCCAATGAAAAACGCCTCGGGCGCGGCGTATTCCAGCGCGGGAAACTCGTCGCTTTGCGTCGCCCCCTCCCCCGCGATGGCGAACGCCGTCCCTTGCGACGCCATCTGCCGCGCCAGCAGGGCGACCGCCGAGCCGAGGCCGATTTCCGCGAGGTCCCGCCGGGGCCGCTCGCGCTCGAAAACCTTTTGGTACACCGCCGGCGTGGCCTCCCAAGGGGTCATTGAGCCGAGCAAAATAATGTCGCCATTCTCAGGTTCCCAGAGCTCGACGTAGGGGAACACCCCGGTGAAAGTGCGGATGACCAGTTCCACGATGCCGTCGTGCATCTCGTAAATGTGGAACCATTGCGCCATCATCCCGCCTTCCTTCAGGCGGCTCCCGCACAGCTCGTAAAACTCGCGGCTGAACACGCTGCCGATCCCCGCGACCCATGGGTTGGATGGCTCGCTGATGATGGCGTCGTACTTTTTTCCACTGAGCTTCAGCACGGTGCGCGCGTCCTCCGTGCGGAGCCGTGTCCGCGGATCGTCCAGCGCGTTGCGGTTCCACTTGGCGAAGAGCGGGGCCGCCTCGATGACCGGGGCGCAGTTTTCCGCGATGGTCAGGGAGTCAATGGGATGCCCGAGCGCCGCGCCCGCCGTGATCCCGCTGCCAAAGCCCAGAATGAAGATGTCTTTGCCCTCGGGCCGGGCCATCAGTGGGAGGTGCCCCAGCAAGTACTGGGTCGGGAGGTCGCCATGCGTGGAGGCGTCCGCCTTGCCGTTGATTCGCAGGATCAATTGCTGTGGCTCGTCCGGGTTGGCCCCGGTCTCCACCGCCACGGTCGCGTCCGGCGCGTCCTTGTAAAAATGGATTTTGACCTCGGCCTGCCGCCGATCGATGGCCTCGTGGGTCAGCCGCAAGCCCCGCAATCGGTACAAGCCGGCCCCGAGGACATGGCGCCAGGTCTCCCCGCCGGACGCAAAGAGCATCAGCGTGGCGGCCACCGCGCCGACGCCGACCCATTGCGTCCGAGGGCTGCCCGTGCGCCAGGCGCCAATACTGCCGATCCCGGCCAGGATGAGCGCCAGGATGAGGAAGCTTCCCCGCAACCCCGCCAGCGGCATCAAGACAAAGCCGGTGACGAGCACGCCCGCCACGGCGCCGCACGTGTTCCAGGTCAAGAGCCGCCCGACTTGATCCCCGAGGCTCCCGCCGCCGCCGCCCGCGCGGATGGCCATCGGGAGGACGGCGCCGAGCAAGCCCGCCGGAATGCCCAGGGTCACAATCGCCAACACGCCCACCAGGAATTGGTGCAGGACATAGCCGCTTTCGTTTGGAGCCAGGGCGTACCTGCCCGCGCTGTAGAGGATCGCCCAATCCTCCACCCGGTAAATGAAGAGCGCGATGAGCCCCGCCGCCCCCAGCAGGAGGGCGAAGACTGTTTGCTGCCGCTGGAAACGCGCAAATTTCGGCGAGGCGACAATCCCCGCGCCGGTCCCGATCCCCAAGATGAAGGCCATCAGGACGATCGCGAACGATTGCAGCGATCCACCGACGATCAGCGCCACCGCCCGGGAACAGAGGACCTCAAGCCCCATGGAGACCCCGCCCGTCACAGTCACCAAGGCCAGCGCCATCCGTGTCGGCAGGACGCCCTCCCCGGCCGGCGGCCGTTGTGGCGCGGTCTGGGCATCCCCGCCCTGGCGGGAGATTGCAATGGCCGCCAAGGCCACGGCGAGGTTCACAAACGCCGCCAACTGAAGGCTGGCCAGCATGCCCCACTCCCGCACGAGGTAAAATCCCGCGACCGCGGCGCCGAAAACCGCACCCAAGCTGTTCGTTGAATAGAAGCGCGCCGATCCCCGCCCGGGCTCCGCGCTCCGCCGCTCCAGCCAAGCCGCAAGCAATGGGAGCGTCCCGCCCATCAGCACGGTTGGGACAATCAGGAGCCCCGTGGCCAGAGCCCCCTTGAGGCTGAGAAGCAAATTGGGGCTCTCAGCGACGCGGGAGCCGACCGTGATGAAGAGATTGTCGGCCAGCGTGTAAAGGGAATGGAAGAAAAAGGCGTAAAGCCCGATGGCGAGCTCGATGTAACCGTAGACGGCGAGGGGTTGCTTCAAGGCGCCGGAACGGCGCCCAAAGATCCGGTTGCCCAGGGCCAGGCCGCCCATGAAAACGGCGAGGGCGACCGTCTGCGCCTGGACGGTGCTCCCGAACATGAGGGCGAGGTACTTGGACCAAATGACCTCGTAAACCAGCGCGGTTGCCCCCGACAGGAAGAAAAGGAGCAGGACGGCCATGTCAATTGCCGATGGCCGCCGCTTTCTTCCGCCGTTCCCGCAATTCACGCCAATCCGTCACCACGATCTTGCGATTCTCGATCACCCGCCGGATCCCGAAATCGGTCAGGATGATGTTGTCCTGCACGCGCGACCTGAGGGCGGGCATGATCATCTTCAATTCGTCGGTCTGCACGGCGGGTTGGAAAATGATGTGCGTGATCCCCGGCCGCAAACCGAAAAGCATCGCCTCCAGCTTCGCCCGCTTTTGGCCCGGCTCCCAATCCTGCACGCCGGAGACAATGTCGTCCACGACGGGGAAGCCCGCGTTCCACACCTCGACCGCCCTGGGTTTCATGAGCTTCATCACATTGGTCCGCTCCTCGCCCAGATGGGTCATGTGCCCCCCGGCGATCACCGGCGCGAGCCCTTTTTCCATCGCGACCTTCAAGTACCGTGCGAAATATTCCGGCTTCAGATAGACGGCGCCCTCAAGGGTTTCCAAGTGGGTGACCCTCAATCCAAAACCGATGGCCCGATCCACTTGGGCGCGAATCTCCTTCTCGACATCATCCGCCGAGGCTTTGGCCGCCACCTGAGCCGCGGTCTTCCACAAGTATCCGTCAGGGTCCACGAGACCGGGCACCGCGTCTTTCCCGGCCACGGGGCCCCAGCGGTAAAGGTCGAACTCGGACGTCAGCGTCGCCTCCACACCGACATCGACCGACTCGGGCGGGCGGGAGCGCAAAAAGCCCGGGACCCAAGGGCACGGCATCATGATCGAGTAGGACGAGCCAACCCCTTTCGTGACGGAGGTGAGGATTCCGCGGCCAGTCCCCTGCGCCATGCCGGCGCCGTTGCAATGCAGGATCACGACGACTTGGTCCGCGGCCCAACCGAGGCGCTCGCCGAAGTTTTCCTGCCCGCGCGCCGACTGGCCGCATGCCATCCAGATTGCCAGTCCCGCCATCCAAGCCCGCAAGTTCATAATCAATGGGGACAAACTAGCACGGGCCATCCATCCTGGAATCAAAATTCTCCTTTTGGGCCCAGCCCGCCGCGCCAGCCGTCTCAAGGCTCGCGCGTGGTGAAGCGGAGGGACCGCCGGACGGCGTCCATCGCCAGCGGCCCGGTGAAGTCCTTGGGGTCCTGGTAAAAATAGGCCGAGCGCCCGGCGCCCGTCGCGTCCCAGCAATGGAAAAACGACATTTCCTGCGCCCGCACCCAATTCGCCGAGCCATCGATGTAGAGTTGGTTGCCGCCCACGGCCTTTTTTGCATTCGCCCCCAGGTGCGGGGGGACGCCCTCGAACAAATCCCGGTCGTCGGTCCCCCACACCCCGTTGATCTTCATCACGCAATCATTCGCCAGCATCCAGTGCGGCTGCGAGTTCGACAGCTTCTCCGGGCTGTAGCCCTTGAAGGCGCCCGCCGGGTTGGTCCAATTTGTGATCCCGCCAAAATACTGGTAGCCGATCACCCATTGCGTGTAGGCCGCCTCATACACCGGATATTTCGGGGGCCGGTCCGGGCAGTTCCAAACCGAGCTGATTTTGTTCGAGACCGTCAGCCCCGCCATGGCCGCCATCGAGGCCTCCGGCGGATTGAGGCAGATTTGCACGCTGCGGTTGCGGGCCTCGACCACCTTGTCGCTGTTCTCCCCCGCGTACGCGGTCATGGCGATGCCCACCTGGCGGAGGTTGTTCACGCAACTGATCCGCTTGGCCTTGGACTTCGCCCGCGCGAGCGCGGGCAAAAGCAACGAGGCCAGGATGGCGATGATGGCGATGACCACCAGCAGTTCGATGAGCGTGAATCCCCGCCGGCGTGAGAAGGTTTGCATGGCTTCCCGTTATTATGGCACAAGGGCCGCCCGATAAAACATTTTTGTTCCGGGCGCCGGGATGGTGGCGATGACCTGGGGTCCGTGCGTTTCCAGGACGGCGGTGGCCGAGGGTCCCCAAATCCCGGCGTCCACCTCCGCGCGCTCCTCAATCACGATCGCCTGTCCCGGGAACTGCGTGTGGATGGTCAGCCGAAGGTCCGGTCCCACCAACTCGGACTGCACAATTTGGATTGTGGGGTTGGCCACCAGCCGAATTGCGTTCACGAAGGCGCCGAAGCTAGTGCCCCCGCTCTTGACCCCGTCGATCTGCAGCGTGCCAGTTGGGGAGGACGTCAGGATGGCGCCGAACGTCTGGTCGTAATCATTCACGGGCTGAATCGAGCCGTCGAACGTGTAGCCGACCGCGATGTCGACCGGCGCGTCCACCACGGTGGTCTCCCGCCAATCGGCGAAGCGCGCGCCGACGCTTTGGGGATCGAACGACCAGACGGTCAGGCCGTGCGGGGTGTTGGGGGCCAGGCGCGAAATGGTGATCCGCATGCCCGTCCCGTCGACCGTGCTCGCCGCGAACACGAAGTCATTGTAAAGCTGCGCCTGCGACATGATGGGGGGGTTGTTTGGGACCATCGCGCCCGCGATTCGGTTCCGGTCCGCCAGCGAGGCGTCCAGTCCCGAGAACGCCACGCCAACGCCCTGGTAATTCGTGCCGTTGATGCCCAGCGTGAATTCCTCGAAGCCCGACATGATGTTGGGCGAGCCGGTCAGCCCGACGTCCAAGCGCAACACCTCGCCGGTCGTCACCGGTGTGTGGTTCGCCACATTCAGCGCGACCGTCGAACTCGTGTCCGTCCCGGCGCTGTTCGACACCTTCACGTAAAACGTGGAGCCTGAATCACCCGCCACCACATTGGTGAGGCGCAGCGTGTCGGTCGCGGCGCTTGGATTCAGCCCGGCATCGATTTTGGTGTCATTGCGGTACCATTCAAAGGTCAGGGGCACCGTCCCGCTCGCCTGCACGCTGAAGGTCACGGTGTCGCCCGCGAACACGCCCGCCGTGCGGGCCAAGGGCTGGGCGGTGACGCTCGGTGGGATCGCCGAAATCGGCGTCGGAATCCCCGTGGTCATGATCGATTGAATTTCCGTCCAGGACAAAACCCGCTTCCACGTCGCCACTTCGTCGAGGTTGCCCAGGAACCAGTTGCCCGCCACCGCGCGCAGCACCGCCCCGAGCGAGGTCTGGTTCAGCGTCAGCGTCGAGCGGGTGTAATTGTAATCCGTCTCGTCGAGCACTCCGTCCACATAGAGCTTTCCCTTGCCGTTCGCGTCGGTCCAGACCAAGTGGTGCCATGTGTTGTCGAAAACCGGGCGCGTCGATTTCCGGCCGGTGATCACGGTTCCCGCACCGGCGTCGTTGCGGACGAAAACGGTCGCGGAGGGCGTGGTGGCGGTGTTGTCCGTGCCGAGGGTGAAAAGCGGGTTGTTGTTGGCGCTTGAACCCTCCGAGAAAACCCGCCGGTCGTTTTGCGAGGTGAAATCCCCCTGCACCCACATGGCCACAGTGTAATTCGTGGCGTTGTAAATTGGCGACCCGTTGGTCCGGTAGGCGAGTTAGGTCACGAAGTCGAATCCCAGCGCGCGGTCCTGCAGGCCATCGACCACCGCGAAGCCGGTCTCCACGTAGGCGAGCGTCACCGGGCGCGCCGCCACCTTCCGGTCCTCGCCCACCACGTAGACGAAGCGGTTGTCCGGGCTGGTCTGGACCGATTGCGCGGGCACCAC
>CAZSXX010000012.1:12609-15775 GCA_964611245.1 uncultured Verrucomicrobiota bacterium | reverse complement strand
GAAGTCGAATCCCAGCGCGTTTCCAAACTGGCCGGGGACAAAGTCCTCCGTTCCCGCAAAATTCACGAGCACCATGTCGTTGTGGCTGTAGAGCTCGGGCGAAATCAGCAGCCCGTCGACGGACTGAATTTCGTTCAAGGGCCAGTAATTCACCAAGTCTTTCCGCACATCCGGAGCCGGGTCCGGAGCCACCGTGATGACCGCGTTGGTCGTCGTTCGCGAGCCGGCCGGGTTGGTCACTTTCACCGCGTAAAAATCCCCGGAATTCGCCTCGGTCAGGCCGGTGGCCTGGTAGGTCGGGCTGGTCGCATCGGGAATTGGCGATCCATTCTTCAGCCATTCGAAGGAGATCGGCCGCGATCCGGCCGCCGAGACGCTGAAGGTCGCCCAGTCACCGACGTTTTTGGCCACGCTCGCGGGCACGGTGGCCAGCGAAAGCGAGGGGGGCACCGGCGCCGTCACCCCCGAAGCCATCACGGTCGCGACTTCCTCCTGGGTCAATGGCCGTTCCCACAAGCCCACTTCATCGATCTGCCCGGTGAACGTCGCCGCGGTGGAAATGGCGGCCCGCACCAGCGTGCCAAGCGCGCTGGAATGCATCGTGAAGGTCCCGGCCGGGGTGTAATTGAAGGTGGCCGGATCAAGATTCCCGTCGATGTACAGCTTGACGCTCCCGCGGTTGTCGACCCAAGCGATGTGGTGCCAGGTGTCGTCAAACACCACCCCCGTCGAAACCAGGTGGTTCACCAGAACGCCGCCCGTGTCGTTGCGGATGATGACGTCCAGCTTGGCGTTGTTGGCGGCGGCCTGCCCGGTTTGGATGATGAACAGCGTGTTGTTGTTCCCCGAGGTGTTGGCCTCCGAGTAGAGGTACTTCGCTGTTTGCGGCGCGCCTTTCACCCACATGGCCACTGTGTAGGCCCCGCCTTTGTAAATGGGCAGCCCCGTCACTGAGTTGTCGGCGCCATGGAGGTTGGTCAGGTAGGTCGTGCTGTTCATCGTGAACGCGTTCCCAATTTTGCCCGGCTCCACAAGCGGAATGCCGGTGGCGGTCATGGTGTTGGTGTAAACGATGTCGGGCGTCGTGCTCTCCGCCGTGAGCTCCTCCAAGGGCCAGTACGCCACCAAGCCATCGGTCGTCGCCGATCTTGCCACGGCAGGCGACATTGCGAGCGCCAATGAGGCGAGCATACCAGTGGCAAATTTAAGGGGGCGCGTTGCTTGAATCATCATTTTTCTCCTCAGCTTTTTTGGGGACAATTGCCAGCCTAGCACAGCCGGAACCCCGCGGCGCAAGCTGAAATTAAAAAAAGCGTCTCCGCCGACAGAGCCCCTACGCATCATTGAATGCGAACGACGGGTTATGCGTCCGATTCCCCGGGAAATCGCGGTGGCGCCCCATGGGCCGCCGGTGATACACTTGTATTGATGCGGTTCATAGTCGCCATCCTCGTCGGGTCAGCCTTGGCCGCCGTTCGCGCGGCGACGCCGGAGGAGGAGTTCACCAAAACGATCCGCCCCCTTCTGGCCAAACACTGCTACGATTGCCACAATTCCGAAAAGCTGAAGGGCGACCTCAATCTGGCCGCCTACGAGACGCTGGACCAGGTCAAAAGCGCCCCGGAAGTTTTTGCGGGGGCTTTGGAGCGGGTCCAGGCGTTCGAGATGCCGCCTTCGGGGAAGTACGAGCTGAATTTCGACGGCCACGGCAAGCTGCTCCGGTTTTTCCGCACGCTGCCCAAGCCCGAGCAGACTGACTGCAACCAGCTCGCGTCCGACCGGAGCGCCAGCTTTTACCGCGGCTATGTGATGAGCCGCCGCCTCAACCGCGCCGAGTACGGGAACACCATCCGCGACCTTGTCGGGTTCGGCATCCCGGTGGACGACCTCCTGCCCGCCGATGGGGGGGGCGGCGAGGGCTTCGACACCAGCGGCAACGCCCTTTTCACGTCGACGATCCACATCGAGAACTACCTGGCGGCGGCCGACCGCATCCTCACCGCCGCGCTGCCCGAGAAAACGCGCGGATTGAGCCCCGAGGTGAAGGCCGCCCGAAGCCGGCTGCTGATGGACAATGATTCGCCCCGGAAGGGGGCCGCCCGCGAGCACGCCCGCAAGGTGATCGCACGGTTCGCCTCGCTCGCGTTTCGTCGGCCGGTATTGGACGGGGAAGTGGACCGGGCCCTCGTTCTTTTTGACCGGGTCCAGGCCCGCGGCGAGGGGTTTGTCCCGTCGGTCCGGCTGGCGTTGAAATCAATTTTGGTCTCGCCCAATTTCCTGTTCCTGGCCGAGCCGGAGCCCGCCACGCATGGGATCAGCGCCCTCAGCCCCCTGCCCCTGGCCAGCAAGCTTTCCTATTTTCTTTGGTCCACCATGCCGGACGCCGAGCTGAGGAAGGCGGCGGAATCGGGGGCGCTGATGGACACGAATGTCTATCGGGCGCAGATCCGCCGGATGCTCCAGGATTCCAGGGCCGAAGCCCTCGGGGAGCGCTTCGCGATGCAGTGGCTGGAAATCGAGCGGCTGGGAGCCGAGGTGAATCCGGATCCCAAGAAATTCCCGGAGTTCAGCCCCGCCCTCCGCGAATCGATGCGGCGCGAGGTCGCGAGCATGTTCAATTATGTGGTCCGCGAGGACCGTTCCCTTCTTGAGTTGATCGACGCCGACTACACATTCGTGAACGCGCCGCTGGCCGCCCTGTATGGGCTGCCGGGCGTCCACGGCGGCGAATTCCAGAGGGTCAGCCTCCCGACGCGGGCCCGGGGCGGCGTGACCGGCATGGCGGCTGTCCATGCGCTCACCTCCTTTCCGCTGCGGACGAGCCCCGTGCTCCGGGGCCGATGGGTTCTCGAGGCGCTTTTGGGTGAAAAAGTCCCGCCGCCGCCGCCGGATGTCCCGGCCCTTGAAGCCAGCGCGAAGGAGGCGGAAAACCTGCCGCTCCGCGAGCAGCTCAAACTGCACCGCCTCAAGTCCGACTGCGCCTCCTGCCACGACAAAATGGATCCCTTGGGCTTTGGCCTCGAGAATTTCGACAATCTTGGCCGGTGGCGGGAGACCGACCACGGGCAGCCGATCGACGCGCGCGGCACGCTGCCATCCGGCGAATCGTTTGACGGACCGGAGGGCCTGAAGAAGATTCTCCTGGGACGCCAGGACCAGGTGTTGA
>CAZSXX010000012.1:0-12599 GCA_964611245.1 uncultured Verrucomicrobiota bacterium | reverse complement strand
AAGCATCTCGCCCGCAAAATGACCGGGTACGCGTTTGGGCGCGAGCTGAACAAGTTCGACGAGTGCGTGATTGATTCCGCGCTTGAGGCCTTGAAAAAGAACGGATGCCGACCGTCCGTCCTTGTCGAAGAAATTGCTTTCAGTTATCCGTTTCGTCACCGATTTTACCCCAAAGAGGATTGATATGATTGAAAAACGCTGGCTGCTTCCGCGGCGCACCTTCCTC
Organism: uncultured Verrucomicrobiota bacterium; assembly: GCA_964611245.1. Lineage (GTDB taxonomy): Bacteria > Verrucomicrobiota > Verrucomicrobiia > Limisphaerales > SXQI01 > CAZSXX01. Next base: position 12,373 of record CAZSXX010000012.1, on the reverse strand, counting down.
AAGGGCGCCGGCGTCATGCTCGGCCTGCCCGTCCTGCAGGCGATGGGCAAAATCCTTCCCGGCGCGTCCCCGGACGCGGCGGCATTGCCACGCGTCAAATCCGCCGTCCAGGCCCCGGTGCGGATGGCGTGCATTTATTTCCCCAACGGGGTTTGGGAAAAGGAATGGTTCCCCACCGAGGAAGGGGCCGGATACAAAATGCCCTCGTCCCTCCAGCCGCTGGAGCGGCACCGGCAGGACCTTCTCGTTTTCTCCGGCCTGGACAAGAAGCACAGCCACCAAGGCGACGGGCATTACGCCAAGACCGCCAATTATCTGACCGGCCTTTCGGTCCGCAAAACGCCCGGCAAGGACATCAGCGTGGGCGGGGTCTCGATCGACCAGCTTGCCGCCCAGCAGGTGGGCCGACACACGCCGCTGCCGTCGCTGGAGCTGGGGATCGACCCCGTCGTCTCCGGCATTGATTCCGTCGTTGGCTACACCCGGCTTTACGGCTGCTACATTTCGTGGCGCAACCCCAACACGCCGATCGCCAAGGAGATCAATCCCCGGCTCGCCTACCAAAAGCTGTTTGGGGTGATCAAGGCCCGGCACGGGTCGAAGGCCAGCCAGAAAAAAGTCGAGGATGACAAGGCGCTGCTGGACCTCGTGCTTGACGACGCCCATTCCCTGCGCCGCAAGCTGGGTCGGGACGACCAGTACAAGCTCGACGAGTATCTCGACTCCGTCCGCGACGTGGAGCGGCGGCTTGAGTTTTTCTCCCAGCCGGACACCCGCGACTGGCGCCCATCCACGGCCCCCGGCGAGGACATCGCGCTCCCGAAGGGAATTCAGGGCGGGCATGAGGAGCATGTGCGGCTGATGCTCGACCTGATGGCGATCGCCTTCTGGACGGATTCCACGCGCGTCAGCTCGTTCATGTTCGCGAACGACGTTTCGCCAAAGAATTTTGGGCCGATCATCCCCGGGGTTGGGGGCAGCCACCACGAGTTCAGCCACCACCAAAACCAGAAGGAGAAGATCGAGCCTTACGCGAAGATCAACCGCTGGCATTGCGAGCAGCTCGCCTACTTCCTGGACAAGCTTAAATCGATCAAGGAAGGGGACAAAACGCTGCTCGACAACTCGATGATCCTGTTTGGCTCGAGCTTTTCCGACGGCAACCGGCACGATCCGAACAATCTTCCGATTCTCCTCGCCGGGCAGGCTGGCGGCAAAATCAAGTCGGGCCGGCATATCCCGTGCAAAAAGAACACCCCGCTTTGCAACCTTTACGTCTCGATGCTCGACCGGATGGGGACACCCGTCGAATCCTTCGGCGACAGCACGGAGCCGCTTTCCATCAGCTAGCGGCGCCTTCCAATATGAGCCCAGCCTTCTCCCGCCGCGACGCCTTGAAAGTCATGGCCGTCGGTGGATTGGCTGGTTGCGCGACCCTCGGCGAGAGCCCCAACCGCGTTCAGATTGAGAACGCCAAGCCGGGCACGCGGGAGTGGATGCTCACCTCCACACGCGTCGATCCCGCGACGAAATACCGCTGCCCGTGGATTGAAGGGTATTGCTCGAAAACCAGCGTCCGCGCGGGGGAAACGATCGACCTGTTTGTCAGCACGAACCCCGCCTCCCCGTTCCGCGTCGAAATCTATCGGATGGGTCATTACGGCGGCGCGGGCGGACGAAAAGTTTTGGAGCTTGGCCCGTTCCCGGGCTCCGTCCAGCGCGAGCCCGAAGTTGGCCCCCGCCGCCTCCGCGAATGCCAATGGGATTCCTGCGCGTCGGTCAAAATTCCGTCGGACTGGCTGAGCGGGGTGTATCTCGGCAAATTGACGGCCGAACGCGAGGGCCTCCAAAGCTACGTCATATTCATCGTGCGCGATGACCGCCGGGCCGACTTCATTTTCCAGTGCTCGGACAACACGTGGCAGGCGTACAACCGGTGGCCCAGCCAGTTCTCGCTGTATGACGACGGGCAGAACCAATGGTATTGGGGCCCGGGCATGGACATCAGCTTCGACCGTCCGTATGGGAAGTATTGCCAGATCATGGACGCCCCGCTTTCGACGGGATCGGGCGAATGGTTTTTGTGGGAATTTCCGATGGCTTATTGGATGGAATCCAAGGGCCATGACGTGACTTACATTTCCAACATGGACCTCCATGCCGACCCCAAGGGCCTGCGGCGGGCGCGGGGCTTCATCTCCATTGGCCACGATGAGTATTACTCGATGGAGATGTTCAACCACCTGCGCGGCGCCATCGCCGGGGGGCTAAATGTCGGATTTTTCTCCGGGAATGTTTGCTGCGGCCGGATTGATCCCCGCCCCAGCCGGCGTGGAGCGCCGAACCGGATATTCTCCCGCACGGATTTTTGGGGCCCGCGCGAGGAGGAGGAAATCAAGCGATTCCCCACCATGGGGCTGCTCCCGCACGAGAGCCCGAACTCGAATCTTCTCGTGGGCGCGGGCAATGTCGCCCCCACCACCGGCGGATCCGATTATATTTGCTCCCTGCCCGGCCACTGGATTTTTGAGGGCACGGGACTCAAGGCGGGCGAAGGCATCCCGGGCTTGGTGGGGTGGGAATGGCACGGCAACCCGGCCGCCATCCCCGGTTTGGAAATTCTTTCCACTGGCCCGACCCAGTCCGCTCCCGGGCAGCTCAACGGCGGGATTTACACTTCGACGATTTACCCTGGCGGGCGGGGCAACTTTGTTTTCAACGCGTCCACCTGTTGGTGGGCCGACGGATTGGCGGCGCCGCCCGGCTACATCCGCCCTTCCGTTTACACCACTCCCAAAGGGCCAGATCCCCGAGTGCAGCGCATCACTGAAAATATCCTCGCCCGGATGCTCCGCCCGGCCTGACCCCGGGAGTCTCAGTCAAAATCCAGCAGCCCCCCCGTCTCCTCCCGCAGCCGGTCTCGCGCCGTCGCCAAGTATTCCGGATCAATCTCAAACCCAAAGAACGCCCCCACCTTGGTCCGCTGGGCGGCCAGGGCGGAGGACCCAATCCCCAGGAACGGGTCCATCACCACCAAATCCGCGCGCCAGCCATGGAGCCGGATGCATTGGATCGGCAGCTCGACCGGGAAGCTCGCGGGATGCGGACGGTCCTTTTCGCGGCTCTTGATTGTTTTGTAAGGAATGTGCCAGGTGTTCCCCCGGCACCGCTTGTCCACGCCCTTCGAGTGGGACCAACGCCCGATGTTCGATTTGTGGACGTATTCCACTCCGACCGCACGCCGGTCAAGCTCCCTCGCCCCGGTTTTCGTGAGGTGAAAGACGTATTCGTGGCAGTCGTTGATGAACCGCTTGGAGTTGATCGGCTTGAAGTGCCCCGCTGAAATCTCCCGCCCTTCCAGCGTCTTCACCGTGATCGATTTGATCCAATGGATTGTGTTTTGCAGCACGAAAATCTCGCCCATCCGCAGCGCCACTTCGTGCGGGAGCAGCGGGTTCGAGGGCGACCCCGCAATGTTCAGGAAGAGCGACCCATCCTCGCGCAGGACGCGCCGCGCGGCCCGCGCCCAGTCTCCGGTCCACTCGAGGTAAGCCGCCTTGGTTTTCTTATCGTCGTACTGGCTGTAATCAATCCCCAAATTATATGGGGGCGAGGTGACGATCACGTCGACGGAATTCGGCTCCATGGCCGCCATCCCCGCCACGCAATCCATCTGCTGAAGGTGGAGCGCCGTCCCTCCTGCGTGCGTTTCCATCGCCCCTTATTCGAACTCCATTTTCTCACCGTCCAATTGGTAGACGCCCACGAGGTAGCCATTTTCGCGCATTTCCCCGACATGCAGCTTGCCGAACAGGGTCACTGGCTGGTCCATCACCGGCTTCACGCCTTTCTCGCCCATCTTCACGCTCACCCATTCGTTGATCTTGGGCGAGGTTCCATAGCAGCACATCGACTGGTCCCGCATGATCAGCATTTCGCTGACCAGCCCCTGCTCCACCTTGAGCGGCAGCATGAAGCCGCGGAGCGAAATCGGCTTTTGGTCCAAGGCGCGGATGGCGGGCGGGAACTGGTCGGCCGGGGGCTGGTTGGTGGGCGTGACGTCGTCGGGCATGATGTAATGAAACGAAGCGAGCCGGTCGAAGCCCACCTGGAAATAGCCGTTCACGGCCACGATTTCGTTGGTCGCCGCGGGCGGGGCTGCGGCCGCCAACGGGATGGCGTTCGTCTCCGCCGCCGCGGCGGGCGCCGCGTTGGTCGACGGGGCCGCCGCGATCGGCTTGCCCTTGATCTCCGCCAGCGGCCGCGTCGGGGCGGTCTCCTCTTTCTGCGAGCATCCCGCGCCCCACGCCAAGGCCAGGATGGCCACAGCGGCGCACTGGAAACGATTCATGCCCATAGATTACCGCCCCCGCGGCCGGATTCAAGGAATTGCCTTCCCCTCCCCCGCCCCGCCGCGCTTGCGTCGGCGGTCCGCGCGCTTAAGATAATCCCCGCATGTACAGCTCCGATTCCCGGTCGGCCCTGCGAAAGGGTCTTTTTTATTGCCTGCTCGCCGCCCCCCTCGCGGCCGGCGCGGGCGAGCTCGGCGGCCCCACCAAGGCCAGCCAGCCGAAGATCGCCCCCGCCTCCAATGAAGGCGAGCAAGCCATCCGCTCCCTGAAGCTCCCCGCCGGCTTCAAGGCCGAGCTTGTCGCCGCCGAGCCGCTGCTGGCGAATCCCGTCGCTTTCCACATCGACGAGCGGGGCGCAATTTATGTGACCGAGACGTTCCGGCTCCATGCCGGGGTCACCGACATTCGGGGCCACATGGATTGGCTGGACGAGGATCTGGCCGCCCGGACGGTGGACGACCGGTTCGCGCTGATGCGGCGGCATCTCGGCGCCGGCTTCAGCGCGCTGAGCGAAAACAGCGACCGCATCCGACGGTTGGTCGACTTGAACGGGGACGGAAAGATCGACGCGGCCACGGTTTTCGCGGACGGGTTCAATCATCCGATGGATGGCATCGCCGCCGGGGTCCTTGCCCGCCGGGGCCAGGTTTACTTCGCCAACCTGCCGAACCTGTGGCTTCTCAATGACACGAACGACGATGGCGTCGCCGACCAGCGCCGGTCGCTTTCCTATGGGTACGGCGTGCGCGTCGGCTTTCTCGGCCATGACCTCCACGGGCTCACCTTTGGACCGGACGGGCGGCTTTACTTCTCCATTGGCGACCGGGGATCCGCGGTCAAAGTTGGAGGCCAGACCATTGGCGACCCGGATTCCGGCTCGGTCTTCCGCTGCCGGGCCGACGGGTCCGAGCTCGAAGTTTTCTCCTTCGGTCTGCGCAACCCGCAGGAGCTCGCTTTTGATGACCACGGCAACCTGTTCACGGGGGACAACAACTCGGACGGCGGGGACCGGGCCCGCTGGGTGTATTTGGTGGAAGGGGGGGACAGCGGTTGGCGCGTGGGCTTCCAGCACCTCACGGAGCCGGTGTCGCGCGGCATTTGGAATTCGGAAAAGATGTGGCACCCCCAATGGGCCGGGCAGGCGGCGTTTTTGATCCCCCCGATCACCAACGTGGCGGCCGGCCCCTCCGGCCTCGCGCATTACCCCGGGACGGGGCTGCCCGCCAAATATCAGGGGCACTTTTTCCTGGCCGATTTTCGCGGCGGCCCCGGCAGCCAGGTTCACACGTTCGCCAACCGCCCCAATGGGGCGGGCTTTGACCTCGTGAACCACGAGAGTTTCATTGGCGAAGGGCTGCCGACCGACGTGGATTTCGGGGTCGATGGCGGCCTCTATTTTTCCGATTGGGTGAGCGGCTGGAACATGACCGGAAAAGGCCGGATTTACCGCGTGCATGAGCCCGAATCAGCCCAATCCGCGCCCGTGGCCGAGGTGAAGAAGATCCGGGCCGCGGGCTTCGCCAAGAGGGAGGAGCGCGAGTTGGTCCGGCTGCTGTCCCATGTGGACCAGCGTGTCCGGCAGGAAGCCCAGTTCGAGCTCGCCGCGCGCGGCGGAAAATCCTTGAAGCTCCTTGCCCAGACCGCCCGCAGCCACGACAGCAAACTGGCCCGGCTCCACGCACTCTGGGGGCTGTGGCAGCTTTGCCTGGACCATGTGCCGGGGGCCAGCGGCCCGATCCTGCCGCTGCTCAAGGACCGCGACCCGGAAATCCGCGCCCAAGCCGCCAAGATCCTTGGCGACCTCCGCCTTGCCGAAGCGTTCGCGGGCCTGATGCCGCTTTTGGACGATCCCGAGCCGCGGGCGCGCTTTTTTGCGGGCATTGCGCTTGGCCGCCTCCACCGCTCCGAAGCTGTTCCGGGACTCCTGAACCTGGCCCGGGCGAACGGCGGGAAGGATGTTTACCTCCGGCACGCCGCTGTCATGGGGCTGAGTGGCATCGGAGACGCCAGCTTGCTCTTGGGCGCCGCGAGCGATCCCTCCCCAGCCGTCCGCATGGCCGTCCTCCTTGCCCTGCGCCGCCTCGAGCGCGCCGAGGTCAGCCTTTTTCTTAAGGACTCCGACCCGCTCCTCGTGGTCGAAGCTGCGCGGGCCATCAATGACGTCCCGATCAGCGGCGGGATGAGCGAACTCGCCGCCCTCAAGCTCGCCGCAGCGGCCAGCCCGGACCTTCAGCGCCGGGTGGTCAACGCCAACCTCCGGCATGGTCTCCGCGTCAACGCGGACCGCCTGGCCGCCCTGGCCGTGGACGAATCGCAGCCCAATTCCGTCCGGGTCGAAGCGCTCGAAGCGCTCAGCCATTGGGAACATCCATCCGGCCGCGACCGCATCACTGGCAACTGGCGGCCCACCGCCGGCCCGCGCGAGGTCAACCATGCCCGCGACGCGCTCCGCGCCCGAATCGCCGCCCTTCTCCACTCAGGGCCTGACGCGGTGCGCCTCGCCGCAGCCCGAGCCGGTGGGGCCCTCGGACTTTCCGAAGCCGCCCCGGACCTGGGGCGCTGGATTGGGGAGGGCTCCGGGACCGCCCGCATGCGCGTGGAAGCGTTGGTCCAGCTTGCCCGGCTCGACTCCAAACGGCTCGCCGAAGCGCTGCCCGCCGCCCTCGCCGACAAATCGGAGGAGGTGCGCAAGGAGGCCATCAAGCTCAGCGCAGGCCTGAAGTCCGCCGACCCGGCCGCGCCGCTCAACGCCATTCTCGAATCCGGCACAATCGGCGAAAAGCAGAGCGCCCTTGCTGCCCTTGGCGGGCTTGAGGCGGGCGACAAAACCCTCGACGCCTGGCTCGAAAAGCTCGCCCAAAAATCGGTTCCCGCGGAACTCCAGCTTGACCTGATCGAAGCCGCCCTGCAACGCCCCGCCCTCAAGTCCAAAGCCGAGGCGGCGCTGGCCGGCATTGGCGCGAACGACCCGCTGAAGGATTTGAATCTTTCCCTCCGGGGTGGCAACGCCGCCGCCGGGCGGGCCATCTTTTTCGAGCGCGCCGACACCGCCTGCCAGCGCTGCCACAAGGTGAAGGGGGAAGGCGGGGAGGTTGGGCCGGACCTCACCGGCATTGGCGCCCGCCAGCCGCGCGAACTCATCATGGAATCGATCGCGTTCCCCAACAAACAAATCGCCAAGGGCTTCGAAAGCGTGCTGGTCAAATTGAAAAATGGGACGGTGTACGCCGGGATCGTCAAATCGGAAACGGCGGGCGACCTTGTCCTGAATTCGCCCGAGGATGGAATCATCACGATCAAGAAAGGGGAGGTTGAATCGCGGTCGGTCGGACTGTCGGGAATGCCCGAGGGGCTCGCCGCGATGCTGAGCCGGCAGGAACTGCGGAACTTGATGGAGTTCCTCGCCTCCCAGCAATAGCGCACAGATTCCGCCGCGCCCGGTGTCTTTTGGGTGTGGCGGTTTGGACGCAGATCGTGGGGGCGGCGTTGCGCCCGGCGCTTCGGCGAGGCTCCGGCGGGCCGCGCCGGGCCGCATTCGCCGCGTTGTTCGCCTTGGTGGCCATCTGGTCCTCGGTCGCCCCGCAAATTCCCCTTTCCGTGGGCGAACGGCTCCGCCTCGTTTTTGGCGCCGTCTCCGGTTTGGCCTGCCTCCTGGCGGCGCTTTCCGGCGTCCGGTTCTCCGCCTCCGCTTCATTGCCGTTTCAGGCCCTCTCCTCCCGAGCCGCCTATTCCGCCGGGATCGCCGCCACCGCGCTGCGCAACAGCCATGAAGTCTTGCCCGCGGTTCCGTTTCTGATTTTCCTTCTCGCCGTGCAGGCCATCGCGTTGCGTGAACTGCTCGCGGTCTTCGTGTTGGCGGCTGTTCTCCTGCTGGTTTCCGCGACCCTCTCCTTTCTGACCGCGCGCCGCGTTTGCCTCATCGTTTGTTTGGCCGCTGGGGTCGGCGTCCTTCTGGCCAGCCGCCGGCGCCATTGGCTGGAGCCAACCCTGCTTGCCCTGTTCGCCTGCCACCTCGGGCTGAAGGCGGCCATTGCCTGGAGCGCGGCGCAACTCAGCCGCGCCGAGCGCCCAAACCTGATCCTCGAATCCCAAACGCCCGCGCCATCCAGCCAGTTGCTCGCGCGCCGCCGCCAACAGCTTTTCCGCCATTTCCGAGTTCCGTTCCTCAGCCTCCTTGCCGCCCAAGCGGCCGTCCTGGTCCTCCTCGTTTTCGGTCGAGGACTGCCCGTGACCTTCGAGCAAAAATCCGCGCTCGCATTCGCCCTCTGCGGCGGTGTTGCCTTCCTGTTCCTCGACGCCTCCGCGCTCGCCTGGCGCGGCCTGCTGGGCGGCCTTGTTGGTTCCTCGACCCGGGAGGCGTTTATCCACACCTTTGTGGGCGTCATCGGCCTGCCGTGGATGGCCGCCTGGGGCTTTTCCGCGCTTCATGCGGGCGAGGCCTTTTCCCTCAATGAAGGCGCCGCCCATTATTTCGTCTGGGCCACCCTTGGCTTCGCGGTCAGTTGGGCCGCCGGGTCCTCCGCCCGCGACCGCCTCCAGCGCGACCTCCGCCAAATGCTTTCCGAGCCGTGATCAGGGCGGGCTTTCCGCCGGTTTTTTCTCCTTCTCCTTGTCCTTTGGCAGCAGCTCTTTGAGGGTCTGGATTGGCCGGAGGGGGAAGAGCATGATTTTGGGGATGTGCGCGAGCTCGCTTTTCGGGGCCGCCAGGTTGCCCGTCACTTTCGACTCAAACGCCTTGGCCAGCGGCCAGAAGGCGGCGCTCATGGCCCGGCCGACGATCCAAGTGTTGCGGAAAAGCTGGGCCTCCACCTTGGCGTCCAGGTTGCCCTCGAAATCCACCGTGCCATCGTACTGCAGCCGGAAGGCGGGGGCCCGGACCTCCATGTCCTTGGTGTAAACCTTGCCGCCGTCCACTTTGAACGTTCCGGTTCCGCTCGAGACTTTGCTCCGGCCGAACCCGGGCGCGATCGCGTCGAGCGGGGCCGAGAACAGGCCGAAGAGCGGAATGTCCCACAAAAATCCATCCTTCAATGTGCCGTTGCCGTGGCCCTTCCAGGTGTCGAGGCTTTTCGAGTTCGCCTCGGTGATCACGAGCGTTCCATGCACGGTTCCGTCCAGCTTGTTGGTCGCCCCAGGGATCAAATCGCGGAGGAGCAGGCTGAGGTTGGCGTTCGTCATCACGCCTTTGAACCGGTAATCGGCGTCATCCCCCTCGTTGAAGACAAAATGGCCCTCCCATTCCAGCTCCCCGCCATAGAATTTCGCCGTGAAATTGGTGACCTCCAGAAATTGCCCGTGCCAATGGACCCCGCCCTTCGCCTCGGTTGTGTTGAACCGCCAATAAGAGAAATCGTCGCCGCTGATCTGAAAGCGGATGTCCGCGTCGTCCTCGCGCACGAGCGGAATGATGCCCTCCCCCCGGACTGTCGGCGGCTTGGCGAAGCGGTAGGGCTCGATGGCCCGGAAGGTCCCCGGGCCGATGATCTTTGTGAAGCGGTAGGGGTCGGTTGTGCTGAATCCATTGGTCACATACATCAATCCCGCTTTGAGGTCAATGGCCGCATGGCTCGCGGTCAGGGCCTCGTTGGTGGTCCGGTGCGCGATTGGGTCCGTCACGAATATCCAGAGGTTTGAATAGACGACCTCGGTTTTCACATCGAGGAACGGCTCGTTCCGCACGATGAGGTTGGTCGCCGCCACCCGGCCCTCGAACCGCAGCAGCTCGGGCTTTTGCAGGTTTCCGGTCAGGGTCCCCTCGATCAAAGGCGGCTCCGGGAACTCCACGAATTTCAGCCCCTTCTGTCCGGCGTTGTCCAGCAGGGGGAGGGCCGCCCATGGGTTCACCCCGCCCCGGATGGCCAGGCGAAACTCGGGGTCAAAGGCGTGCCCGGTGTAATCCAGCCGCAGTTCGCCTTCCGGCCGGGCCCACACGGCGTCCGGCAGCCGCCACTGCAAGTTTGTGAGCGCGAACCGCGTGGTGAAGGCGCTGCAGGTCACCCCCCGGAATGACGCGGGCCCCGCGGCCACCGACCCGTCCGCGGTCATCGACCGGAAAAGCTCGTCGCGCCAGTTTTTCGGCGCCCCGGTCCATGGCGGGGCTGTCAACGCGACGCGGCCCTCGAATTTCGGCGGCGCGTCCCAGGCAAAATAATTGAGGAAAGGGCGGACCTCCTCATCCAAAAGCCAGGCAATTTTCTTGAGGTCAAAATCGAGCGCCGCCTTGCCGCCGGCCTTGCGGGTGGCGACGTCCAGGGCCGCGTCCAAGTGGAACGCGCCGCCATAAAGTTGGGAGTCCAGCGTGGCGACCGTCAGCATGGGCGCGTCCCAGCGTCCCTCGGCCGCGACCCGGTCAATCCGCGCCTCCCCACCGGTGAAGTCAACCACCTCCGCCCGCCAGTTCACCTCAAACGGCGCCAGCCGGGCCCACCCGCCCCAGGTTCCATCGGTCCGGATGGGCCGCGCCCGCTCGTGCACATCCCCGCTCACCGCGACGCCGCCCGCCGTCCCGTTCCTCATCCGAAGCCCCGCCAGGTTGATCCGCCAATCGCCCCGCCAATGCTGCCCCAAGGTGAGCAACTCCCGGCCCGACGACGCGGGGAGCGCCACCGACGGCTTGACCGGCAGGAGGTCGACCAGAAAACTGTTGAGCGCGGCCACGGGATAGGCGTGCTCCAGGCGCGCCTGGAAATTAGCCCGGCTCGCCGCGTTTCCGAAAGCCGTGCCGTTTTCCGCGCTCCCCTGCGCCAGCGTCAGCAGATTCGTTCCCGCCTGCCGCGTGTCCACCGTCACATCGACTTTCCGGCCGGAGAACCACCGCGTCGCGACCTGGTCCGTCCGCAGAGTCCAGACGCTTTCAAATGGTTTTCCCTCCATCAGGGGATAAAACGTCTGCGCGATCACCGAGGCGTCACGAAGCTCACCCCAGGGAGTCGCCGCCCGCCGCACCTTCAGATTCAGGCTCGCCTCCATTTGCTCCCCCGGCGCCGCGGAGGGCCCGACGGCGGTCCGCAGGAAGACTTCCTCCAGTTCGCCCCACGGCGTTTTCGCCTTTCCACTCCGGAGGGAGAGCGACGCATTGAAGCGCGACAAATCCTTCAGGTCCCCCAGCGCCGTCATCGTGATTTGCGGAGGCGAGGAAAACTCCATCCTGTTCAGGGCATCCACCGCCTCCCGCAGCGCGGGTGTCCAATCGCCCGTGCGCTGGTCGGGCTCCTTGGGCTTCCTTTTCAGGGACAGCAGATTGGTCAGCGTGCCCGAGAATTGGAAGTGGGCTCCGAGCGCCTCCCCTTCAAACCCGCTCACCGTCCATTGGTCATTCGCCTCAAGCAGCAAATGAGCCTGGATCCCCGTCACCTCCAGGGCCCGTCCGGGCGCGTTTGTGTCCTTCAAGTCCAGCGCCAGCCGCCCTTCCCGCACGTCGAGCGCCTCCAGCTTGAACGAAAACCGCCGCAGGTCCTGGCGCTTGAATTTCAGCTCCGCCCGGTCAGCCGTCGCGCTGACCGGAGCCGCCCCGTTGGTCGACATCAGCGACAGCCGCTCGACGACGATCTTCCGGTAACCCGCCAGACGCAGCCGCGAGAATTCAAGGTCCAGCCCTTCCGCCTCCAGCGCCGCCACCACCCGGTTCTTCACGAATCCTGGCAGCCCCACATAGTTCAGATAGAGCAATGCCCCCGCCGCCAGCAGGACCACGGAGAGCGCCAAGACCCTGAACCAACGGAAAACCCTCCGGCTCCGTCGCCAAAACTTTTTCGGTGCGCTCCGGCCCATACCTCACTGGGACGGCAGCCCGAAGGCCTGCAACAGGAGTTGATACAGGTCACCCGGGAATTCGAACACGGTCAGCTCGCCCTCCCCCGCGAGGGCCGTCGCCGCATAGACATTGTTGCGCACGGCGGGCTTCCCGAAATGGACCCTCGCGGGCCAGGCTTTCCCGTCCCGCAGCACCTCCAGTTCGACCATCAACCCGTCGTTTGAGAACCCGAGCGTGGCGAGACGCTCCGGCCCCTTGGCCACCCATC
>CAZSXX010000011.1:22706-26666 GCA_964611245.1 uncultured Verrucomicrobiota bacterium | reverse complement strand
CTACAATGGCCGCGAGAACGCCGCCTCCGTCGCCGCCCTTACCACCCCCAGCGCCGCCCGCAACTGCCCAAACGTTTCCTCCAGCTCAAACATCCCCGCCAACTCCGACAACTCCCCCTCTGTCAGCGCCGCGTTGCTCAACAACAACTCCGCCAGCCGGCACGCCGGCTGCCTCCCCCGCAGCCGCGTCAACCCGCCCAAGATCGTCGGCTCCCTCCGCAACGACTCCCCCGCCTTCAAACTCATCTTAATCGCCCCCATCACCCCCGCCTTGTTCGTCCCCTCCAACGCCAGCGCACCCTCCAAACAAACCAGCCTCAGCAACAACCCCGTCTTCCCCTCCTCCCTCAACGACATCCGCAGCCCATCCTCCCACCGCAACACGTGCGCCGCCGGCCCGCTCCCCGCCGCCGCCAAAGCCTCCATCGCCCCCCGGTTCACCTCCGCCAACCCCTCCCACTCCCTCCGCTTCCCCTCCGGAATCCTCGGGACCTCCAACTCATTCGACCGCCCCAGCAACCGCGACGCCGACGGCAACAACTCCCCCTGCCTCATCCGGTCCAGCGCATTCACGTAATCCCCCGCCGAATTTGTCCCAAACCGCAACTCCTCAAACTCCCGCGTCGCCTCCGCCAAGCTCGTCGGCGCCCCCGCCCTCCGCAACTCCGCATAATGCCCCCGGATCTCCCGCGATACATGCCACCGAAACCCCGCAAACCCCAACAACACCCCCGCCACCGCCAACACCAACGCCCACCGCGCCATCACCCCTCCATCCAACTCCCCCACCCATTCCCAAACACGCTTCACCCCACATGGACATTCCCCACCCCTAACCCTCACGCCCACCCGGCGCCGCAGGCCAAGGACGGCGCGCCCAACGGCGCTGGACCCACCGGCCCCATGTCCCCTCACCGTCCGAGCTTCCCGGCGATCCCGCTCCTTGACACCGTCGCCAGGATGTCGATCACCACCATTTGCAAAACCCCGCCGCAATGCCCGAAGGCATTCTCCAAAGCGCGCAGGAAACTCTCCGCCGTCTGCCGCCACACCACCTCGCTGTGACCCTTGCGCGAGAAACTCAACACGCACCGGAACAGGTGCGTCCTGCGCCGCTTCCCATTTTCGGCCACCCACGCGCCCTGCCCAAAATCCACCCGAACCTCCTGGCCAGGCGGACATTCCAGGCGCCGGAACGGCAACCCGACCGCGGGCCCCAGCCGCAACACAAACCGCCGCGCCGAATGACACCCCCCCGTGAACCCGTGCCCGCCCACCAGATCCTGGTAAATCCGCTGGATCGACAACCCCTTTTCCAAAGCCTTCTCAATCTCGCCTCTCCAGGGCGCGCACAAACTGGACGGACTCGAAACCGAGCAGGTGTGCGGGCGGGTGATTTCCAGTTCATCATCCCGGTCCGAGCCGGTTTGCGCCCGGGTGATTTTGGAATCAAAGTTTTGAAGAGATATGGCGCGGATGACATGTCGAAGCCGATCAAGGCCCGGTTTGCCCGGAACTGTGTCCTCGCGCGGCGCCTCGTCGAGCATCGGGTCCATTTCCTGCAACTGTTCAACGTGGCCTATGCCATCCTCGTGATTCTGGAAGAACGACCGCCAGCGGCGTTGCTCAACTACCGAAATTTGAAGAACGGAGCCTTTCTTTGGCCTCGCCTGAGCGATGCAAGCGAAACCAATCGCAGTTTTCCGCAGAGGCCTCCCTTGAAAACGGTTTCCAGCCCCTCGCTTCACTCGACCAGGACGCACCGGTAAAAGCGCTGAGTCCTGCCGATGGAATCCGTGTCAAAATGCAGATATGGGCTCGCGGAGAGTGGAACAACGGCCTGCAGAACCCATGATCCGACATTCAAATCATCCTTCGCTTCAATCCGATATGATCGGCCCACCTCCGCCTCGATTGATACCGCAAAGAAACCCGCCACCCGGGTCATCGTCAAGCGCGGCCTGGGATCTGAGCCGTTTCTGATCTCGCCGTCGCCGATTACGGCTTTTCCAGTTCCGAAAAAGTATGCCATTCCCTCAAGTGAAGCCGAGCCACGGAAATCGACCGGCGGCGCGAGTGTATAGGCAAGCGTGTGAGTTTGATTCTCCCTCAGCGGACCCCATAGGATCGAGCCATAGATTGGATCGAATAATCCCCTGCCGTCGATCATCGTGGCAATGAACCCTGTCGGCAATAGTTCCTCTACAAATCCAGGGCCGGCGCCCAAAGGCGGCGAAACGACCAGCGAAACCGAGAAAACTTCGCCCGTCTTGGTAATCGTCCGAACCGCGAGGTTAGCGGGCGCCGAAACTACCGTGAGAGTGGCGCTTGAGCTCGTCGCTGTTCCCGCGCGATTCGAGACAATGACGGAATACGTCCCAGCCTCCCCAACTTGAACGTTAAACAATGCCAGTATTGAGTCCGTGCTGATCGTATTGCCATTCTTCCGCCAAAAATAATTAAACGGGGCGGTGCCGTTCGCCGAAACGCTGAACGTCACCGTGCTGCCCGCGAGCACGGATCTCGATTGGGGATTCTGAGTGATGGTAGGAGGCGTCACGACCTCAGAACCAAGCGGAGAGAACCGGGAGTTCTGGACCGTGACAAGCCCGTGCGAACCATTATCCCTCTGATCGTAAATCCGGCTCAAGTTCGCTTGATTTTGGACCAACTCGGTTGAGGTGGGTTCGCCCCAATAGTTGCCGTCGGCTACAACGGCAATGCCGCCTTGGTTCTGGATTTCAAGCTCACGGTTGGCATGAATGTCGTTGCCGGAGAGCGCCATAACGGAAGGCGCACTGCCCGTCACGCGCATGCCAATTTGATTGTTGCGAATGGTGTTCCCGCTGATCCCGCCCGCCCCAAGTTGGCCACCAAAAACTTGCCACTCCAGACCAACCCCAGCGTGATCACTGATCGTGTTGCCGACCATGATTATTTCCGTGAAATACTGATATAGTTGTATGCCGGAACTGTTCTCGCGGACCATGCAGTTGCGCATTTCCAGACGGTAGGAGCCGTAGTTGGAGTGGTTATAGCAGTAGACGCCCGCCCCACCGCTGTTGCGTCGAAACTCGCTGTCAATCAGCACAAGATTTTTTCCACTCGTGACCAACCCCTGGCCTGCGTTGTTGGTGACCGAGCAACTGGTCAGGGTCAGCGTCCCGCCGGCCGGAGCGCCGTAGATCCCGGTGCTTTCATTGTTGCTGCTGTCACAATGATCCAGCGTCAGCGAGCCGGCGATGTCCATGCCCGTGCCGTTGCGAACCGCGTGCATGTCCGACAAGGTCAGCGGCTCAACCGCGTCTCCGCCGACTGACTGCTGGAATCCTGTGTTGCAAAACCGCAATGTTCCATGCTCCACCACGTAGGTTTGGAAGCGTGTCGTGGCATCTTCGAACTTCAGCCCGGTCGTCGCATGCTCCACCGTGAAATACCGCAGCCTCACATCCCCGTTAACCACCCGGATGCCCGACCACTGCCCCCTCTCCTTGTTCACTGCCGCTGAGGTGAACACCACCGGTTGACCCTCTGTCCCGGCTACTTCCAGCGCCCCGCCGTCGATGATCAGTTCGATGCGGTTCTTGTCCGCTCCTCCCGCCACCGCGTCATGCAGAGGATCAAAAAGAATTTCCGCCCCTGCCTGAATAGTAAGACTCCCGCGCACCGTTACATCACCTACGATCAACACCCTGCCCGACCAGATCGTCGAACCTTCCAATGTGCCGGATGCCGTCGTCGTGACGCCCGGCACCGGATAAGGCAACGTTTGCACCGGGCCGGGATTTCCTCCAATCACCGAACTCGCATACCATCGGTTGATGAGCACCTGGCCGTAGCTGGGATTGTTGCGAATATCATAAATCCGGTTGAGGCCGAAACGGCCTTGGGCCAGTTCTGAACTTGTGGGTTCGCCCCAATAGTTGCCGTCGGCTACAACGGCAATGCCGCCTTGGTTCT
>CAZSXX010000011.1:0-22606 GCA_964611245.1 uncultured Verrucomicrobiota bacterium | reverse complement strand
CCACCGTGAAATACCGCAGCCTCACATCCCCGTTAACCACCCGGATGCCCGACCAGTCACCCATTCCCTTGTTCACAGCTGAAGAGGTAAAGAGAATGGGAGCCGCACTCGTTCCGACGGCGTTGAGCAGTCCGCCATTTAGAATGATTTCTACCCGACTCCCATCTGTCCCGATATTTTGCCCGTCGCCTCCCGCGCGGCATCGGACCACCGTCCCCGGTTGAATCGTCAAAACACCTCCTGCAATGATCGACACATCCCCCGTCAAATCCACAACGCCAGACCAAGTCATCTCTGAGCGCACTTCTCCAGACGTGATCACGGGCGTCGTGGTCGAGGAGGTGAAGGAAGCTGCAACCGTGTATGCGCTTGCTGCGCTGAAGTCCCCCGTTTTGGAATATCCGTAAACCCTAAACGAAAATGTTCCGGACGCGCTGATAGTTTGCCGGATTGATTCAGCAAACCCAGCCGACCGATACGACCCAGCCACCCAGTCGCCATTTGGTCCATAAAGCTCAAGGTCGAAATCCTTGTCGGCTGGGCCGGACAAAGCAATGTTCAGCACGCCCTCGCTCGCCACAGTGATGCTAAACCAATCCATGTCGCCAGGGGCGCAAACATAACCACTGGCGGCAACCCCAGAAATGACCGCTGTGGCGCTGAGGGAAGAATCGTTCGGCTCATTTGGGTCGGGGCACGCATCGCTCGAATCGATTACGTTCAAGCTAGCGATTCGGCTGGATTTTGAGTCTTGACCATCAGAAACAACCACCTGGTAGGTGAACCCGTCATTCGCAAGCGTGACGGATGAAGTGGTGAAACTGCTGCTGGTGGCTCCCGGAATGTCAACGCCATTGCGTCGCCACCGGTAGCTGACCGTTCCGCTCCCGGTGGCGGCCACTGAAAAAGTTGCGGTTTGTCCTGGTGCCGCAGTTTGATCCTGCGGCTGCTGCGTAATTGTGAGGGTGTCGCTTGGGACACCGGTGACGGTCAAGTCAGCGGCAGTTGACTTGGTGCGACCCGCCGAATTGGAAACAACCGCGAAGTATTCGCCCGCGGACGCGGCACTAGTATTCGCAACGGTCAAGCTGGTGGAGGTTTCACCCGGGAGATTTACGCCGTTCCGCTGCCATTGCACAAGCAGGTCGGTGGCTTCGGCGTTGGCAAAGCGTGAGCGTCGAGTGTTTGGCGTAATCGTGAAAATAGCTGATTCACCAGCATTCACAGAGCGATTTTCCGGCTGCCGGACAACAATGGGCTCATTCCAGAATAGGCTGCGCGACCAACCAAGCCGGTCGGAATTGGCGGCGTAGTAGGGGGCACCAGAAAGAGCGGGAGGGATGTCCCCTCCCGGAATAGTCGTTGCAACTGTGTCGGCGTAGAATTGGATGGGGCCAGAGTGGCCCTTTCGCGGCGGAAGAACTTGGTCGCCGTATGTGTGGGCGTTCGGGATATTTGGATACCAATCCACTTGCAAATTAATATCAGACGCGCTCCAATCAAAACTCCCTTCCGTGCCGGGAGTGACATCGATGGAGTAGTAGTTTTCGAGTTGGAAAATCCGACTCGAACCTTGAAACTGCGCCATGGCACTCATATTTGGCCGAGTTAATGAGCTATCTGCCACGTCACCGGGAATGAATGGGTCGAGCAGCGATATCTGCACGACGAGATCAGGGTTGTGTTCCAGCAGGAATTTCACGGCGGATCGCGCCGCCCACGAACCGGCACTGTGCGTGATCAAATGAATGCTTTGAAGATTCGGGCACGTCTCGTGTAGCAGCTCCCCCAAATGCTGCCCATGCTGATGAGCGATTTCTGCGGCGCGAACGCCGTGGACTACAGCGGAAAAGTTGACCCAATCCCCTGTATCCGCATCCGCTTCCCATCGGTATTTCAGCAATTTCCAGTCAGATGCGCCAGCAAGTTGGCTCCTCAATCGCGCGTCGAGTGTGGCGAACTCACCCGTGTAGCCATCTCTTGCGCTCGAAGGATTCCATCCGTGGATAAGGACGACCAACTTCTTGGTGGACCCTCTCAATGGAATTTCGCTGGCGTCGGGCTCGGTGGTGGAAACAGTCGAGGAAAAATGGAAATAGCGAAAGAGGTTTACATAAAGGCTCGGACCTGGCGGGATACTAAACCCGGGAAACTGAGTGAAAGAAATATGGCCGTCCTTTCCGGCTCCCGCAGGATTCCATCGAGAGTCGGCAGGAAACTCCAGAATTTGCAAGTCGGCGGTGCTCCTCGATAAAAACAGTTCTTTAGAGG
Organism: uncultured Verrucomicrobiota bacterium; assembly: GCA_964611245.1. GTDB lineage: Bacteria > Verrucomicrobiota > Verrucomicrobiia > Limisphaerales > SXQI01 > CAZSXX01. The sequence goes on along the minus strand of CAZSXX010000011.1, from coordinate 20,335 downwards.
TGTTCGCATACGGGCCCGCAGTCAAGCGCGTGAAATTCAAAGTGACCGTGTTCTTATTCTGCTCGTCCTGCAACACGCCCCATTTGCAATAGCCGTAGCTACGCACCGGAAAATTGTCCAAGTCCACAAGCCCGTTGACTGTTGGTTCTGGGCCGTACTTTAAAGCGTTGCCTACCCACCGAGGAGAATGATCAACGGCGTAAACGCTAAAGCCAAAGCCGAGAAGACAAATGCCGATGGCGGTGAAGCCAACTTTAATACATCTCAGTATTGGCGGAGCGATTTCGGATTTGTCCATAACTAGGACCACGGGGCATTTCGTAAAATCTTTCAAAAAAATCGACATGCGAAATTTCAACGATTGTGCCGACGCTGGTTTACGCCAAAACACGAGAATTCCCGAAAGAATTGGCGAAAGGCAGCGTGTTCGCATAGAAGAGCATCACTTTTGATGAAGCCAGACGATGACCATTTGCCGACGCGATGGACGCTGGTGGCCGGGATCAAGAATCCCGACGACGAGAAGCGTTGGGGCGAGTTTTATGACCTTTACCAGGGCGTCATTCTCGGGGTCGCCCGCAAGGCGGGGTTGCGGGAGGACGAGGCGCAGGATGTGTTGCAGGAAACGATGAAAGCGGTCAGCCGGAACATCGCGGAATTTGTCGCCGATCCGGGGCATGGATCGTTTCGGGCTTGGCTGTTTCGGATGGTGCGGTGGCGGATTGACGACCAGCGCCGAAAGCGGCTGCCGGTCGGGGGCTCAAGCCCCGTTTCCGGGGACGCGACCGCCACGACACCCACCGTTGAACGCGTGGCGGACACCAGGGCGGCGGATCTGGTGGGATTGTGCGACGCGGAATGGGAGAAGGCTTTCCTCCAGGAAGGGCTGAAGCGGCTCCGTCTGAAGGTCACCGCCGCGCATTACCAAATCTTTCACCTCTTGGAGATTGACCGGATGCCGGTGGCGCAGGTGGCCCGGAAGGTGGGGCGAAACGCGGCTCAGATTTATCTGGTGAGGCATCGAGTCACCAACGCCTTGAAGCAAATCTTGAAGCGCTTGGAGAAGGACCTGGAATGGCGGCCTCGGCGCTGACGATCTCCTGCTTTCGTTTGTCGGCCGGCCTGCGTAGGCTTGGCCATTGATGCAGCAGGAGCCAACGCGTTCGTTCGGCCCCGATGGCGATCCGTCGGGGCGGCCTCCGCCGGCCATCCCCGACCACGTACTGCTGTTCGAAATCGGGCATGGCAGCTATGGGCGGGTCTGGCTGGCGCGCAATGTAATGGGCCAGCTTCGCGCGGTGAAGGTCGTGGACCGCGGCAATTTCTCCGACGACGAGCCATACGAGCGTGAGTATGAGGGCATCCGCCGCTTTGAACCTCTCTCCCGTGAGCATGCGGGCCTGATGGACGTGCTCCATGTCGGGCGCGATGAATCCGCCCGCTGTTTTTACTACATAATGGAGCTGGCCGACGACGCCAGCTTGGATGGCCAGTCCCCCAGCCCTGGCACTCCGGGCGCTCCATCCGTCGCACGCGATGTCCAGTTCACAAGGTACACCCCCAAGACGTTGAAATCGCTGCTGCGCGCCGGCCCGCCCCTGGCCGCCGGAAGCGATCCAGCCCGTTTCGCGCTTCCGTTCGCGGATTGCGTCCGGATCGCCACGGAGCTCGTTTCCGCGCTGGCCCACCTGCATCGGCACGGCTTGGTGCACCGCGACATCAAGCCGGCGAACATCATTTTCGCGGGCAGGACGGCGAAACTGGCGGACATCGGGCTGGTGACCCAAGCCGCGCCCGGAACCTCCCCGCTGGGCACCACGACTTACCTTGCCCCCGAAGGTTCCGGGGGAAAAGGGGCCGACATCTATGCCTTGGGAGTCGTGCTCTACGAAATGTTGACCGGCCTGGACTCGAAGTGTTGGCCGTCGCTGCCTCCGGGCTTCGAGGACGCTTCGGAGGAATTGAAGGAGTTGAATCAGATCGCCATGAGGGCCTGCTCGGGCAATCCAACGGAACGATATCAAAGCGCGGAGGAAATGCTGTTGGCCCTCGAGGCTCTGGCGAACAAGCCGCTGCGCGAGGCGCAACAGGCGGTCCGCCGCCAGCGCCGGATCATCGCCGCGCTCGCGGCCCTGCTTCTGGTCGGCTCGGTGGGATTTCGATTTGCCGTTCTCACGCAGCGCGCGTCGGAGGAACGTCGGCGGCACATCCTGGAGAATCTTCGATTTGAAAGGATGAAGCTTCAGGCCGACGGATGGTTCAACAGATGCTCTGTCTTGCTGGGCAACGCGGCCGCCATCCGCATGGACCCAAGCATCCATGAGCATGCATCCGCGCTTCTCCCGGGCTTGGATGCGCAACCAATCAAGGTGCTGCCCAACGTCGAAGCCAGTTCCGCGGCCTTTGCCCCGGATGGACGCGCTCTGATCGACGGGACGGAACAAGCCCCGGCCCACCTGGTCGAATCGAATGGAGACGTCACTGAATTGGCGTTTCGGGGCTCGGGACCGGTGGGCTGGACGCCGGACGGAATCCCACTCCAATTGGTGGCGGGGACAAACTGTTTGGAGCTGCGCGAGGCTCGAACCGGCGACGTGCGCCGTGAATTCCGGCTCGACGGCGTGACCCCGTCTGCGGCGCACCGTGGCCCCGTCCTGGCCATCGCACTGGATTCTGCGCTGATGGCGGCGGGATGGCGGGGCCGGTTGGCTCTTTGGAATGCGGACACGGGAGAGCTTCTTGGGGAGGCCCACGCGGATGTGACGGCGCTGGCCTTCAGCCCGGATGGATTCCTCCTTGGCGCCGGTCACAGGGACGGAACGACTCGAATCTTCGCCGTGACAAATCTGTCGGCGATCGCCACCCTGCCCCCGCCTCAGCGCGGAAACCCGATCCTATGCCTTGCCTTTGGCCGCGATCCGGTTGTGCGAGACGGCATGGACCACCGAACCAACTCCTGGCTGGTGGCCACCGGTGATCAAGGGGCCGTGATTGTCATATGGGATTTGATCAAGCGGTTGCCACGCCGGGTTTGCCAAGGTTCAACGTATTATGTCTCCGCTCTGGCGATGAGTCCGGATGGTTCGACGCTCGCCTCCGCAGGCCGGAACCAGCCGCGCCTTTGGGACGTGGCGAGCGGCCGACCGCTCCTCCAGCTTTCGGAGACTTCCTCCGGAAGTTCTCTGGCGCTGGCATTCGACGCGACAGGTCAACGCTCGGTGACCGGCGGATTGGCGGAGCCTAAAAACGCGACCGCCGCCCTTTGGCAGCTTGAGCCGGACCGGGGCATTCGCGTGTTGCGGGGGCTTTCCTCCTCGGTCCGCCAGGTCTGGTGCTCGGACAATAGCGAACGCGTTGCGGGCATAAGTGATGATTGGCAGCTCGCGATTTGGGATCTGAAGCTCAACCGGTTGCTTTTCACTTTCGAGACTCCGATCGGCGGAACTGCCGATGGAGCCACAGGTTGCTTTGGTCCCGGCGGCGGTCGGTTTGCCTTGGGCAGTGGGCGGGAAGTTTGCCTTTATGACCCGACGAAAGGCAGTGTTTTGGCGCGGTGGCCGTTGCCAACCGGGGATTTCCATCACCTGCAGTTTGACGCGCAGGGGCAGCTCCTCTTGTTGTGCTCGGTGGCGGCAACTGGCGTCGGAACAGATGTTTGGCGCCTTTATCAACTGGACCAAGGACGTGCCCCGTTGATGCTCAAGGAACAATCCGATACCGCTTGGATCCCAGCGGGCGGTGCGTTTAGTCCCTCGGCCAAGTGCTTCTTTGCCTGGAGTCCCGTTCCACAAGGAATCCTCCTGCGGGCGTATGACACAGCGACCGGTCAGGAGGTGTGGAAGACCGCGACGGACGCCACAATCCATACAATGCGGGTTCGCTTTGACCCGACCGGGAACTTCTTTGGATTCACCTCTTTTTCAAAGGGCGCCGTCCGCCTCCGCCTCGTGACTTTTCCGGAATTTAAGGAAATCGAAACGCTTTCCGACGGCTTTGAGTCGATGGCTCCGTTCGGAAAACGGTTTGCGTTGGATGATCACAGGGGTTGGTCGATTCACGATAGCCCCGTCCGATTGGAAAATGGCATTTCCCTTGCAACCGACTGGAGTTCACTTCGATGGGTCTCGGCATTTAGCCCGGATGGAAGGTTGTTCACTTGGGGAACGATTGAGGGAGCGGTTCTGGTCGCTGACCTTGAACAAGTCCAGCGTCGTTTAACCAAGTTCCGGCGGTGGTGATTGACGAATAAAACCACTTCGCACCGCCGGCGATGGATCACGGCCCTCCACGGCCCCCACAGCGGCCCGCATCGTCCCGTCCGCTCCTTCGGATCCAATGGGAAAGCTCCGGATTTTCGCGGGTCGCCGTTGCGCTCCGCGCCGCTCCCCGCCTCAAATTGTCGCAGGGAGGATATAAAAGATAGCGTAGAATGGCAAATATAATTACTAATTGTGTTTGCTTTTTATCCGCTTCACGCCAAGCTGGTTTCGTCCATCCCGCGGGCGCTTTGCGCGCACCGCGCAAGAATGGGTTTCCATGCGGAAATGCTTTGTCCTTTCCTCGCTCAACAGGGCCCAGCGGGCGGCCCTCGCTGGCTCGCGCTCCCCGGCGTCCCTTCCACCTGCCCCGGAGCGGATCACCGCCCCGTTGCGGGTCGGTTCCCCATATGCACGCTTCTGCCTTCCAAAATACACGCTTCCCCAGCCCCAAAAACCCCCGCCATTCACGCTGTTTCCACGCTTTCCACGCTAACAAACAGGTGGGGACGGGGCCTTGGTCCAGTGGGACTTGGCCGCCAACCCCAAACTTCCCATCGCCATGCTTGTCAGGCGGATCTCCGGGTTCCATCGCCTGGATGCCCGGCGGGACCGCGAATCCTCCCGTCTCCCTCGTGGAATTGGCCCCCCAAGGTGGCGATGTCCGTGGCGGCCTCGCCTCAAACAACAGCCGCGCCGCCCGCACGCCACTCCCTTTTTGACGCTCCCAAAAAAAAATTCATTTTTTCCAGGACGCCTCCACGGATGACCCACCCACCCCTGCCACAATTCCGCGCATCGATGAATGCGGAAAACCAATTTCGTCCAACAATGACAAGCCTAGGAGAGACCTGCCCGTCCCAAGCCCTCCGCCTCATCACCACTCGCTCCCGGAGCCGGGCGGCTCTCAACCTCCATCGCCCCATCCTTCCCCACTGAAAACCTCGAAAAAACGACGCCTCCGCCCTCCAAAATTCTCTTGGCTGCCATCCCCCTGTCCCGTGCGTCCCTCAATCCAGGTAAATGAATTCGTTCAGGTTCAAAAGCGCGCGGCACAATTCCGGGACGCTTCGTTCCCTCAGGAATGCCTCGCAGGCGTCCAGCTCCAACCGTGTCGGTTTCCGTTGCAGCGCGGCCTGGAATGCGGCCTCCACTTTCTCCGCGTCGCTCGCGCATTCCCGCAGCCTCCCCGCCAGCGCCTCGGCGGCCTGGGCCGTCAACTCGCCGTTCAGCAGCGCCAACGCCTGCGGCGCCACAATCGATTGCCCCCGCCGCGCGCACGACACCGAATTCACCGGCAAGTCAAACGTCTCCATGAACGGAACCCGCACCGTCCGCTTCTGGATCAGGAAAATCCCCCGCACCGCCTGCTCCCCCGGTGGCGAGGGATACCAAGCCTTTGTCTTCTCCGCGTTGTCGTCCAAAAACGCCGGGTTCGCCTGCAGGATTTCCGGCGGCAGTTGCGGCCAGACCGGTGGCCCGCCGCTGTGGTCCCGCAGCATCCCCGAGACCGCCAGCAGCGAATCGCGCAACTGCTCCGCCGTCAACCGCCGGAAATTCTGCCGCCATAGCAGGGCATTCCCGCCGTCCTTCCGCTCCGCCGCTTCCGCCCGCGCGTTGTCCCCCGGGATCGCCGACTGCCGGTACGCCGCGCTCGTCAGGATCAGCCGGTGTGTCTTTTTCAGCGACCACCCATCCCGCACCAGCCGCGCCGCCAGCCAATCCAGCAATTCCGGATGCGATGGCGGCAGCCCCGCCAGCCCAAAATCGTTCGGCGTCCGCACCAGTCCCTCCCCAAAATGCGATTGCCACAAGCGGTTCACCAACACCCGCGCCGTCAGCGGATTCTCCCCCGACGCCACCCATTCCGCCAGCGTCAGCCGCCGCCCCGTGGACTTCTCGTTCACCGGCTTCCGCAACCGCGCCGGGTTCGGGTCCAGGATCGAAATGAACCCAACATCCACCGCCTCCCGTGGGCTCTTGTGGTCCCCTTGGAAAAGCACTTTCGTCACCGGGACCTTCTCCGCGCGCGAGGCGGCGCACTACTGGCTGTTTCCGGCTTGTCCAGCGCCGCGATCCGCTCATTCAGCGATTTCTCCCGCCGCTTCTCATCTTCGTTCAACGCCTTCTTCGCGTCCTTCTCGGACACAGCGATCTCCTTCTCGATCGCCTCCGCCCGCTCCTTTTCCGCCGCCGTTCGCTTCTCCGCCGGGATCGCCAACACCGCTTTTTTGTCGTCCGCCAACGCCGCCACCCGCCCCGCGCGCACCCGCTCCTCCGCCGCCTTCAACAAGGCCCGCGCCTCCTCCGCCAACGGCTCCCGCTTTTGGTCGATGGCCGCATTGTGCGCGCGGATCGCAGCCTGCTCCTCCGCCAGGTCCAGCGCCAGATCGTCCCGCCGCTTCACCGGCTCAAAAAACGCCTGCATCCGGTAATGGTCCGCCTGCGAGAGAGGGTCATACTTGTGGTCATGGCACCGGCAGCACCCCATCGTCAGCCCCAAAAACGCGTTCCCCGTCGTCTCCACCAAATCCGCCATCCACTCCGCCCGCGCACGGTCCTGCTCATTGAACGCCCCCGCCGAATTGTCCTGCGGCCCCAGCCGCAGATACCCCGTCGCCACCAGCGCGTCCCGCTCCGCCGCCGTCCGCGGCTCCCCCGCCACCAGCTCATCCCCCGCCAACTGCTCCCGGATGAACTGGTCAAACGGCTTGTCCGCGTTGAACGCGCGGATCACATAATCCCGGAACCGCCACACATTCGGCCGGAACTCATCCCAATCAAACCCATTGCTGTCGCTGTACCGGATCACATCCAGCCAAAGCCGCGCCTGATGCTCCCCATAACGCGGCGACGCCAGCAAATCATCCACCAACAACTCATGCGCGTTCGCCCGCGTGTCCTCCGCGAACCGGCGCGCCTCCTCGGCAGTGGGCGGCAGCCCCGTCAAATCAAAATAAACCCGGCGGCACAGCGCGTGCCGGCTCGCCTCCGCCGCCGGTGGCAGCCCCGCCTCCTCCAACTTCGCCAACACGAACTGGTCAATCGGGTTCCGCGCCCACCGCCGCGTCCTCACCGTCGGCGGCTCCACCGCCCGCACCGGCTTCAACGACCACAAATCCAGCCGCTCCCCCCGAAAAATCCGGACGATCGGATTCCGCCGGTCGCTCCACGCATCCCCCAACACCTCGCCCTCCCTCGCCCGCGCCCCCGCTGTTCCGCTCGAATCCGCCTCCTCCACCCAATCCGCCCCCTCCCGGATCCACCGCTCCAGCGCCGCCACATCCGCCCCCGTCAACTTCTCCTTCGGCGGCATCTCCAAATCCGGCTTCCGGTGCATGACCGCCTGCAGCAACAAACTCTCCTGCGGCTTCCCCGGCACAATCGCCGGCCCGCTCTCCCCTCCCTTCAACACCGCCTCCCGCGAATCCAGTCGCAGCCCCCCCTTCACCTTCTCCGCCCCATGGCAGCTCACGCACCGCGCCTCCAACAACGGCCGCACCCTCCCCGCGAAATGCTCCCCCGGCGATTCCCCGCCCAGCGCCGCTCCCGGCGCCGCCAGCAGAAACCCTAAGAAAAGCAGCTTCACAATCCGCATCGTGCCACATCCCTCCACTCCCGTAAACCGCCTCGTGCCCACCTTCCATGCCGCCGTATTTCCCCCATCGGGCCATTCGTTCATCGTCGCCAAACCCCCCTCACGGAATTCTGGAATCCCCCGCCAAAACAGTCCATCCTCGGCGCGCGTGAACATCAAACCCCTGCTCCTCGTGCTCGCCGCCGCTTCCTGCCTTCAGTTCGCCGCCCCCGTTGCCGCCGCGGACTTGCCCCGCGCCTGGCCCGACGGCGAGACCGACACATGGCGCGGCTACACCCGCCACCGGTTCAAAGTCGACGGCCGCACCGCCTGGGTCGTCGAGCCCAAAAAGGCCGCCCCCGGCCATCCTTGGACCTGGTGCCTCGAATTCCCCGACGCCTTCACCGACCGCACCGGCGTCTCCCAACTATTGGAGCGCGGCTTCCACCATCTCCACATCGAAGTCGGCAACACCTTCGGCTCCCCGCCCGCCCTCCGCCACTTCGACGCCTTCCATGCCGCCATCACCTCCCGCGGCCTCGCCAAAAGAGGGACCCTCATCGGCATTAGCCGCGGCGGCCTCTACGCCTACAACTGGGCCGCCCGCAACCCCGACAAAGTCGCCTGCATTTACGGCGACGCCCCCGTCTGCGATTTCAAAAGCTGGCCCGGCGGCAAAGGCCGCGCCAAAGGCAGCCCCGCCGACTGGCGCTCCCTCCTCCAGCTCCACACCTTCAGGGACGAAGCCGAGGCTCTCGCCTACCCCCTCAACCCCATCGACAACCTCGCCCCCCTCGCCCGCGCCAAAATTCCCCTCATCCACGTCGTGGGGGACGCCGACGACGTCGTGCCCGTCGACGAAAACACCGCCCTCATCGAAGCCCGCTACAAAGCCCTCGGCGGCGAAATCCTCGTCCTCCACAAGCCCGGCGTCGGCCACCATCCCCACGGCCTCGACGACACCGCCCCCCTCGTCAAATTCATCCTCGAAAAAACCGCCCTCGCGCTCACCCCCGTGTCCACCTCCGGCGCGCCATAAATTTGCGGCGGGCAATAAGGAGCCTATTATCCATCCACCCAGCCAATTCCCGCCCCGCCACCCCCCATGAAATTTCTCGCCTTCACCCCCGCCATTGTCTTCGCCATCTTCATCCTCCTCTTCGCCGTCGAAAAACTCTTTCCCCTCCGCGAATCCCGCTCCGGCCTCCTCGCCCGCCTCCTCGTCAACGCCGCCATTTCCCTCCTCACCTTCGCCATCGCCATGCTCGTCGTCCGTCCATCCGCCCTTTCCGCCCAACAATGGACCGCCGGCCACTCCTTCGGCCTCCTCTACCTCCTCCCGCTCCCCGCCTGGGCCCAATTCATCGCCGCCTTCCTCCTCCTCGACCTCTCCTTCTACTATTGGCACCGCCTCAACCACAAAATCCCCTTCCTCTGGCGCTTCCACAACGTCCACCACCTCGACCCCGCGCTCGACGTCTCCACCGGCTTCCGGTTCCATTTCGCCGAAGTCTTCCTCTCCACCGCCTTCCGCGTCGCCCAAGTCACCCTCCTCGGCGTCTCCTTCCCCGCCTTCGCCGCCTACGAACTCATCTTCCAAATCGGGACCCTCTTCCACCACAGCAACCTCCGCCTCCCCATCCGCCTCGAGCGCCTCCTCAACCTCCTCATCGTCACCCCCCGCATGCACGGCATCCACCACTCCCAAATCCGCTCCGAGACCGACTCCAACTACGGCGTCGTCTTCCCTTGGTGGGACGCCCTCCACCGCACCCTCGGCCTCAACATCCCCCAATCCCAAATCCACATCGGCGTCCCCGGCTACTCCTCCCCCGCCGACAACACCCTCCGCGCCGCCCTCCTCCTCCCCTTCGCCCCCCAACGCGACTACTGGCGCAAACCCGATGGCGCCATCCCCCAGCGCGACCCCGCCACCCTCCCAAAAAACCGCCACATCCTCGCCCCATGACCCCGGGCGCCGCAGGCCATGGACTGCGCGCGCTCCGGGCCGCTTTCCTCCTCCGGCAGGACGTTCGATTGCCGGGAAGTTGCCTTGTCATCAGCTCCCGCCTTTGGGATTCTTGTTTCCATCGACAAACCAAGAAACTTTATGAGCATTGCTGAAAAACTGAGCGGTCTGCTGAAGCCCAACAAAAAAGGTCCAGCCGAACGCGCGGGCAAAAAGCTTGACCGCACAACACAGCGGGCCAAGGCGAAAGTCGGGCGCAGCTTGGACAAAGCGGGCGAGAAGATTGCCAATGCTGGCAAGAAGTTGAAGGCCTCGGTGGACTGACGGCGACGTCCGCCCGCAAGCTTTTTCCCTGAAGCGCCTACTTGCTTCAAGTCGAAGAAAAAGCTGCGGGGTGCCGTGACGGAGATTCCTTTCAACCCATGAAACCTTCCCACCGCCCCCGCCACCGCCTCCGCGGCCTTCTCCTCAAACTCCGCGCCCCCCCCCCCCAAGTCACCGTCCGCCTGGCCACCCAGGCGGCCGAGACCCGCGCCCTGATTCCCAGTCGAATCCACCTCAAGGACGCCGCCGGCAAACCCGTCCTCGCCCCCGGCCTCCCCTCCTGGCGCGACCATTTCGTTTGCCCCGGCGAAGTCATCCTCCAACTCCCGCCCGGACCCTACACTTACCAAATCGAACGCGGCCCCGAACACTCCTCTGCCACCGGCCAATTCACCGTCGCCGACAACAGTCCCCAAAGCGTCACCAACCGCCTCCAACGCCTCGCCAACCTCGCCCGCGAAGGATGGTGGTCCGGCGACCTCCACGTCCATCGCCCCGTCGCCGACATCCCACTCCTCATGCGCGCCGAAGACCTCCACCTCGCCCCGGTCATCACCTGGTGGAACAAGCAAAACCCATGGACCAACAACCTTCCCGCCAACCTCCTCACCCAATTTGACACCGACCGTTTCTACCACCTCATGGCCGGCGAGGACGAACGCGCCGGCGGCGCCCTCCTCTACTTCAACCTCCCCCGCCCATTGCCCATCACCGACGCCCAGTACGAACACCCTTCGCCCATGCAATTCCTCGCCCAAGCCCGCACTCATCCGGGCGTCTGGGTCGACATCGAAAAACCGTTTTGGTATGACGCCCCTCTCTGGATCGCCTCCGGGATGGCCGACTCCATCGGCATCGCCAACAACCACATGCACCGCTCCGGCATGTATCCCGACGAAGCCTGGGGCCGCCCCCGCGACCCCAAACGCCTCCCCGCCCCGCACGGCAACGGCCTCTGGTCCCAGGAAATTTACTACCACCTCCTGAACTGCGGCCTCCGCCTCCCCCCTTCCGCCGGCAGCGCCTCCGGCGTCCTCCCCAACCCAGTCGGCTACAACCGCGCCTACGTCCACCTCGACGGCCCCATCACCTACGAAAAATGGTTCCAGAACCTCCGCGCCGGCCGTGTCTTCGTCTCCAATGGCCCCCTCCTCCGCGTCCGCGCCAACGGCCAACTCCCCGGCCACACCTTCCGGTTCCCAAAAGGCGAATCGTTGGACATCCAGTTCGAATATCTCTTCGATTCGCGCGACCCCCTCGCCTCCCTCGAAATCATCCAAAACGGAAAAATCATCCGGACAATCCCCGGCCCCGACCTTAAAAACCAAAACCTCCTCGGCCCACTCACCTTCCACGAAAGCGGCTGGTTCCTCATCCGCGCCATCGCCGACGTCCCCCACACCTTTCGCTTCGCCTCCACCGGCCCGTTCTACGTCGAGCGCGCCGACGCCCCCCCCCGCCTCAGCAAATCTTCCGCCCAATTCTTCCTCGATTGGGTCCGCCAACGCATCCCCCGCGTCAAACTCGACGACCCCGCCCAACTCCAACAAGTCCTCCAACACCACCGTCGCGCCGAACAATTCTGGCAATCCAAACTCTCCCAATCCAACGCCGAATGACCCCATTCCCAAGCATCCCCCGGCTCTCCGCGCGACCGCTGCGAAAGCCATGATCCGTTCGCGTTGAAAGCGGAATTGGAGCGCGGGCTCAAACCGATTTTGGCCAGCGCCGTGGATGACCGCCGACGCCCAGCGGACCGCTCCGCAAATCCCCTCCGGTTTCTTTTGATTGAGTCAACGCGAAGTTGGGGGAGGCGGAGGCTTCAGGGTTGCGCTTCGGGGATTGGCGCTTACCCTCGCGGGACCATGAAGTTTCTTTCCCTGATCCTTGCGTTTGCCGCCGTGGGCGAGGCCGCGCAGCCGAGCCGTGAACTGGTGGGGCGGAGCGGCGGGCGGACGGTCCTGCCGGTGAACCAAATTTTGACGCCGGTGGGGGTCCAGGTGGATCTGCCGGGGCTACGGCCGCAGGCGATCGCGCTGTCGCCCGACGGCAAGACGTTGGTGACGTCGGGCAAGACGAGCGAGTTGATCGTGATCCGGCCCGAGACGGGGGAGATTGTGGAGAGGGTGGGGCTGCCGAACGAGGCGGCGAACGAGCCCGCGCCGGCGGCGCCATCGGCGAACATCCTGACGCCGGACACGAAGGGGCAACTGAGTTTCACGGGTCTGATTTTCTCGGCGGATGGAACGCGGCTGTATTTGGCGAACGTGAACGGGAGCGTGAAGGTGTTCGCGGTGGCGGACGGGAAGGTGACGGCGTCGCATTCGCTGGCCCTGCCGCCGGCGAACGCGCCGCGGCGGAAGGAGGAAATTCCGGCGGGGCTGGCGCTGTCGGCGGATGGAACAAAGCTGTATGTGTGCGGGAATTTGTCGAACCAGCTATTGGAGATCGACCTGGCGACGCGGAAGGTGACGCGGGTGTTCCCGGTGGGGGTGGCGCCGTTTGATGTGGCGGTGACGGGGGGGAAGGCGTATGTGAGCAATTGGGGCGGGAGGAGGCCGCAGGCGGGGGACTTGACCGGGCCGGCGGGGCGCGGGACGGAGGTGCGGGTGGACCCGGTGCGGCACATCGCGAGCGAGGGATCGGTGACTGTGATTGATTTGGCGAGCGGGGAGGTGAAGCGGGAGATCATGGCGCACCTGCATGCGTCGGCGCTGGCGTTGTCGCCGGACCGGAGGTGGCTGGCGGTGGCGAACGCGGGGAGCGACAACGTGACGGTGATCGACACGCAGACGGACGCGGTGGCGGAGACGATCTGGACGAAGGCGAATCCGGCGGACTTGTTCGGGGCCTCGCCGAACGCGCTGGCGTTTTCGCCGAACGGGAAGCGGCTGTATGTGGCGAATGGGACGCAGAACGCGGTCGCGGTGGTGGACTTCAACCCGGCGCGGAAGAAGTCGGCGCTGCGCGGGCTGTATCCGGTGGGTTGGTATCCGGGGGGGCTGGCCTACGACGCGAAGCGGGAGCGGCTGCATGTGGCCAACATCAAGGGACATCCGGTGAACAAGAAGAAGGACCGGCAGAGCGGCGGGGAGGGGTTCAACAGCCACCATTACAACGGGTCGGTTTCGATCACAACGCCGCCGTCCAATTCGGCGCTGAAGAAATTGACGGCGCAGGTTTACGAGAATTACCACCGGGAGGCGATCGAGGAGGCTCTGCAAAAGCCGAGGCGGAACCAGAAGCCGGTGGCGATCCCGGAGCGGATTGGGGAGCCAAGTTTGATCAAGCATGTGGTGTATGTGATCAAGGAGAACCGGACGTATGACCAGGTGCTGGGGGACATGGTGGAAGGGAACGGGGACCCGAGCCTGTGCATTTTTGGGGAGAACGTGACGCCGAACCAGCACAAGCTGGCGCGGGAATTCGTGCTGCTGGACAACACGTATTGCGCGGGAATCCTGAGCGCGGACGGGCACCAATGGTCGACGACGGCGTTCGGGACGGATTACCTGGAGAGGTCGTTCGCGTCGTGGCCGCGGAGCTACCCGGACGGGATGGGGGAGGACGACGAGGACGCGCTGGCGTATTCGCCGGCGGGGTTCATTTGGGACAACGCGGTGCGGAACAAGATTTCGGTGTGGAATTTTGGGGAGTTCGCGGCTCCGATGTCGGGGTGGGCGGACCCGAAGCGGAAGGGGTCCCCGTCGTGGACGGATTATTGGAACGAATTCAAGAACCCGGGCCGGGGAGAAGTGGTCATCGCGAGCCGGCCGAGCGTGGAGTCGATCCGCCCGTTCACGCCGACGAATTATGTCGGCTGGATCATGGAGGTGCCGGATGTGTGGCGTGCGCGGCACATCACGAACCAGATCGCGGAGTGGGAGAAGCAGGGATCGATGCCGCGGCTGATCCTGATTTGCCTGCCGAACGACCACACGAGCGGGACGTCGGCGGGGTCGCCGACGCCGGCGGCGTGCATGGCGGACAATGACTTGGCGTTTGGGCAGATTGTGGAGGCGTTCAGCCATTCGAAATTTTGGAAGGAGACGGCGATCTTTGGGATCGAGGATGACCCGCAGAACGGGTTCGACCATGTGAGCGGATACCGGACGACGGCGTATGTGGCCAGCCCGTATGCGAAGCGAAAGCAGGTGATCAGCTCGCAGTACAGCACAATCTCGATCCTGCGGACGATCGAGCAGATTTTGGGGATGCCGCCGATGAACCAATTCGACGCGGCGGCGACGCCGATGTTCGATTGCTTCACAAACACGCCGGATGTGACGCCGTTCAAGGCGGTGGCGAACAACATCCCGCTGGACCAGATGAACGAGAAGCCGAAGGCGCTGCATGACCCCCTGCTCCGCAAGCACGCGCTGATCAGCGCGAGGCTGAATTTCAAGAAGATCGACGCCTGCCCGGAGGACACGCTGAACCGGATTTTGTGGCACGCGCAGAAGGGGTCGGCGGCGCCGTATCCGGATTGGGCGATCTCGCTGGTGAAGGACGACGACGACGATGACTAAGCCGGGGCGGGCGCAGGCTTCGCGTCGAGGGCGACGGCGCACATTTTGTAGGAGGGCTGGCGCGAGTGGGGGTCGAACTCGGGGAAGGTGAGCTGGTTGGCGGACGCGTAGTGCATGGGGAGGAAAAGCTGGCCGGGCTGGACGACGCCGGTGATGAAGGCGCGGACGGCGATTTGGCCGCGGCGGGAACGGAGGTGGACAGTGGCGCCGTCGGCGATTTTGAGGCGGGAGGCGTCGGCTGGATTGACCTCGACGTAGATGGACTCCGGGTGGAGGGAGCGGAGGACGGCGGATTTGGCGGTGCGGGTTTGGGTGTGCCATTGGGCGGCGCTGCCCCGGCCGGTCAGGAGCGCGAAGGGGAAATCGGCGTCGGGAAGCTCGGCGGCGGGGCGCGGGGCGTCGAAGAGGAAGCGGGCGCGGGCGTCGGGGGTGAAAAAGCGTCCGTCGGAGAAGAGGCGGCGGTGGGCGTCAGGGGGGGCGGAGGGAAATCGGGCGGGCCAGGGCCATTGGACGCCGCCGTTTTCGTCGAGGGCGCGGTAGTTTTGGATCCCGGTGATGTCGCACGGCTGGTCCTTTGAGCAGCGTTTGATCAATTGGAACACCGCCTCGGGGCTGGTCCAATTCTTGAAGAGGTCCGCGCAGCCCCAGTAATGGGCGACGAGGCGGAGGATGTTGAAATCGGAGAGGGCCTGGCCGGGGGAGCGGGAGACTTTTTTGGCGAGGCCGATGCGGCGCTCGGAGTTGATGAAGGTGCCCTCCTTTTCGCCCCAGCCGGCGGCGGGAAGGACGAGATGGGCGCGCTGGGCGGTTTCGGTCGTGTGGTACATGTCCTGGACAACGAGGAAATCGAGTTGGTCGAGGAGGTGGCGGGCGTCGCTTTGGTGAATCCAGGAGTGGGCGGTGTTGGTGGCGATGACCCAAAGCCCCTTCACTTTGCCGGAGCGGATGCCCTCGATGATCTCGTCGTAGGCCCAACTGTTGCGGGAGGGAATGCGCTCGACGGGGAGGTCGAGGGCGGCGGCGATTTTGTGGCGGTGGGCGGGGTTGGTGAAATCGTGGCCGCCGATGAGGTTGGTGTTGTTGCTGTAAAGGCGGGAGCCCATGGCGTTGCACTGGCCGGTGATCGAGTTCGCGCCGGAGCCGGGGCGGCCGATGTTCCCGGTCATCAGCGCGAGGTTGATGAGGGCCTGGGCGAGGCGGGTCCCCTCGTGGCTTTGGTTGACGCCCATGGTCCACCAGAACGAGACGCGGCGGCCATGGTGGATCAGGGAGGCGAACTGCTCGAGCGCGGCGATGGGGAGGCCGGTGGCGGCGCTGACGCGCTCCGGGGTGAAGGCGGCGGCGTGGACGGCGAAGGACTCGAAACCGGTGGTGTGGGCGGCGATGAATCCGGGATTGATCCAACCGTTGCGGATGAGGATGTGGGCGAGGCCGTAGAAGAGGATGAGGTCGGATTTGGGGAGGGGGGCGTAGTGGTGCGTGGCGGCCTGGGCGGTTTCGGTTTTGCGGGGATCAACGACGATGATGGCGGGATGGTGGGGATTGCGGAGGACGCGCTGCCACATGATGGGATGCGCGATGCAAAGATTCGAGCCGACAAGGACCAAGACGTCGGATTCCTCGAAGTCGGCATAGGTGAACGGGGGGGCGTCGAAGCCGAAGGATTGTTTGTAGGCGGTGGCGGCGGTGGCCATGCATTGGCGGGTGTTGCCGTCGCCGTGGACGATGCCCATGCCGAATTTGGCGAGGCAGCCGAGGAAGGCCATCTCCTCGGTGACGATCTGGCCGGTGCTGATGTAGGCGACGGAGTCGGGGCCGTGCTGGTCGAGGATCGCCTTGAAACGGAGGGTGAAGACCTGCATGGCCTCGTCCCAATCGACGGGCTGGAGGAGGCCGGATGGACCGCGCAGAAGCGGGGTGGTGGCGCGGTCGGGGGCGTGGAGGGGGGTGAGGGCCTCCCAGCCTTTGGGGCAGGCCATGCCAAGGTTGACGGGGTAATCGGTGGCGGGGGTGAGATTGACGGCCTGGCCATCGCGGAGGTGGATGTTGAGGCCGCAACCGGTGGAGCAGAAGCCACAGACGGAAGTGGTGGTGGCGTCGGGCTGGAGGCGGGCGGGGACTTTGCCCAGGCCGAACTTGCCGGGGTGGAGAACGAGGTCCTCGGTGTGGGGGCCCTCGAATTGGCGGATGAGATTGGGGATTGGTAAGCGCAACGTGGGCGTCAGGGTTTGGGGAGATTGGGCAGGCCGGGCATGCGGTCGGGCGAGACGGCGGTGAAGAAGAGATGGCGTTCGAGGAACTCGGAGGCGAGCAGGAGGACGAGGGCGGCGAACCCGAGGCCGACGCCGGAATGGGGGATGAAGGAGAGCGCGGGAAGGACCAACCCGCCAACAAGGAGCGTGAGGAGTCGGGCGGAAAATATGGGGCGCAGCGGACCGTCGAGCAGTCGGGCGGTGCGGGAGAGCTGGGGGTGGGAGAAAAAGCGGCGGCTTGCGACGGCGGGCCGGAAGCGGCCGGATTCCAAAGCCTCGAACAAGAACTTCCCGGCGGCGCCGGCGATCACCCAAAGGGCGGCGAGGCGCGGGGAGGAAGAGCCGGGGTCAAAGGCGCCGGTGAACAGCAGTGTGGCGGAGCCGAGGAGGAGGGACGTGCCGAGGAAGCGAATGGTTGTCCCGGGCCAACTCCAAAATTCGCGGCGAGTTCCATGGTAAACCATGACAGAGCACAACACGCCACCAATCCCAGTGAGCCACACGGTCACTGCCAGGAGCTGTTGCAGGCGCAGGAGGAGCGGCCCGGGCAACCAAAATGAAAGAGTGAGAAGGACCGCGAGGGGCGCGAAGGCGCCGAAGGCGAGAATTTCGCGGCTGAGCCAGGAGCGGCGGAAGCCGAGGAAGGCGCGCCATGATTTGAACGGCTGGCCTAGGTGGGCCACGCTCGCGGCCAAGCCGAGGAGGGCGGCGGCCAGGGAGATGGAGGCGGAGAGGCGGGAAGCGGCGCCGAGGAGCGGGGCGAGGAGGAATCCACCGACGGACATCTGGGTGAGGACGAGAAAGAGAACGAGGGGCGGATGAGCCTGGGCGGGTTGGACCTCCGCGTGGTCCGCCCCTCGAAGGACGGATGGAAGGGGCTCGGCGGAGCGGTACTGGGTGGTGGGGCCGGTCAAAAGGGGGTTGGGCGAGTCGGGGAGGAACGTGTTCCCCGTGGCGGCGGCGAAGCGGCTTGAGACTTCCTCGCGATCGACGAGCGTGATGCGGATGGCCTCGTTGGGGCAGGCCTGGACGCAGGCGGGCGCCTCACCGGCGGAAAGGCGGCTGGAGCACATGTCGCACTTGCGGACGATGCCGCGGCGGGCGGAGAATTTCGGCACCTCGTAGGGGCACATCATGACGCAATAGCCACAGCCGATGCATTGGTCGTCAAGGTGCTTGACGATGCCGGTGGTGGAATCCTTTTCGTAGGCGAGGACCGGGCAGCCATTGAGGCAGGCGGGATCGACGCAATGATGGCAGGCGGTGGTGACGGTTTTTTGCAGGCCATCGGCGTGGAGGAGGCCGACGGAGCGCCAGACCTCATCGTCGTCGAGGCCGTTGAGGGCGTGGCAGGCGGTGACGCAGGCTTTGCAGCCCGAGCATTGGTCCAGATCGACCTCGAAGGCGAATTGCTGGCCCGGGAGTGGAGCCGTGAGCGGAATGAGGTCGCGGTAATACCGGGCCTGGGCGGGGAGAGCGCCCTGCCCATGGACCTGGGCAAAGCGCGCGGCGGCGGTCAGGGACTTCTGTTGCGCGAGCAATTCATCGATGAGAGTGGTTGGCTCGATGAAAGGCGCGGACATTAGAAGTTGAGATTCAGGCTGACGTAAACCCAGTTGGCATCCTTCGCGCCGGAGGCGGCGAGGGATTGATCGACATACTTGCCGGTGAAGAAGTGGCCGAAGCCAGTTTCGAGCACGGCGACTGGGGAGATTGCGTAGGTCATGATGAGGTCGATCTCGGAGCCGACGTGGCTGTCATTGGCGGGCTTGATGCCGTAGCCGCCCGCGGCGCGTTTGCCGCCGCCGGCGTTGTAGAAGACGTCGCGGGTGTCGGCCAGCCAGAAGCTGTGGTAATCCGCGGTGAAGGTGAGGCGCGGGAGCGGCTTGGCGGACGCGCTGAGGCGGACGTTGTGGAGATTCTGGAGGGAGGCAAAATCCATGAACCCGTAGAACTTGTGGTTGGTGGGGTAGAGGTTGTCGAAGGTCCCGTGCGTGCCGTCGGTGGAATCGCTGTCGCCGGAGCCGTAATTGTATTCGAGGCCGAGGCGGGGGGTGGCGGTGGTTTCGGTGAAGGTGTAGCCGCCGCCGGCGAAGAAGGCGTAGGCTTCGTGGTCCTGGCGGCGGCCAAGGTCGACGAAGCTGCCGAACTGGCCCATGGCCTCGGCGCCGTAATCCCAGCCGTTGAACTCGCCGGGGTTGGATTTGACGCGCAGGCCCACGGTGTAAACGTCGCGCGGGCTGGAGGGGAGCTGGGTGACGCCGGTGTATTTGAGGGCGCTGGTGGCGACGTTGCGGGCGAGGAAATAGGCTTCGGTGGTTTGATGGGGGATTTTCTTGGTGTTGAAATAGGCGCCGGAGAAATATTCGTTGTCGTTCGACATGTTGAACTGGTGGTCGGCGGGGACGACGGGGCGGGAGGTGAAAAGGTCCACGCCGAACCATGGGTTTTGCCATCGGACCTTGGCGGCGTCGAAAACGCGGCCGATGTTGTTCCAGGCGAAGGCGCCGATGAGGCGTTCGTCGCCGTAGATCATTTCCTGGCGGCCGATTTTGGCGGAGATGGGGAACTCCTTGTGGTTGCCAATGGAGAAATAGGCCTGGTGGAGGTCGAAGTCGTCGGCCTCGGGGCTGGGGCGGCGTTCGTCGCCGGTTTCGCCGCTGTGGCGGCCCTCGACCAAGGCGCTGAACCATTCCGAATTGTAGCCGACGCGGGGGCGGAGTCGGTAGAGGAGGTACGCGTTGTCGGTGTCGGCGCCGGTGGCGCGGAAATCGGAGGAGCCGGGCTTGCCGGCAATGCCGAAGTTGTCGCGGACCTCGTAGCGGAGTCTGGTGGAGGCGCCGATGTCCCAGGCAGCCATGCCAGCGTCGTTTTGGCGGAGATAATCGTTGAGGAGGCCAGCGCTGGGGCGCACCGGCCCGGTGGGGGTGTAATCGCCGGGGGCGGCGACGAGCGGGGTGAAGGCGAGCGCGAGCCCGGCCAGGGCGGGGAGAGGTTTAGGAATCATTGGTTTTTTGTGGCATTTCACTTGGGAAAAATCGCGGCGGAACTTGGCGGAGGGCGCTCATTCCTTGACGGTCAATTCCCCGCGACCCCGGAGGGAGAAGCGCTTTTTTGGCGTGGGGACCGTGGCGGGAGGCGGGGAATGCTTGTGGGCGCGCTCCTCGAGGAAGGTGATCAAATGCTCGCGGAGGCGGTAGTACTCGGGATGCTCCATGACCTCCTTGCGGGAGCGGGGGCGCTGGAAGGGGACGTCGAGGATGTCGCCGACCTCGGCGGCGGGGCCGTTGGTCATCATGACGATGCGGTCGGAGAGGAACAGGGCCTCGTCGACGTCATGGGTGACCATGAGGGCGGTTTTCTGGTCCTTGCGCCAGAGATCGATGAGGACCTGCTGAAGTTCAAAGCGGGTGAGCGAGTCGAGCATG
>CAZSXX010000010.1:0-27062 GCA_964611245.1 uncultured Verrucomicrobiota bacterium | reverse complement strand
GCTCACCACTTCGGCCAGCATTTTGATCCTGGCGAAGTGCCCGACCGCCGAGCAAAGCTGGTTGAGCCTGTTCAAGGGGGAAATCGTCGCGCTGGGAATGCGGGACGTGGCCACCACCGCCATCGCTTTTGCGATCGCGCTCACGCTCCTGGCTCTTTTCCACAAAGAATTGATGCTGGTGTCCTATGACCGGGAAATGGCGATCACCCTGCGGAAGAATGTTTTTTTCTGGGATCTGACCCTGTACCTGCTCCTCGGCTTGGTGATCGCCGTTTCGGTCCTGACGGTCGGCCCGCTGGTGACATTCGGCTTTTTGGTGATCCCACCGTTGATCGCGCATCCTTTTTCAAGGAATATGCGCCGGTATTTCATTTTTTCGTCGGGGATCGGAGCCGTCGGCGCATTCGTTGGATTCTGGGTGGCATATCGGTGGGATTTGCCCGTTGGGCCGACGGATGTCGTCCTGCTTGGCTCCGCGTTGGCCATGTCCCGATTGTTCCGCCGAGTTTTCCTCCGTTGAAGGGGCGCGGTCACCCCAGGAAACGGACCGCAGCGCGGTTGAACTCGGTCGAAAAAGGCTTGGTTTCGGGTTTTCCCTGAGGTATTCAAGAGGCACAGAATCCTTTTATGCAGAATAACCTCATGAACACATCCAAGTTATGCGCCGCGATATGCCTAGGCCTATCGGGAGCTTACACAACCTCGGCCGCAACGTTCAACCTGACGGCATCGGACGCAGTGTCCGCAGCGTCGGTCTCGCAGCGCGGATTTTATGTCCGGTCCTCCCAAGGCCCGCTCTCGCCTCCGTTGGCCAACAACCTCGTCCGCGCCATCGCCCAACTTAACGGCACCGCGGTCGATGCGGATGGAAACCCGCTGCCCAACGAGGCGGGGTTTGGCTCGAATCCGGATGGATCGTATTTCATGGACACGGTCAATTTCGAGCGGGACGGGAATTTCTTCAACATCGTCGCGATTGATGGATCGGTGATCACGAGTGTCACACCCGAGTATTTTCCTGGAATCCCGGGCGGCGGGGGACACACGGACAACTTCGCCACTGAAGTCGTGGCGTTCCTTGACCTTCCGGCAGGGGAGACGACTTTCGGGATCAGCGTCGGCACGGACCGCACGGACGTGAACAACGACGATTCGTTCTCCGTCTTTTCGGGAGCGAATCCCCGGAATTATTTCAACCCGCTGGTCGCGGACTTCCAACGTTCCTCGCCGCCGTTCGCGTCCAACACGCATGGCGAAACCCAGTTCACGGTGAACGCTCCGGCGCCGGGCATCTACCCGTTCCGCATTGTTTATTGGCAAACTGGCCTCGGCGCGAACCTGACGTTCTACACGATCGACAAGACGACCGAGGAACGCACCATCGTCAACGATCCGAACGTTCCGGGCGCCCTGGCCGCCTATCACAGCAGCACGGATCCCGACGTGAGCGCCCCGTATGTCGCGCAGATCAGCCCGCTTGGCGGATCCGCGGGCAACAGCCCTGCCGCTCCGATCGAGGCGGTGATCTTTGAGAACGGCAGCACGATCGCCACGAGCGGGGTCAAACTCTTCCTGAACAACGTGGCCGTCGTTCCGCAGTCCATCGTCAAGGCGGACGGGAAAATTGTCCTCAAATATTCCCCGAACGCCGCGCGGCCGGACGCCAACAACCTTGTGCGCGTCGAATTCACCGATTCGCTGGCGGTGACCCGCACAAACTCATGGTCCTTCGGGATCACGCCGTTGAGCGGTTCCACCACGACCGTGGCGGGCCAATGGGATTTCGACCAAGGCAACCTTGAGGCCACGATCGGCCTCCCCTTGCAGTATCTCGACGGAACGGACGGGCAGAGCGCCACCAAGACGACGTTCGAGAGCAGCGAAATTGGCGGTGAACTTGCCAAGGTGATGCGTGTTCCCGGCGACGTGAACAACAAAATCGGTTATGTGATGACCCACGGCATCGCCCCCAACGGCGGCGGCACGCGGGTCAACCAATACACGCTGATCATGGACGTGATGGTCGCGGGGACTGGGCCGGGCGCGGCTTCCCTTTGGCAGACCAGCTCACCGGCGAACACGGATGACGGAGACCTGTTCTGGCAGGGCAACAACTTTGGCCAAGGCGGCAACGGCTACAATGGGACCGGCCAATTCACGCCGAATGTCTGGCACCGGGTGGTGGCGGCTTATGACATGGCGGCCACCCCTCCGGTCGTCACCAAATATGTGGACGGCATCAAGCAGGACGATTGGACGGCCAACCAGAGCTTGGACAATCCCCGCCGTTCGCTCCTGCCGACCGCCGTCCTCTTCGCCGATGGCGACCAGGATGAACGCCGAGAGATGTGGGTCAACAGCGTGCAGATTCGTTCGGGCAAGCTGACCGACGCGGAAATCGTCCTGCTCGGCGGGCCTTCCGCCGCGGGCATTCCCCGGGAAATTCCGGCGACGACCGTCACGGGGCAATGGGATTTCAACCGCGGCAACCTGGCCGCGACCATTGGCAAGAACCTTGCGTTCTTTGGCGGCGCCGGCGGGGCGACCGAGCTCGGAACGGCCTTCGGCAGCACCACCGACCTCGGCATTGACGACATTGCGGGCGAACCCGCCCTTGTCATGCGCGTCCCGGGTGACCTCACCCGCGACATCGCCTACATCATGGACCATGGCATCAAGCCGAATGGCGGCGGCACGCGCGTGAACCAATACACGCTGGTGATGGACGTGTTCGTCGCGGGCAGTGGCCCCGGAGCGGCGTCCCTGCTGCAAACCAGCTCACTGGAAAACACCGATGACGGCGACCTGTTTTGGCAGGGCGGCAACTTCGGCCAAGGCGGCAACGGCTACAATGGCACCGGCCAATTCACGGCCGGAGCCTGGCACCGCGTGGTCGCGGCTTACGACATGGCGGCCACCCCTCCGGTCGTCACCAAATATGTGGACGGCATCAAGCAGGATGATTGGACCGCCAACCAGAGCCTGGACAATCCGCGCCGCGCCCTCCAGCCGACAGCCCTTCTTTTCGCCGACGGCGACCAGGATGAGCGCCGCGAAATGTGGGTGAACAGCATCCAGATCCGGTCAACCAAGCTGACGGACGCGGAGATCGTCCTGCTGGGCGGGCCTTCCGCCGCCGGCATCCCTGTCGCCGTGCCGAAAGTGAACGTCGCCGGCCAATGGGACTTCAACGCGGGCAATTTGCGCGCCACGATCGGCAAGCCGCTCCGCTATTTCGACGGCCCCGGCGGCGTGACCGAGCTCGGGACGGCGTTCGGGTCCACGACGGATCTCGGCATTCCCGACATCAACGACGGACCCGCGCTGGTGATGGCCGTCCCGGGTGACCTCACCCGCCAGATTGGCTACATCATGGACCACGGCATCTCCCCGAACGGCGGCGGCACCCGTGTCAACCAATACACGTTGATCATGGACGTGTTCGTCAACGCATCGGGCCCGGGCGCGGCCTCGCTGTGGCAGACCAGCTCCCTGGACAACACCGATGACGGCGACCTCTTCTGGCAGGGCAACAACTTCGGCCAGGGCGGCAACGGCTACATCGGCACGGGCCAGTTCACCGCCGGCGAATGGCACCGGGTCTCCGCCGCCTACGACATGGCGGCCACGCCGCCCGTGGTCACGAAGTTCGTCGACGGAATCAAGCAGGACGATTGGACCGCCAATCAGAGCTTGGACAATCCGCGCCGAGCCCTGCAGGCCAGCGCCATCCTGTTCGCCGACGGCGACCAGGACGAGCGCCGCGCCATGTGGGTCAACAGTGTGCAGATCCGCTCCGGCAAATTGAGCGACGCCGAGCTGACCGCCTTGGGCGGGCCTTCGGCGGCCGGGATTCCGATCGTCATCCAGTTGCCCACGCCCGCTGTGTTGAGCATCGCACGCTCAGCCCAGAACATCACCATCTCGTGGCCTGGCGACCTGACGGGTTTCATGCTTGAGACCACCGCAGCCCTCGGCACGACGTGGGCCCCGGTCGGAGGGGTCGCAAACAATTCAGTCACCCTGCCCGCGACGGCTCCCGCCGCGTTCTACCGGTTGATCAAGAATTAATGGCAGACTGATGATTCTCGCACGGGCGCCGGTTGTTCACCGGCGCCCTTTTTTTGTCCCCGGCGCGGATTCCGCCGCCGTCGGGCGCTGATTTTTCCGGGGAGCAACCGCTTGACGTTCCCCGCCGCCGGGTGCCTAATCAGGTCCAATCCCAATTATGCAAACGCGTTTCCCGCATCCACCCGGCTCACGGCGCGTCCTGGCGTTCACGCTCATCGAGCTATTGGTCGTCATCGCCATCATTGCCATCCTCGCCAGCCTTTTGCTTCCGTCCCTCGCGAAGGCGAAGGCCAAGGGAGAGCAGACGTTTTGCCTCAACAGCATGAAGCAGATTGGCCTTGCGGCCGGGCTTTACTCGACGGACGCCAACGACAGGTTTCCGCTGTGCAAGAACTGGGGCAAGGCGTGGGGCGAGGACCATGCCCTCCGCACCGACAAAATGTGGATGCCCGAATTGCTTGAGCCCTATTTGGGAAAGCTCCGGAGACCGACCAACAACGCCGCCGCCGCCGCCAAAGAACCCCTGCCTTCGCGCGGCGTTTTCACCTGCCCGAGTGGCGTCAAATTCAAGAATTTGAAGGACCGCTACATCGCGAACGATTATGTGACCTACGTGTGGAACCACATTTACGTGGACAAAAACGGGGCCTATGTGGTTGCCCGCCCGGTCAGCGGCCGGAAAACCGACAATGTGGTCATCGCGTCCAGCGCGGTGCTGGTCTGGGAAATGCCTTACTGGTATTCCGCCGGCTCCGCCCACCACAAGGGAATCAACCTTGTCTACGCGGACAACCATGCAGCTTTTGAGAAGCGCAATCCCAAGGAGGAGGACTGGTGGTATTACCACAGCCGCCGGGGTTGGGAGAAAGACTGATCCCGCCGCCGGACCGGCGCATTCCTAGTCCTTCGCTTTCGGGTCGAACTGGATCCAATCCAAGTTCATCAGCCCGCCCTTGCCGGGGTTGACGAAAACGACCGCCACATCCCCCCGCCCCTCAGTGTGGATTGGCGCCGTCTTGACCACCCACGTGTCCCACCCGCCGGTCGGTTCCACCTCAAACGCGGCCAGCAGATCCCCTTTCGGCGATCCCATCCGCGCTTCAATCCTGCCGCCGGCCCCGGCGCTCGCCACGCGAACAGTGATCCCGCCGGAGCCTTCCAGGTTCAATCCCTTGAACAGCGCATAATGCCCGTCGTCAATCGCCCCCAAGAAATTTCCGAGGACCCGGGGACCGTGGATTTCCTCCGCCAGTTCCGCCTCCAACCGACGGTGGCGCAGCTTGACGGCCGACTTTCCGGCCAGCGGCCCTGCGGGGGCGCGCCCGGCGTCCGTGTAAGTCGCTTCCAGCCACGCATTGCGAATCTTTTCATCGCGCGGCGCATCAATGCGCCCCTTCAAACCCCGGGTCAAACCCGCGCCTGTTTTTCCAGCTTCCAGCCCATAGACCCACCGCACCATCAACTGCACTTGGTCCGCGCTGATTGACTCGTGCGGCAACATTGGCGTTTCGCCCCACACGCGGCTGCTTCCCTTGATGACCCGCTGGACCGTGGCCTCGAACGCCCCGGTTTGGCTGCGATACTTTTGCGCGACCTCCAGGAACGGTGGCCCGACGATCTTGGTCTCCACCGCGTGGCAATTGAAGCAGTCGCTTTGCTTCATCAGGGCCAGTCCCGGCTCGTCGTCGGATTCCTTGCCGTCGCCCCGGCTCCACCGCGCCGCGACGAACACCCGCGCGTCCATCAATTCGTCGTTCGAGTCCGAGGCGCCATCCTCCGCGTCCTTGACCGCCACCTCGTACGCGACCGCCTCGCCCGGCGTGAAAAAGTCGCCCTCCCGCGGCGAGCGGAACCGGACCTCCGGTGCGGAATTCCCCACGATCAATGGAACTGACGCCCGACCGGCGGCCCCTTTGTCATCCGTCACCGTCACTTCGGCCACATAATTCCCGGGCGCCTCGATTGTGACGGTCGCATCGGAGCTTTCCGCCACGATTTTTTCGCCGGGAAAAAGCCTCCATTGATAGCGCAATGCCCCGCCTTCCGGATCTTTCGACCCGGCAGCGGACAACCCAACGGCCAGCGGCTCGCGGCCGGAGGCAGGCGTGGAGGTGGCTTTGGCGATTGGGGCCAGGTTCCCCCATTGATACGAAATCTTGACGAGCTTGGCGTCCGGGTTCGCGCCCCAAGTTTCGCCGTAATCCAGCAGGTACAAACATCCATCCGCGCCGAACTGGGAATCCACCACCCGCCGGATGACAAATTCGCCCCGGCGCTCCGCCGCGTTGACCCGCCCTTTGTCATTGGCCAGCGTCACCACGGAGCTGAACGGCTCAATCCCCGCGAGGTTTGCCTCTTTGTCCAAGCGCGCCCATTTCAAAAACGGCCGCTGCCAATCGTAAAAAAGCAGGCAGTTGTCGAACGCGTCAGGAAAACCACCGGTTTCGCGGAACTCGGGGCGAAAATGGAACACGGGCCCGGCACACGCCGTGCGGCCGCCCTCGCCCAGCATCGGGAACTCCTTCGATGCCCCGTACGGCCAGTAGATGAAGGCAGGCTGGGCCGGAGGGAGCTCCTTCGCCCCGGTGTTGCCCAACCCCTCATTCACCGGCCGGGCGGGATCAAATTTTTCGCCGGCTTTCTTCGCCGCGAAATCGTAACGCGCGTACGGGGAGTTGTTCCCCACGAAGTACGGCCATCCATAATTCCCGGCCCGCTTCGCTTGGTTGATCTCATCATACCCTCGCGAGCCGCGCGCCGAATCGCCGCCCGCGTCGGGCCCGACTTCGCCCCAATAGACGACCCCGGTTTTTTGGTCCACGCTCATCCGCCATGGATTCCTGCATCCCATCACAAAAATCTCGGGACGCCCGCGCGAGCCGTCCTTCGGGAACAAGTTTCCATCAGGGATGGCGTATCCGCCGTCATCCAACGGGCGGATCCGCAGAATCTTCCCGCGCAGGTCCGCCGTGTTCGCGGGCCCGTCCTGCGCGTCATATTCGTCCCGCCCCGGCCGCTCATCGATGGGCGCGTATCCATCGGAATCCCCACCCGGATGCGTGTTGTCGCCCGTTGAAATCAGCAGATTCCCATCCGGCGCAAATTCGACGGAGCCCGCGTGGTGGCAGCAATCCTTGCGCTGCTCGGGAAACTGGAGGATTGCCTTTTCGCTCCGCAAATCGATGGTGTCGCCGTCCATGACAAATCGGCTCAACCGCTGGCCTGTGTGGTTGGTGGGCGAATAGAAAAGGTAGATCCACCCGTTCTTTTCGAACTTGGGGTCCAGCGCGAACCCGAGAAATCCGTTCTCCTGCGCCGTGAAAACCGCCAGCGTCCCCGCTTCGACAATCCCCACGCCCGGCTTGAAAATCCTGAGCTTGCCATTGATTTCATTGAAGAAAATGCGGCCATCCGGGGCCACCTCCAATTCCATTGGCTGGCTCATCCCCGTCGCCAGGGTCTCCGCTTTGAAGCGGAAATCCTCGACCCCAACCGCGCCCCAGCTGGCGCCCCCGGCCAGTGAAACCGCAAGCATCGCCACGGCAGTCCAACGGATCATTTGCATTCCGGGATTGGACCCCATTTTCCAGTTTCTTTTCAAGAAGATGCTGTCAAATCCATTCAAAAAACCCCCTCCCCGCAAACGAAAGTGGCGGGTCCGTGCGACCGCCCTTATCTTCGGCGGATGAAGTTCGCGCCCGCCGCCGCCATGTTCCTGCTCCTTGCCCCGACCTCGCGCCCGGAAACGCAGGTCTATTTCTCCCCGCGCGGCGGATGCGCTGAGGCGGTCGTGGCCAGCCTCAACCAAGCCCGCTCCAACATTCTCGTGCAAGCTTACAGTTTCACTTCCGCCCCGATCGCCAAAGCGCTGGTTGACGCCTCCCGCCGCGGAGTGCGGGTCTCAGTGATCCTCGACAAGAGCCAGCGCACGGAGAAATACAGCTCCGCCGATTTCATCTCCAACGCGGGCATATCGACCCGCATCGACAGCGCCCATGCCATCGCGCACAACAAGGTCATGATCATCGACCATTCGCGGGTCATCACCGGCTCGTTCAATTTCACGAAATCGGCCGAGGAGAAGAACGCCGAGAACCTCTTGGTCATTGACGATCCCCAGTTGGCCAACCGCTACCTGTCCAACTGGCACGCCCACGCGGCCCATTCGGTCCCCTACACCCGAATCGTCCCCAAAACGACGGCGCGCCCGGCCCCGACGCCGGCCCGCAAAACGAAAAAGTAGCCGCTGGCCGCCCGCCCGTTGGGCGTTCCGTCCGCCGCGTTTCCTCCCTTGCCAAGCGCCCCTTGCCGTTCTTATCGTGACTTCATGGAACAGCAATTCCAATACATCCCCGTCCTGATCCTGGGAGCTGTGGTCACGGCGTTCGCGGTCGGCACGCTGATCGCGTCCGTGGTTTTCGGGAAACTGGGGCGGCGCAATGTGGTGAAGGACACGCCGTATGAATGCGGCATGCTCCCTGTGGGCGACGCCAGTTCCCGTCTGTCGGTGCGCTTCTACTTGGTCGCCATGCTTTTCATCCTCTTTGACATTGAGGTGATTTTCCTTTTCCCCTGGGCCGTGGTTTACCGCGAAATGCTCGCCGTCAACGCCAACCTCATTTTCGGCTCCATGCTCTCCTTCCTCGGGATCCTTTTTGTTGGTTACATATACGCCCTCAAGAAAGGCGCGTTTGACTGGAAAACGTAGTCCCGCGCGCGCAACGACACCGCTTCCCCCAATTCCACTCCCTGCAAGATCATGATTAAGTTTGGCACGTCCGGATGGCGGGGGCTGATTGCCCGCGATTTCACTTTTGACCAAGTGCGGCTCGCCTCGCAGGGCATCGCCGATTATCTCAAGACCTCCCTTGCGGACGAACGCTCGTCCATTTATGGACGCAAGCCGGTGGTCATCATTGGCCACGACACCCGGTTTCTTGGCCGGGAGTTTTCCCTGGCCGTCGCCGAGGTCCTGGAGGCGAACAATCTTGTCCCGCTCCTTTGCGAACGGGACGCGCCCACACCGGTCATTGCCCACAATGTCCGGGCCCGCAAAGCCATTGGCGGAGTCAACATGACGGCCAGCCACAACCCGGCAGAATATCAGGGCCTGAAATTCTCCACGAGTGACGGCGCCGCCGCCCATCCCGAGGTCACCAAGCAGATCGAAGCGGCGGTGCGAACCCGCATCGACCAAGGCTGGACGTTCGCGGCGGCCATCGTTGGCACCTACAAATGCAAGACATTTGACCCCAAGCCGGCTTACATCAAACAACTCCGCAAGCTCATCGATTTCGAGGCCATCTCGAAGGCGAAGCTCAAGATCGCGGTTGAGCTGATGTATGGGACGGGGCGCGGGTATCTTGACGAACTGCTCGCGCAATGCGGAGCCCGTTTGGTCATTTTTCACGCGGAACCCAACCCGCTCTTTGGCGGGCATCATCCTGAACCCAATGCCGAGGGCATGAAACCGGCGCGGGAGGCCATCGCCAAGGGCCAGGCCACCCTCGGCCTTGGGTTGGATGGCGACGCCGATCGTTTTGGCGTGGTGGACAAGGACGGCACGTGGATGACCCCAAACCAGATCCTCGCCCTGGCCCTGTATCACCTCAAAAAGAACCGGGGCTGGACGGGCGCCGTCGTGCGGACCGTCCCCACCAGCCACCAAGTTGACGCCGTCGCGCGGTTGCTCAATGTCCCGGTCCACGAAACGCCGGTTGGTTTTAAATACATTGGCGCCCTCATGGAATCCGAGCCCGTCATTGTGGGCGGGGAAGAATCGGGCGGGCTGAGCGTCAAGGGTCATGTTCCGGAAAAAGATGGCATTCTCGCCTGCCTGCTGATGGCCGAGTTGGTCGCCTACGAACGGCGTTCCCTTGGAGCCATCCTCAAGGGGTTGGAGAAGCAGACCGGCGAATTCCACTCCGACCGCCTCAATCTCGCAATCCCCGCGGACAAAAAGGAGGCCCTTCTGGCGCGGCTTGGGGAAGGCTACACCCAAATCGGCGGCTTCCCCGTGGAGCAATTCATCCGCACCGACGGCTACAAATTCCTGCTGCCCAACCACGAATGGGTCGCCTTCCGCGCCAGCGGCACCGAACCCCTGATCCGCTGCTACATCGAGGCGAAATCGACCGCGCACCTGGACAAACTTCGCAAGGCCTGCCGCAAACTCACGGAAATCTGACTCACCATGCCCCTCCCGATTGAATTCAAAAACGTCACCGCCGTCGCCAAAGCCAACATCTATTTTGAAGGCAAGGTGGTCAGCCACTCCATCCTCTTTCCGGACGCCTCAAAGAAAACGCTCGGCCTGATTTACCCCGGCAAATTCCATTTTGGCACGGACAAGGCCGAGCGGATGGAGATTGTCGCGGGCTCGTGCAAAGTCGAGCTCGACGGCGGCGCGGGGGAACAGATTTACACCGCTGGGCAGTACTTCGATGTCCCGGCCAAATCGGGGTTTGACATCGAAGTGACGTCCGGAATTTGCGAGTACATCTGCAGTTTCGTGGATTGATCGCCCTTGGGCGAGGGCCATTTTGGCGTTTCCACGCGCCGAGTTTGCAGGGCGCCTTTTTGGGGGCATCCTCCAGCGCGCGGATTCCCGGTCACAAGACCAGCGGCCGTCCTGGAATCACGCAACGTGCGACCGGAAATGGGCAATCGTGGTGGCCAAACCTTCGTCCAGCCCCACTTTCGGCTCCCATCCCAGCAGAGTGCGGGCCCGCGTGATGTCTGGCTGGCGTTGCTTGGGATCATCCTGGGGCAGCGGCCTGAAAACCAACCGGCTCTTTGATCCGGTCGCCTTGATGACCGCCTCCGCGAACTGCAACATCGTCATTTCGCGGGGATTGCCGATGTTGACCGGCAAGTTTGTGTCGCTCATCATCAGGCGGTAAATCCCCTCGATCAGGTCGGAGCAATAGCAAAAACTGCGCGTTTGCGTTCCCTTCCCAAAGATGGTGATCGGCTTGTTCGCCAAGGCCTGCCCGACAAACGCCGGGACCACCCGCCCATCAGCCATCCGCATGCGCGGGCCATAGGTGTTGAAAATCCGCACGATGCGAGTGTCCACCCCATGCTCGCGGTGGTAGGCCATGGTCAGCGCCTCCGCGAAGCGCTTCGCCTCGTCATAACACCCGCGCGGCCCGATTGTGTTGACGTTTCCCCAGTACGCCTCCGTCTGCGGGTGCTCCAGTGGGTCGCCGTAAATCTCCGACGTGGAGGCGATCAAAAAACGCGCTTTCTTGGCTTTGGCCAGCCCCAGCGCCTTGTGGGTTCCGAGCGACCCGACCTTGAGGGTTTGGATCGGCAGCTCCAAGTAATCGATAGGGCTCGCCGGCGAGGCGAAATGCCACACGAAATCCACCTCATCATGCAGGAAAATGAATTCCGTCACGTCCTGCTGCACAAACCGGAAATTGGGGTTTCCCGCCAAGTGGTCGAAATTCGCGACCGACCCGGTCACAAAATTATCAATCCCAATCACCCGATGCCCCCGGGCCAGCAAATAATCCGTGAGGTGCGAGCCCAAGAAGCCCGCCGAGCCCGTCACCACCGATGTCAATTGCCGCCGCTTCCCGCCCATCCCTTTTGACTTTGTCGCTTTTTTCATAATTTACCCCTCCGCGATAGAATCAGAGTTCCGTCCCCTCCGAAAGGCCTAATGCCGTTCCAAATGTTGCGCTTTACTGGTCCAATGTCTCTGCCGATAACTTGCCTGCGTGGCCAGACGCAAAAGGGAACCGAAAAACTTCGCTGTCGCGCGAGGCCTTGTGGCATTGAGCGTTCTGGCCGCATTGTGGCCACCGGCGCTGTTGAAGGCTCCGGCCAACCTCGGCCCGGTGACCTGGGTGGCGCTTTTCCTCGCGCTTTTTGGGCTCTCCCTTTTCATTGTTTCGTTGCTCAAATCGAGGTTGGGGTCGAATCCCCTGCCACGGGGACGACCAAGCCCATTGCCGGATCCCGCACTTACCGAACAATTGCGCGCCATCGACTGGTTCCAATTCGAGCGGGTGGTCGAACTCGCTTTCCGTCCCTCTCACTCGGTGACTCGGCGCGGCGGCGCAAATCCCGATGGCGGCATTGATCTAGTCATCGAAAAAGACGGCAAGCAAACTGCCATCCAATGCAAGGCTTGGAGAAACCGGCAGGTCGGTGTGAAGGTGGTCAGGGAGATGATCGGCGCGATGGCGGACGCCAACATTCCGCGTGGCACAATCATCACCTTGATTGGAGCGACGCCGGACGCCGCTGCGCTCGCCAAACGGCACAACATCGAGCTGATCGGCGACTCCGAGTTGTTCACCATTTTGGCCGCCGCGGATCAATCCGAGGTCCAAAGATTGCTGCAAGAGGCAGGGAAGATCTGCCCAAAATGCGAGCGCGAGATGGTCTTGCGCACCTCGCGGAAGGGCCCGGAGCCCGGGAGTCAATTCTGGGGTTGCACGGGTTTCCCAGCCTGCCGGTTCGTCATGAAGGATGACCGGGGAGGAGCTGGATGACCAAAGCATTCCCTATTCTCCGCGCCTCCCCCATGGCGGAGATTTGACTTTCCGCGAAAGCGTTGCCGACGGCATGCTTCCACCCATGCACGATTGGATTGGACATTACATTGCGGAACAAAAGGCGGCCTTGGATTCCATCCCCTCGGATGCTGTGGCGGGATTGGTGGAACGGCTGCGCAAGGCTTGGATGGAAGACAGGCAGATTTTTGTGTTTGGAAATGGAGGCAGCGCGGCCAACGCCTCGCATTTTGTCACCGATTTGGGAAAGGGGGCGTCGGACAAGCTCAGCCGGCGTTTTCGGTGCATGTCCATCAACGACAACGCCCCCTGGATGACGGCGTTGGGCAATGACTATGCGTTTGACCAGGTTTTTGCGAAGCAGCTTTCGAATTTCGGCCGCGCCGGCGACGTGGTCCTGGCCATGAGCGTGAGCGGCAATTCGCCCAATTTGGTCAAGGCGTTTGAATGGGCCAATGCCCACGGCCTGGAGACGGTCGCGCTGGTCGGCGCCAAGCGCGGCAAGCTGGCGGAACTCGCCCGCCAGACCATCGTGATCGCCTCGGAGCATTACGGGCGGGTGGAGGATGCGCACATGACCATTTGCCATCTTTTGGCTTATGCGTTCATGGAACTGCCCGATTTGGCCCAGACCTCCTGACACAAACTCGAATTTCCCCGCATGGATTGACGTCGGAACTTCACGCCGCATGAAAACCCCAAAAGCCTCCTTGTTCGTGGCCTCGCTGCTGTTGGCCTGCCTCCCTTTCCGCGCCGCTGAACCGAAGGTGGCCACTCCGGCCGACCAAATCAAAGTCCCGCCGGGCTTCAGGATCGAACTGGTCCGTTCCGCCGCCACGAACGAGGGCTCCTGGATTTCCGTGTGCAAAGATGCCAAGGGCCGGCTGATCATTTCGCCGCAAGATGGCCGTCAGGGCTTGTTTCGCATGACCCTCGCCGGGCCCGGTCGCGATCCAGCCATCGAGAAGATCGACCTCAAAGTTGGGGCCGCGATGGGGCTGCTGGAAGCCTTCGGCAGCCTGTATGTGAGCGGCAATGGGCCGCAAGGGCTTGGGCTTTACCGCCTCAAGGACACGAACGGCGACGACCACTATGACTCCGTCGAGATGTTGAAGAAATTCCAGGGGGCCGAGGGTGAGCATGGCTCGCACGCCCTGCTGCTGGCCCGGGATTCCAAGATTTATTACCTCCATGGCAACTTCGTGAAAGTCCCGCCGGACCTGTCCCCGGCCTCGCCCCACAAAAACTACGCGGATGATGTGCTTCTTCCCCGCGGCGAGGATGGCAACGGATTTGGCCGGGGCTTGAAGCCGCCGGGGAGTTATGTCGCGCGATGCGACCAGGACGGCAAGAACTGGGAACTGGTGGCCGCGGGGCTGCGGAACGCGTATGATTTCGCCTTCAATCAAGACGGCGAGCTGTTCACGTTCGACAGCGACATGGAATGGGATTGGAGCATGCCGTGGTACCGGCCGACCCGCATTTACCATGTTGTTTCAGGCGGCGAGTATGGTTTCCGGGAAGGCACGGCCAAGTGGCCCGCCCATTACCCGGACGGACTGCCGCCGACCCTCGACGCTGGAATTGGCTCCCCAACGGGCGTGGTGTTTGGGCACGGAGCGAAATTTCCCGCGAGGTACCAGAATGCGCTATACGCGATGGATTGGTCGTATGGCCGGATTTTCGCGGTCCACCTGACCCCCGAGGGAGCCAGCTATTCCGCGACCAAGGAAGAATTTGTCAAAGGCAAGCCGCTCAACGTGACCGACATGGTCATTGGCGATGATGGGGCCCTTTATTTCATGACCGGGGGGCGCGGGACGCAGTCCGGCCTTTATCGGGTCAGTTACTCCGGCGTCGACAGTGTCGCGCCCGCCGTGAAGAACGACGCGGGGGCGGAATCCCGGGCCCTTCGGCGCAAGCTCGAATCGTTCCACGGCCACAAGGATCCCAAAGCGGTCGATTTCGTCTGGCCCCATCTTGGATCGGACGACCGTTGGATTCGTTTCGCCGCGAGGATCGCGCTGGAACATCAGGACGTCGGCGCTTGGTCCGCGCGCGCCCTTGCGGAGCAGAATCCGGAAATCGGCCTTTCCGCGCTCCTGGCCCTCGCGCGCAGCGGAAGCGCGGAAGTTGAAACTGACTTGATCAATGCGTTGGGGCGCCTTTGCGAGGAGAGGGTCAGCCCCCGCCAACTTTTGGACGCGGCCCGGGTCCTGCAGGTCGCCATGATCCGGATGGGGCGTCCCGACAGCGAAACTTGCGCCGGGATCATCGAGTCGGTCGACGCAATGTTCCCGTCCGGCAACGCCATGCTTGACCGGGAGCTGTCGCAAATCCTCATTTACCTGAACGCCCCGAGCGCTGTTGAAAAGACGCTGGCCTTGGCGCGCGCCGCGTCCACCTTCGAAGACCAAGCGCATTACATGTTCAGCCTGCGCAGCCTGAAAACCGGGTGGACGCACGCGCAACGGGAGGAGTATTTCGCCTGGTTCAACCTGAAGCACGGCGGGGCCGGCTCGAAACACGCCCCTCAAACCGTGGCCTGGTTCACGGAAGCCGGGCGGGATTACAGTGATGGGGCGAGCTTCCCGAAGTTCCTCGCCAACGCCAGAGCTGACGCGATCGCGACCCTGACGGACGAGGAAAAGGGCAGCCTTGGCCTGGCGATCACAGGCCAGCAACCCGTGCCCAAGGCGCCGACCGCCCCCGTCCGCGCGTTTGTGAAAGACTGGAAAACCGCCGACATTGCGGAATCCCTCCATTTGGTCTCGCAGGGCCGTAATTTTAAACGCGGAAAGGAGGCCTTCGCCGCCGCCCAATGTTATGTCTGCCACCGATTTGGCAATGAGGGGGGCTCCATCGGACCGGAAATGACCACGGTCTCGACGCGGTTCACGCGCCGGGACATCCTCGAAAGCATCCTTGAGCCTTCCAAGGTTGTGTCTGAACAGTATCAGGGCACGGATTTCACCCTCAAGGACGGCGGTGAAGTCAGCGGCCGGATCATCGAAGAGAACGAGCAGCGGTACATTGTCCTCACCAACCCCCTGGCCAATGGCCGGACGGAGGTCAGGAAATCGGACGTCGCGAAACGGACACCCGCACGGATGTCCACCATGCCCGAGGGCCTTGCCAGCGTGCTCACCAAAACGGAAATTCTCGACATGATCGCCTTCATCGAATCCGCCGGGAAAGAGTCGTCGCCGCTCTTCCAAAAATAGAACGCCGCCCAAGCCAGCCGCCGCCCGCAGCCGGGCGCGGCGTCATCCTATTCCGCCGCGGCCTCCGGGTTCAGGACGTCCATGATTGTCTGCTCGACCTTGGAGAATTTGAAAGGCTTGGCGATCGACGCGGCGCCCGTGTCCTGCAGGAACGCCTGCGTTTCGTCGCAAAGAAGGTCACCGGTCAGAAAAACGATTCGCTGGGCCAAATGCGGCCGGGCCTCGACCGCCGCGCGGTAAAATTCCTGTCCATTCATCTCAGGCATGCGGAAATCCGAGAGGACCAGATCGAAGGACCCTTCCTCCACCCGCTCGAGAGCGCGGTGAGGATCGCACTCCGATTGGGCCTCATACCCGATCAAGCGCACCATCTCGGTCAGCATGGCGGCCACTTCCGCCTGGTCATCCAAAACAAGAACCCGCCCCGGGCCGTTCCCGTGGGCGTTTGGCAAGTGCTTGCGAATCGCGCTGGCTGGCATCAGTTGCTGGGTTCGGGCCTGGTGGCGCTGGTGGAGAGGAACGCCATTTGGGCCCCCCGGTTCTTGGAGAGGGCGGTGGCCACCAGGCGTTTCACCCCATCATGAAAGGTGAATTCCGACGCGGACTTCCACCGCGAATCAAGAGACCGCGCGACCGAGTCCGCGACCCCCACCAACGTCGGTTCGCAACGGACAATCCCAACCGCTTTCGCGCGCAGATTGTAATCCAGATAACCGCCGACTTCCTCGACGTAACAGACCACGTGGGCGACTGTTCCGGTCCGCACGGAGACCAAGTGAGTGTGATAGCCCCGGTGGGAAAGAATTTCCGCCGCCAAGGTCGCAAAGTCGTCGCAGTCCCCGGCTCGCGCGGCGAGAAATTCCTCCGGTTTCCGGACAGTGGAACCAAATTCAAACCTGAAAGCGGAGAAGCGGCCCAGGATTGTCGAGGGCGTGACGGAGGGATCGGCCCGCAACTCCTCCAGCGTCAGGGCGCCTGAATCAACACTGAAGGTGAGCAGGCTTGAGACATAAACGCTGGCCAGAAAAGGGAGCTTCATTTCGTATTTTTTTTCGCCGCCGAGAGGTTAGCAGCCGGGATGCCACCCTGAAAGGAAGCGAATTTACAGCCGCTTTCATGGAGATTTGAACCCCGAAGGCAAAGGGAGTGGGGTTCCACTGTCCCATAAATGGACAGCCGCTACCTGGTTCGGGAGAACAGCAGGTCGGGGATTCCGGGGGTCAGCCGTGCGGCGTGAAAGAACAGCCATTGCGCGGCGGAGCGGAAGGCCAAGCGCTGGACCAACCCGGCCCACCGAAGCCGATCCGCAAACCGGGACCGCCAAGCTTGTTGGAAGTTGTCGACGGTTTCCTTCCATTCGGCTTGGCCGCGGGCGTATTGGATGAGGAAGGGCGCCGAGGCCGAAGCGGACTCAAATGCCATGGACATGCCATTGCCGGTCAGCGGAGGGATCATCGCGGCCGCGTCGCCTATGGCGAATTCTCCAGGCATCATTTCACGGTCCATGCTCAAGCCAGCGACTGTGCAGAACGACTCCATGTCCCAGTCGACCCCACGCAACGCCGGGGAAAAAACGGACTGCGCCAGAATGGTGGGCCAGCATTTCTGCACATTCTGGACCGGTTGCGCCGAGAAAAACAGGCCGCAGACATTCACCTTGGCGCCGGGAATTCTGCAGATTCCAACGTAGTGGCCCCGCCCAAAGTGCATTTCCAGGTCGGCCGACAGCTCCGCGTGGCGCGCGTGGGCCTTGAGGCCGAAAAGATGGCCCGCCCCCGTTTCCGCGCGGCGGCGTCCCGTGGCCCGGACCACGCCCTCGGCCTGCGGTGGACATTGGAATCGTTCCCCCACACGGAGCTCGCCTCCCTGCCGCCTGAACTCGATGGCCAGCAGGGCGTCCATTTCGAAACGGGACAGGCACAACGCCGGTTCCCCCAGTCTCAGCGAGAGCGCTTTTTTCCCGCGCAAAAAAAACATCGAAGTCTTGGCTTCAAGGGCCCCGCGCTCGACGAATGCCGCCTGCAATTGCAGGCCCCGCAAGACCTCGCGCCCTCGTCCAGAAAGAAACTCGCCGCAGACCCGGTGCCGGGGATAATGCCCCGCCTCAAAAAGCGTCACCGAAATTCCCTCGCGCCGCAGAAGGATGCCGAGGGTCAACCCAGCCAGGCCCCCGCCGACAATCACGACGGATTTCATCGACGCCGCGCCGCTCCCATGAAATGCGTGAACAATCCAGAGCGGCACTCCGTCACCTGCCAAGCGGTGGCAGTCGGCCACAGCGCGGAAAGTTCGGAGCCGTTGAAACCGGCCTGGACGCTCACGACTGCGTCGTGCCGGGTCACCTGGTTGCATCCAATCAATCCCACGCACCGGGCGGCCGCGGCGCCGAACCAGTTTCGGCGTGGCTCGGCGGCGGCGAACAGCGGGCTGGCCGCCGCACATTGCGCCAGCAAGTCGCGCAACGGGGCGGTTTCAAAATGATGGAGGAAAAGGTTGGCCACAATGACGTCCTGGGAATCCTTGATGGGCTTCCACGCCCGGACATCCAATCGCACATTCTCAACTGTCCAACCCGGAGGCGGAGCAGTCTGGGAATTGCGGGCGTCCGGAACGACCGTAAAGTCCATGAGTTGCAGGTGGCCCGTGATCCCCCGTTGGCCGAGGCGCCCGGCGATTTGTTTGGAAATGTTCCCGTCCCCTGCCCCGATTTCGAGCATGCGGATGTTCGCGTTGTCCGGAATTCGCTCCGCAACATAGGCGCAAAGGGCGGAAGCGTTTCCCATCAGTGAGTTCAGTCGGCGCAGGTCCCGGCGCGATTCCACCGCGCGCGGGTTGGCGGCAGGCAGCCCATCCAGAATCTCGGGCTGGACCCAACGCTTCATCCCTCAACGAAGGCGCCGTGGCAGGCCATTCCCGCCCCGAACGCGCAAAGCCACCACAGTCCGACTGGCGCGTTTCTTTCCAAGGCGTGTTCGAGGGACATTATGACGCTTGGGCTGCTCACGTTTCCGAATTTTCTCAGGATCTCGATGCTTGATGCCAAATCTCCCTCGGAGAGGCCGAGGCCGGAACGCATCGCCGCGAGGACATCCCGGCCGCCGGTGTGCAGCATCCAGTTGCGAATGGCCGCGCGGTCGAGCGTCAATTTGCCCAATCCGTCATCCAAGACTTTTCGCGCCTGGTCGACGACGAGGCTAGGGACGGATTTGTCCAGAATGTTGCGGAGCATCCCGCCGCGCTGCTCGAATCGGAGGACGTCCCGGTGGCGCGGCTCCAGAGTCGTCGTCCAACCCTTCCACCGCAAAGGCCGGGGCCCCGACGCCTCGTGCGACCCGACAATTGCCCCTGCCGCATCCCCAAAGATGCATGCGCTGATCAGGACGCCGGGATCGTCATCCAAATAGAACGCCGCGCTGCAAACCTCGACGCAGATGGAAAGAGTGTTCCGGGCGCCCTGGGCGATCATCGCATCCGCGGCCGCCAGGTTTGGAATGGCCGCCGCGCATCCCTGTCCCACCAGGTCCAGGCAAAAAACGTCGGGGCGCAAACCCAGCAATTCGCTGACATAACTCGTCAGCCCCGGGCATAGGTATCCCGTGCAGGTGCTGACCAGCAGGCCGTCGATCGCCCCCGCGTCCTTCCCGGAGTGGGCCAACGCCCGGCGAGCGGCCTCCGCGGCCAATTTCGGGGCGTTCTCGGAAAATCGGCGGTGCAGCGTGTCCGGATCCAGGGCGAACGCTTCTTCCAGCCGATCGAAGGACAGAGCACGGCTTTCGATGCCGGTGTCGCCGGAGAGCACTTTTTTGAGGATCGCCTTGGACCGTGCGGAGAGCCCGGCGAACTGCGCGGACGCGTGCAAGGCCGGCCAACATTGGGCCTGCGAATATCGATTGGGCGGCGTCGCGCTCCCCGCGCCGAGAATGAACATGCCGGATGATAGCGCCACACTTGGCGCGAGGCCAGCCACCGACGCACTTCGCCTTCAGCGGCGCGGGACAGCGCGAATGATGTCGCGGCTCATTGTGACCTGATACTCGGGCCGTTGCGCCTTGATGAACCTGTGGACCTCCTCATACGTGGGATAATCATGGGTTCCATTGAAGTCGCGGGCGTCGTCAATCAGGATCACGTGCGGAAAACGAGAAGCCAGGACGAGTTTCAACTCGGCCATGATGGGCGTCTCCAGCTTTCCTTTTGGGGTGGTGAACACCTCCCCGTGATAATCGAAGGTCGCGGAGTAATGTCCATCCAGCCAAAACAGGGCTGGCTCATCGATCTCTTTGAGGATGGCGGGCAGGACATCGCCGCTGTCGCCCAGGGCGAGTGACACCTTGGGTTCCGCCGCGAAGCGCTTTTTGGCCCGGGCGTGAAGCTCCTCGCTCAGTTCGATGGTGTAGAGCCGTTTCGAGGTCGGAACCAACGCCGCCGTTGTGTCCCCGAGGAATGTGCCGGTCTCCACGAAAATGGTTGTTTTGAAGCGGGCCTGGTATTTGAGCAGGATTTCGCGTTTTTCCTCGTCGGAGGGCCGTTCGGAGCGCGGCCTCAATTTCCGGCGGACCCGGCGGACGGGGTCGAGCAATCCGACGGTGCCCAGCGCTTTGCGCAACAGCTCTTTCAATCCACCGCCCAGCCTATGGATTCCGCCGCCGTTTGGCCAGCTTAGACCGGCGATTAAAAATGGGCATTTTTCACTCGCCAGTGCGGCGTCCGGCGGCACAAACTCTGCTTGACCATTGGAGTTGATTGAATGAAAGTTCCGCCTGATTTTTACGCGCAACCCAGGCCAGAAAAGAGTTCTGTACAACCGAAGTCCCTGAAAACGCGCAGTTAGAACAAAGTCTTATGATTCGATTGTTTGCCGGTTTGGTTTTGCTTGCAGGATTGGTGGCCGTATCAGCGGTGGAGCCGATCGTCACGATTGACGGAGCCGAGGCCCACGCGACCCGGGTCCTGGCAAAATTCAAGCCAGCGGCCGATGTTGGCCAAGCCACGGCGGCAGCCAACATGAAGGTTTCCCGCCGATTCTCCACCATTCCGGGGTTGGCGGTGATCGACCTGAAGGAGCAACCCGGTGTCAAGGCCGCCTTGGCGCAGAATGCGAACCCGGACGCCGCCCTCAAAGAATCGATTCGCCAGCTCATGGCCACAGGGCAGTTCGCATATGTCGAGCCCGACTTCGTGAACCACATCGACCTTCAACCGACCGACCGCGCCTTTTTGAACGGCTCGCTGTGGGGCCTCCTGAACAATGGCCAGCAGGGCGGCGTCGCGGGGGCGGACGTCAACGTCATCCGCGCTTGGGACATCACGACGGGCGACACGAATTTGGTCGTGGCGGTGTTGGACACCGGGATCAATTATTCCCATTTGGATTTGGCGGCGCAAATGTGGCGGAATCCCGATGAAATTCCCGGCAACGGAGTCGACGACGACCGCAATGGGTATATCGATGACGTTTTTGGAATCAACGCGGTGGCGGACAATGGCGACCCGCGCGACGACCATGGCCACGGCAGCCATTGCGCGGGCACCATCGGGGCGGCGGCGAACGACGGGAACGACCATGTGGGCGTCATTTGGAAGGTCAAACTGATGGCCCTTAAATGCTTCAACGCGCAGGGGTCGGGATTCACCTCCGACGAGGTGCAGTGCA
Organism: uncultured Verrucomicrobiota bacterium; assembly: GCA_964611245.1. Taxonomy (GTDB): domain Bacteria; phylum Verrucomicrobiota; class Verrucomicrobiia; order Limisphaerales; family SXQI01; genus CAZSXX01. Next base: position 5,586 of record CAZSXX010000010.1, on the reverse strand, counting down.
TCAACTATGCGATCCAAAAAGGTGTCCGATTGTCCAGCAACAGTTGGGGTGGAAGGAACCGCGCCCAAGCCCTATTTGACGCGATTGACGCGGCGCGCCAGCAGGGACACCTGTTCATTGCGGCCGCCGGCAACGCGGCGACGGACAATGACCTTGTTCCGCATTACCCGTCCTCGTTCGATTTGGACAACATCATCTCGGTGGCCGCCTTGGACCGATCCGACCTGCTCGCGGATTTCTCAAACTACGGATTGACCAGCGTGGATGTCGGCGCGCCGGGAGTCGACATTTTTTCGTGTTGGGTCGGAACGGACACCTCTTACAACACAATTTCCGGCACCAGCATGGCGACGCCCCACGTGTCGGGAGCGGCGGCCCTCCTCTTCTCCGCCGACCCAGCCTCCGATTACACCCGCGTGCGCGACCGGATTCTCCAGCGCGGGCTGCCGATTCCCGCCCTAACTGGGAAAACCACGACGGGAAGCCGTTTGGACATCCTCAATTCGATGAGCGGCCGAGTGGATGGCATTCTCGAACTTTCTTTGCAACCCCCGTCCGGGGCCTATTTCCTCGCCGGCGTGCAGACCAACGTCATTGTGCGGGTGACCGACGACTTCAACGTCAATGATGCGGTGGTGGTCGGACAGTTCAACGGGGCGACGGTCACGTTCCGCAACAATGGCGTGGCGCCTGACGCCAACCCCAACGATGGCCGGTACACGGCGACGGTCGCGATGCCGACCCTCGCGGGGAATTACACTTGGTCGATCTCCGCCTCCGCGCCCGGAAAATCTCCCGCGCAGCTCAGCGCCACGTACGAAATCCTCCTTGCGCCGCCGAACGACAATTTCCAGAACGCGTCCAAAATTCCCGCCCAGGGGGGCGTGCGCGAAGGCGACAACCGCCTGGCCACGATTGAGCCAAATGAACCGCGCCATGGCGGGGCTTCCAACGACCGCTCGTTGTGGTGGAGTTGGTCGACGACCGTCGCGACTCCTGTCATTGTGGACACGGCCGGGACGAGCTTTGATGACGACGCGGTCCTCGCTGTTTACACTGGCGAAACCCTGACGCAACTGACCGAGGTTGGCTCCGCCTTCGCCGTCGCCAACGGCCCGAACGGGACGCGGGCCCCATTCCTCAAGTTCACAACGACGCCGAGCGTGACCTACCGAATCGTGGTCGCGCAGACCGCGACGGGGACCAACAGCCCTGGCAATGTGGTGCTTCGCGTGGAACCCAATGGGGACCTTGACACCACCAGCCCGACGTTGCGTGTCACAAATTACCTGAGTGGGACGACCATCCGGTCGCGCACCAACACCGTGACCCTTGCGGGAACCGCCGAGGATCCGCAGCCCAATGTGTCCGGAGTCGCCTCCGTCCAGATCAAGTCGGAGCGTGACAACCTTTTCACCACGGCCCTGGGGACGACCAATTGGAGGTCGCAGCCGATCCAACTCGCCAATGGGCTGAACCGGATTTACATCCGGGCCTTTGACCGGGCGGACAATGAATCGCAGACCACCATGTTCACGCTCACCTATGTGCCCCAAGAGCTTTCAAATGACCATTTCGGTTACGCGGCGGAGTTGGCTGGCGCCTCCGGTGTGGCCCGGGGGACGAACACGTCCGCGACGTTGGAGTTCAATGAACCTCAACATGGCGGCAACGAAGGCGGAAGATCCCTCTGGTGGCTTTACAAGCCGACCCAAAGCGGCCAACTTTCGCTTTCGACGGAAGGCTCCAACTTCGACACCCTGATGGGGCTTTATGTGGTGACCAACTCGACCGACTTTTCTTTCTCGGGCATCCAAAGCCTGGCTGAAAGCGACGACTCGCGGGACGGCAAGTTCAGCGAAATTTCCAGCGCGGTGGAGGCGGGCAAGACTTATTACATCGCGGTTGATGGGTTTGGCGGCGAGTCCGGCGTCATCACTCTACAATACCGCTTTGAGGTCGATCCCATCTTCCCCTTCACGGTGACCGTTGTTCCGGCAGGAAGCGGGACGGTCTTCCCGGCCAGCCAGTCCTATTTGGCCAACACCGCCATTGGCCTGCGTTCGACGCCCGCCCCTTACATGCAGTTGGCGAGCTATGAGATCAAGACGAACGGGGTGCTGTTCGTCAACACAACGGATCCCACTTACACCTTTCTCCTGACGGCTCCGACCACGGTGTTGGCGACTTTCACCAACCGCGCTTTCAAGGCTGATTTTGAGGAGGGAGGCTTGGGCGAGCTGAATTTCCTGAATCCCGGAAACCATTGGACTGTGGGACCTGCATCCGTCACCAACGGCGTGGCCGTCCGCAGCTCACTGGTGGCCCGAATCCAACCGAACTTGCCTGACAGCACGGTCGCCCGCTTGATTGTCAAAACCAATCTCCTCTCCGGGACGGGGAGTTTTGAGTTCACCGTCAACTCGGAACCGACCTACGACAAACTGGAGTTTTTTGTGAACGAGCGGCTGGTCCGCGCATGGTCCGGACAGGTTCCTTGGGAAATCTTCTCGTTTGATGTTCCCGCGCAGGCCAGTGGAGCTCTGACCTCCCTCGAATGGCGTTACACCAAGGATATCGCCTTTTCGGTGGAGAATGAGTTTGTCGGCATCGACAATATTGACCTGCCCGACTTCGCCCCGCCGGCGCCCACGACCAATCCCGCGCTGCAAGTCACCATGACTGCGACTGAGATCAGGATCACTGCCACCGGGCCCGCCGGCAGAGATTTCCGCTTGGATTCAACCACGGAAATCCCCGCGACCGGCCAGCCCGTCTGGACTCCCGGCGTGGACCAGAACTCCGGCCCGTCAGGCACCACCACCTTCACGGTCACGCGTCCGAGCCAGAACCGCTATTACCGCGTCACCGTCCTTTAATCATCCTTTCCAATTCCCACACGCGCGCCGTTCCCCGGCGCGTTTTTTTTTGCCATTGCGCCCTCCGCGCGGTTCCCCGCAGGCAGGCCCGGAAAGAATCCGTTGACGTCTGTTTATATTGAGTATATACAGTAGGTCAGATGTCCGCCGCGCCCAAATCTTTGCTCCTGGCCCCCATCTCCACGGCGGCCGACGGCGCGCTTTACCAGCAGATCATTGACCGCCTCCAGAGGGAGATCAGCGAAGGCCGCCTGGTCCCGGGCGCCGCCCTTCCCTCGTTCCGCCAGCTTGCCGAAGACCTCCTCGTCAGCGTCATTACCGTCAAGCGCGCCTACGAGGAACTTGAGCGCCAAGGCGTGATTTTCCGGCGCCAGGGCCTCGGCACGTTCGTCGCGGAACACGGCCCGGACCGTTCGCGCCGTGCCCGACTGAGCGCCGCTGAGGATTTCTTCCGCTCCGCCATTCGCGAGGCCTCCGAGGCTGGCCTCCAGCCCACCGAAATCCTCGAACTCGCCCAAAGACTTCTGAAAGAGAAAAAGCCATGAAACCATCCAACGCCATTGAAATGCGCTCCCTCGCCAAGCGTTTCCCATCCTTCCAGCTTGGGCCGCTCGACCTCACTGTCCCGCGCGGCGCCATCTATGGCCTGATTGGGCCGAACGGCGCCGGCAAGACCACCGCCCTGGACCTGATTTTCGGCCTTGGCGCCAATGACGGCGGCGCCATCTCCGTCCTCGGCCTCGACCACCGGGACGACGAGGTGGAGATCAAACGGCGCGCCGCCTACACGAGCCCGGACCTCAATTTCCAAATCTGGGGCACCGTTGGCCGCGCCATCCGTTTCGTCAGGGGCTTCTATCCCGACTGGGACGACTCGTATTGCGCCACGCTGCTCCAAGCATTCCATCTCAGCCTCGCCGACAAAATCATCACCCTTTCCTTCGGCGCCAAAACCAAGCTCAACCTGCTGCTCGCCCTGGCCCGCCGCCCGGAGCTCCTCATCCTCGATGAACCCACCACTGGCCTCGACGCCATCTCCAAACAGCAAGTCTTCGGCGAACTCCTGCGCGCGGTCGAAAATGGCGAGCGCACCGTCCTTGTCTCGTCCCACGGACTCTCCGACATCGAACGATTCACCGACCACATTGGCCTGCTCGACAACGGCAAACTCCTCCTCGAAGGCCGCACCGACGAAATCGTGGAACGGTACCGGATGGCTGATTTCTTCGCGCCGGCGGGCGCCGCCGTCGCGAACCAGGACGGCTTCACGCTCCTGCGCCGCGACCAGAATCGCTGCCGCGCCTTGGTCGACCAACAATCCCCGGCCCCCCACTGGCTCCAATCGATCGGCGCCACCCAAATCTCCCTCACCCCCGTCACCCTCGAAGACCTCTTCGTCGCCCTGGTGCAGGAAGGAAAACCCGCGTGAAAAACATCATCCTCGATTATTGCCACCGTTCCTGGCTGTTTCTGGCCGCCATGATGATGGGTTTTTTCTTCCTCGCCAGCTCCGATGCCGCAATGATGAGAGGCGCCCCCGTCGAAATCGGCTCGCCGGCCCGGACCGGCATTTTCATCCCGAGCATTTTCGCGTTCCAAATCCTGATGTTTCTTGGCCTACGGCTTCCCGCCGATTTGGCCCGCGGCCACGCCCGGATCCTTAGCCTTCTTCCCCTCTCCCGCCAACGTGCCGGACGCGCCCTCTGGTTCGCTTACGCCCTGGTCCCCGGACTTGCCCTCAGTGCGGCCAGCCTCCTCTCCCTGGCCGTGTTCGCGCCCCTCCCACTCCCGGAGATTCCGCGGCTTTTTCACCTCACCACCTGGTGCCTGCCTCCCCTCGTGCTTGGCGCCATTCTCGGCCTCCAGACTTGCATGCCCGACAGCGGCACCTCCAATCAGGCCAACCGAATCCGTGGATTTTTCACCGGCCTCGGATTCCTCCTCCCGATCGCGCTCTGGATGGTCCTTCAACTTCCAAATTCCCGCCAACACGCTGGCCTGGCCGCCATCATCGTGCTGGCCCTGCTGGCCCTGACCGTTCTCGGCTTTGTGCGCGCCGGGCGCCTGCTCCGCCGCCGATCCGGGCCGAAGTCCCCTGCCCCAATCCCCAAATCCGCCCAATCAAGCCACGCCGATTCGGGCGTCGGGGGCCTGCGCTTCCTCGTCCAAAGGACGATGATCCGCTCCACCGCGCTCGGCGTTGGAATGATGCTGCTCATCGGCACCGTCATGGCCTTCCTCCCATTCGTGCAAAAGGCTGGCGACTTCACGAAGGCTTTGATCGGTGGGCTCAATGGCGGTTTCTCCATCTACCTGTTCGTTTTGATGATGGAGATTTTTCCCCTCGCCACCCAAATCCGAACACTCCGCACGTTGCCGATCTCGTCCGCCTTCCTCGGCGTCCTCCTCACCTTTGTCCCAATCCTGGCGCTGGCGAACGTCGGCGTCATCCTTGCCCTGCTCACCATCCCGTTCGCGGGCTCAGCCGCCTTCCTTCCGCTCGCCAAAGGCTTCTTCTCCATCTCCGGAATCGCCGCCTTCGCCATGGCTCTCGTCGTCTGGCGCGGACTGGATCAAACCAGCGGCGTGCTCTTGGCCGCACTCCTTGCTTTCGGAACTTATTTCACCGTCCGTGAAAAGTCCCCCGCGATCCAACTCGCCGTCCCGGCCCTCGCCGTGGCGCTCTCCTTCACCATCACGCTCAGGC